>DATADW010000184.1:0-25687 GCA_036258335.1 Acidimicrobiia bacterium
TTCCGTAGCGTGGGCCTACCTCCCGAGATGCTCGACCGCTACCCACACGAGTTCTCCGGCGGGATGCGGCAACGCGCCATCATCGCCATGGCGCTCTCGTGCAGCCCTCAGGTCATCATCGCCGACGAGCCCACCACCGCACTGGACGTCATCGTCCAGGACCAGATCCTCAAGGAGCTGAAGAGGATCCAAGCGGAGCTTGGGATGAGCATCATTTACATCTCCCATGACATCGCGGTGATCGCCGAGGTCACCGACTCGATGGGGGTGATGTACGCCGGCAAGCTGGTCGAGTTCGGCACCACCCGTGACGTGTTCTCCCGACCAATCCATCCATATGCGTATCTGCTCCTCCGGTCCACGCCGTCGATCACCGGGCCACGGCGGAAGCTGGCACCGCTTGGCGGCGAGCCCCCCGACCTGCTCCACCCGCCGACGGGCTGTCGATTCCACCCCCGTTGCCCGTTCGCCACCGAGAAGTGCACGGTGGAAGAGCCACCGCTCGAGGAAGTGCTCCCCGGGCACCGTGTGGCCTGCTGGCACTGGGAAGAAGTGCCCGTGCTCGCGGAGGCGCTGCGCAGATGACCGCCCCGGCAACACCCTCGCCGCTGACCCCGGTGAACCCGCCCCTTCTCCAGGTGGAGAACCTGGAGAGAAAGTTCCCCATCTCCCGGGGGCTGTTCCGCGCCGCCACCGATTTCGTCCACGCCGTGGATGGGGTCAGCTTCGACATCGCCCTCGGTGAGAGCCTCGGGTTGGTGGGGGAGTCGGGGTGCGGCAAGACCACCACCGGGAGGATGCTGGTCAAGTTGATGGAGGCGACCGGCGGCCGGATTCTGCTGGCCGAAGGAAGCGAGGCCATCGACGTGGCCAATATCAAGCGCGAGGACATGAAGGCGTTTCGTCGCAGGGTCCAGATGATCTTCCAGGACCCATACGAGTCGATGAACCCGCGCCGAACAATCTACGACACCGTCTCCGAGCCACTAAGGGTGCAGGGAGTCGGGACCACCCCGGAGCGGGAAGAGCGGGTCATGGAGTTGCTCCAACTCGTTGGGCTTACACCCCCGGCGACCTTCATGTTCCGCTACCCGCACGAGCTCTCCGGTGGCCAGCGCCAACGGATTGCCGTCGCCAGGGCGCTGGTACTCGACCCCTCTTTCGTCGTGGCGGACGAGCCGACATCGATGCTGGACGTGAGCATCCGCATCTCGATCATGGACCTGATGCTCAAGCTCGGCAGCGAGTTCGACGTCTCCTACCTCTACATCACCCATGACCTCGCCGTTGCCCGGTACATGTGCGACCGGATCGCGGTGATGTACCTGGGTAAGATTGTCGAGCTGGCCAGCACCGAGGACCTCCTGGCCAACCCGCTCCACCCGTACACCAAGGCGCTTCTATCTGCGGTTCCGGTCCCCGACCCTTCGTACACACGCACCCCGGTGGAGATCAAGGGTGGCATCTCCAAGGCGATCAACCCGCCGCCGGTGTGTCGCTTCATCGAACGCTGCCCCTGGGCTGCGGAGATCTGCCGACAGAACGACCACCCCCCCCTCGAAGACAAGGGCAACGGGCACTACGTGGCGTGCTATCTGGTGGAGCAAGGGGCTGCGTAGCAGCCAGACGGAAGGCGGAAGTCGGAAGGCGGAAGGCCGGAGGGGCGGCTTCTCCCCTCCTAGCCAGCCCCCAACCCCAAGACGCAACCGCCGCTCGCCTTAGGTTGTCGGCCCGGCAAAGCCGGGCCTCCGGGGGGGCCAAATTCGCTCTTCCTCGAGCCCATTGCATCTCTGGCCGACGTCCACCGTCCACCGTCTGTCTCTCACTTCCGTCTTCCGTCTTCCGTCTATCAAGACTCCTACCGTTCCATCCTCGGAAATGAACGCGATCCTCACCATCCCCAACCTCATCTCGTTCATCCGCCTCCTTGCCGTGCCCTTCTTCGTTTGGCTGCTCGTCTGGGAGGAGAACTTCCTGTGGGCGGCGGTGCTTCTGTTCGTGATCGGGGTGACCGATTGGGTCGATGGTTGGCTGGCTCGGAGGCTTGGTCAGGTTTCGGAGTTGGGGAAGGCACTCGATCCGGTAGCCGACCGGCTCGCTGTGTTCGCCGCAGTGGTGGGTGGCTGGGTGGGTGGCGTGGTGCCGCCGGTCCTGGCTGCGGCGCTCGTGTTGCGGGAATTGGTCATGGCGGTGGCCACGGTGGTCCTCACCGTGCGCCGAGGAGAGCGGGTCGCAGTGAGGCAAATGGGGAAGTGGGCCACCTTCCTGCTCTACGGCGGGATCCCATCGTTCTATTTGGCTGCGGTCGAATCGTTTCCGGCCGGACTCCGCACGTTCTTCGAGGTGGGTGCGTGGATCACCTGCGTAATCGGGATCGTGCTCTACTACATCGTGGCGTTCCAGTACCTGAGGGAGATCGGTGCCCGGCTCCGCTCGCCGCGGTAGTGCCGACCATCGGTATCCTGCGGTGCGCCAGCGAGATTGGAGGCCGCTCGGATGCACGTCCCCGACGATCGTCGGTTCACCGAAGACCACGAGTGGGCGCAACGCGCCAATGGTCTGGTCCGGGTCGGAATAACCGACTACGCCCAGGACGCCCTGGGCGACATCGTCTTCGTCGATCTCCCCGAGCAGGGCCGATCGGTCACCAAGGGAGACACCCTGGCCGAGGTTGAGTCGACCAAGTCGGTGGCCGAGGTATACGCCCCGCTGAGTGGGACGGTGACCGCGGTGAACGCGGAGTTGGCGGAGCACCCAGAACTGGTGAATAACAGCCCATACGACGAGGGCTGGTTCGTCGACCTCGAGCCGACCGACGATGGCGAGTACGAGGGGCTGCTAGAGCCGCAGACATACCGGGTCCACACCGAGAATGACTGAGCGCATCCGGGGAACATGACCGTCTACCTCCTCCGCCGGCTGGGGTGGGCGGTGGTCACTTTGCTCATCTTTGTTGCTGTCGTCTTCGTCGGGTTGCAGCTGCTGTTGCCATTCGATTTCTCGACCCAATTCGCCTTCGGCGGTCGGGGCGACGACTACTACGCCATGCGGGAATCGCTCGGGCTGGACCGACCGCTGCTGGCCAGGGCCGGGCTCTATGTATTGGGGCTGGCTCAAGGCGACCTGGGGATGTCGTACACCGGTGAGCCGGTCGCGGCGATCATCGGGCGCTCGCTCCCGTTCACCATCCTCGTGTTCGCTGTGGGCGGGATCCTCGCATATGTCCTGGGGGAGTGGCTGGGGAGGGTCGCTGCCTGGCATCGCAGCCGTGCCGTCGGCTCCGCCACCACCACGGCCAGCGTTCTCCTCTCGACCACGTTCCCACCGCTGCTCGTGTTCGTCATGACCTACTTCCTCACCATGCCGTTTTACGAGCTGCGTTTCGCTCTCGGCCTCCCCTCCGACAGCCTTGAGGTATGGCGCAGCACCTACCTCACCCAACTCCAGGTGCTCACGCTGGTGGCGGTCTCCGTGCTCGGGGCGGTGATCGTCGCCTTCGCCCTCCGCGCCTACGCCCGACGGTGGGACCTCCGGCTGCTGGCGGCGCTGGCCCTCCCGGTGACGGTGACCGCGGCGCTGATCGGCGTGGCGCTCACCGGTGCCGGGACCGAAGCTCTCGACCTCATGTTCCGGGGCACCGCCGGGGTGAACGTCGGGCGCGGCAGCCCATTCCTCGCCATGATCGCCTTCATCATCCTCGGGTTCGGCGAAGTGGCGATCCTGATGCGCACCGGGATGGCCGAGGAGAGCTCTGAGGACTATGTCAAGACAGCATTCGCCAAGGGCCTGCCGGGGCGGGTGGTGCGAGACCGCCACGTGGCGCGCAACGCCATGCTCCCCGTCCTGACCAGGCTGTTCGTAGGTATCCCATACATCCTCACCGCACTCATCATCATCGAGCAGCAACTCGAGGTAGGGGGCCTCTCACAGACCTTCTTCGAAGCCGTGGGCACCGCCGACACACCCGTGGTGCTCGGGGTGGTGGTGGTGGTTGGGATCATCGGGCTGGTGCTGCGGCTGCTAATGGACATCCTGGTGGCGGTGCTCGATCCCCGGGTGCGAACGGCGGCGATGGCATGACCGCGGTGGCTACCCCGGAAGCGGCTGTACGCAGCATCCCCAAGCCGCGGGTGCCGCTCAATACCAAGATTCGAATTGGGCTGGTGATGCTCGCCGGGTTCCTGGTGCTGGCGGTGTCGCGGCCCATCCTGGCGCACACCCTATGGCGAGGGCAATGGCTGGTCTATCAGCCGGTGTCGGGGTGGGACGCCACGATCACCCACCCCGCAGGGATCTCGGTCCGCCACCTTCTCGGCACCGACAGCTACGGGCGCGACGTGTTCAGCATGTTCTCCCACTCCACTTGGCCGACCCTTCAGGTAGCCCTCTCCGCTGCTTTGGTGGCCGGGATCGTCTCCACCGCCTTTGCGGCGATCTCCGCCTACCGGAGGGGTCCGATCGATGGAGCGCTAACCCACCTGGCCGACGCCTTGGTGCTTCTTCCTCCGCCGATAGCACTGTTCATCATCGGAGTGAGCGCACCCTGGTTGCAGCCACCGATCCTCGGTGCGCTGTACGGGTTGCTCTTCGGGTTGAGCACCGCGGCGCTGGTTCTGCGATCGCAGGCGCTCGTCGTCATGGCGAAGCCGTTCATGGAAGCCGCCCGCACTGCCGGCGGGTCGGGATGGTGGCTCATTCGCGTCCACGTGCTGCCCCATCTGCTCCCCATGACGGCGGTGCAGATGATGGCTGCGGTCACCGGTGCCGTGATCACATTTGGGTTCCTCGAGTTCACCGGTGCCGGGGGTGACTGGTTCGGCTATGGAAGCCTCATCTACACCGGGCTCCCTTCGCCGGGTCTCGTGCCCCGGGACTATGCCTGGAACGCGCTGATAGCCGGTGGGCTCGGGATCACCATGCTCTGTGGCGCCTTCTACCTGATCAGCGTCGGACTACGCGAAGCGGTGGATCCAGAGCTACTGGCTGCGCGAGCCCGGTTCGGGAAAACCTCGAGGTGGCGGAGGATGGGTGGCTACTGAGTACCAGGTACTAAGTACCAAGTACTGATCCCCTTATCCCGTTCCTTCCGAGATCGGGCTGTGGAAGGCGGCATCGAGCACGATGACGTCGTCGCCTCGGAGCGAGTGGAGTTCGGGGCAGCGGACCCTGCCGGTGAGCCAAGCGAAGTCGGACCGCGTGAAATCGATGGTGCACTCGCCTTCGAACGAGAGGAAATCCCGCTCGAAGATGGCGAACTGGGCTTGCATTCCGTCACCCGTGGTGACTTCGGCTGCGCCGTCCGGCGCCACACCGGCGAGTCGGACCCGCTGGCGGTAGCCGCCGTTGAAAAGCAACTCGAACTCACGTGAGTTGCGGTCGAAGCTGTTGAGCCCGGCATCGCGCAGCACCAGCACACCGTCAATGTCTCCGCGGACAACGAGCTTGGCTACCGACCCTTGAATGACGATCCCGTCGACATCCTGGGGCTGGGGGAGCACGGTCGCAGAGAGTCCCATCACCCCAAGGGTGATGCCGATGGCGGCCATGGCCAGCATCAACAGCCCGCGTCGTCGTGGGTTTGGGATCCGTCGTGTCATCGCCGGCCCATTCCTGGAAAACGGTAGTTGAACGGGGCGGATGTGAGGGACCGCTCCCAGGTGGGCGACCGCCCCCTCACTACGATGAAGCCATGCAATGCCCCCACTGTCGGGCCCAGTTGCCTCCGGGCGCCACGGTGTGCCCGAGTTGTGGCACGAGCGTGGACAGCGAGCCCACCATCACGTACGTTCCCATGGACCCCTCGGGGCCGCCGCTCACCCCCGACGAGGCGGCGCATCTCTCCGGATTCCGCGGGTTCGCCTTGGTGGCGGAGCGCGGCCCTCGTGCCGGGCAGACATGGGTTCTCCCTTTGGGGACGGCCAGCGCCGGCCGGGCCCCCGACTCTGACATATTCCTCGACGACGTCACCGTATCCCGTGACCATTGCCGGTTCACCGTCGAAGAGCAGGGAATAGTGGTCGAGGACCTCGGCTCTACCAACGGCACATATGTAAATGGCGACCGGGTCGACAGGGCCCCCCTGAAACCGGGTGATGAGGTGATCATCGGGCGGTTCCACATGCTGGTGGCGTTGGGCGATGAGTGACGGCGCGCTCACCATCGGCGAGGCAATCAACCTCCTCCAGGAGGAGTTCCCCGAGATCTCGGTGTCCAAAGTGAGGTTCCTCGAGAGTCAAGGGCTGCTCCGTCCCACCCGGAGCGCCTCGGGCTACCGCCAGTACCACCAGGAGGACCTGGAGAGGCTCCGCTACATCCTCGAGCTGCAGCGTGACCAGTACCTCCCGCTCAAGGTCATCAAGGCGAAGCTGACCATGTGGGAGCGGGGCGAGGACCGCGAGGGTCCAGATAGGCGACGGCAGTCGGCAGACGGCGAACGGCCGATCCGGATCGGGTTCGACGAGCTGGCACGACGCTCCGGATTGTCCCTGGATCAACTCGGACAACTGGTCGATCACGGCCTGCTCGACCCAGATGATGAGGGCCAGGTCGCCGACGTTGCGGTCGATGTGGCGGTGCAGGCGGAGCGGTTGTTCTCCCAGGGTCTCGAGGCGCGCCATCTACGTTCGGTGGGCATAGGCACCGATCGAGCCGTCGACGTGCTCGAGCAACTTGTCTCCCCGCTGCTGCGAAATCACAGCCCCGAGGGCCGAAGGCGCCTCACCGAGACCATGAGCGAGGTGGTGGACGCCCTGCAGCGCCTCCAAGCCGCTTTGCTCGATATCGAGGCGCAAGCCATCCTTCATCGTTGATGCGTCTCCTCGCCGGCCTCTTCGCAGCCCTCATCGCCGCCCTGTCGGTTCTCGCCCCGGTTGGCGCTCTCGCCCAACAGGAGGGGAGCGGCGAGTCCAACCGAGCACCGGCATGGGTACGTAACGCCCCGCGTCCACCGCCTGTCGAGTCGGCTTCCTGGATGTTGTGGGACGACACCAACAGTGTGGTGCTGGCCGCCGATGAGCCCGACGTGGCGCGCAGGATGGCATCGACCACCAAGCTGATGACCGCGCTCGTCGTCGCCGAGCGGGCCGACATGGACGAGATCGTCGAGGTGCCGGCCGACTACATCCCGATCGGCGGGCAGATGATTGGCGTGGGGCGGGACGAGCGCTGGACGGTCGAGGAGATGCTGACCGGCTTGATGGTGAAGTCGGGGAACGACCTCGCCGATCTTCTTGCCATCCATGTCGCCGGGTCGGTGAACCGCTTCGTTGCCCTGATGAACCGCAAGGCGGATCGCCTTGGATTGGAGAACACCCACTTCGTCAACCCGAGCGGGCTCGACGCCGAAGGCCACCACTCGTCAGCCGAGGACCTGGTCGATATCGGGAGGGCGGTCATGGACCACCCCGAGCTCGCCAGGATGATGCGGCTCAAATCGGCGGTGCTCCCCGGCTCGCCGTTGCGGGTGGTGACCGGGACCAACAAGCTGTTGTCACAGGTTCCCGGGGCATTCGGTCTCAAGACGGGTGACACCCCGGCAGCAGGGCTGGTTTTGGTAGCGGGTGCGGAGCGAAACGGTCGCCGGCTCTATGCGGTCGTGATGGGGTCGGCCGACCATTTCGCTGATGCAGCGGCGTTGCTCGAGTACGGGTTCGACGCCTTCGACCCGCCACGGCGCAGGGGAGCCGCCGAGAACCGGGGCTCTGCTCCTACCACCGTCGCCACCACGGTCCCGTCCGCGACCACGACAACTGCCCCGGCCGACACGCCGCCGCCCCCGCCGGTCACCGAGGCCCTACCTACTCTGCTCGACTCGCTGGGATGGCTGGGACGCCTCTTCGGTGACGACTGACGACACCCTGGTCGAGGTGATCCCGGAGTCGGTGGCGCGCTCCAGGATCGCAGAGCTCGGGTCGCAGCTCGCCGTCGCCTACGCCGACCGCAACCCTGTTCTCGTCGCTGTGCTCCAAGGGGCGCTCCCCTTCGTGGCGGACCTGATCAGGTCGATGGACATCGAGCTCGAGGTGGACTTCCTGGCACTCACCCGGTTTGGCGAGGGTGGCCGGGTGCGGATCGCCATGGATACCGAGACCTCTCTCGAGGGACGCCATGTCCTGCTTGTCGAGGACGTTGTTGACACCGGGCTCTCTCTGACCGTGCTGCGTCGCCTCATCGCCGCCCGCGATGTGGCCTCGCTGGCCACAGTGACCCTGTTCGACAAGGCAGTGCGGCGCATCGTCGAGGTGCCGCTCGAGTACCGCGGGTTCGAGGTGGGCGACGAGTTCCTCCTCGGGTACGGGCTCGACTGGGAGGGCCGCTTCCGCAACTTGAGGTCGGTGTGGGCGGTACTCGATCTTGTGACCTTCCAGTTCGAGCCGCAACGATTCGCCTCGCGGCTGTTCAGACGACCCGGTGATAACCTGCCCGAATGAGCGGGGACCACCCCAACGACGGCATCTCGATGGAGCTCGTGGGGGTAAGGGTCGAACTCCCCAGCAACCAGCCGATCGTCCTCCTGCGTGAGAGCTCGGGGACCCGTTACCTGCCCATCTGGATCGGTGCGGTCGAGGCAACGGCCATCGCATTCGCCCTGGAGCACATGGTCCCGCAGCGCCCGCTAACCCATGACCTCCTCAAGACCGTCTCCGAAGCTCTCGGGTCACGGGTGTCCAGGGTGGTCGTCACCGAGCTGCGTGACCAAGTTTTCTACGCAGATCTGGTCTTCGACCAAGATGGGAAGCAGGTTCGGGTTTCGTCACGGCCGTCAGACGCTATCGCACTCGCCGCCCGGACCGACGCTCCGATCTTCGCCATGCCCGAGGTTCTCGAGGACGCCGGCATCGAGATCCAGGATGAGAACGAGGAAGAGGAGATCGAGCGGTTTCGCGAGTTCCTCGAGGACGTGCGACCCGAGGACTTCGACCCAGAGGAGTGAGCTCGCCAGCCCAGGGTTGGCAACTACCCGGGCGGTACTCCCCAGCCCAGGGTTGGCAGCTACCGAGTTTTCCACAGGGACCGTTGACATCTTCCGACACTGCCCGCTAGGTTGAACCCTGAAATTACGGGCATGTGATTGCCACATCGGGAGGCGGAGCAGCGTGACCCCGACCTGGGAACGGCCAAGGGCGACATGATCCTCGACACCGCTGCCGCCGGCCCGACCGATCTCACCGCAACCGGCCCCGAGGAGCATGGCTACAGGGCTCCTCAAGTTTGCAAGCTGGTGGGGATCACGTACCGCCAGCTCGACTATTGGGCACGCACCGGCCTTCTCGAGCCGTCGCTGCAACAGGCGAGGGGTTCGGGATCGCAACGGCTCTATGGCTTCTCCGATGTGGTGCAACTCAAGGTGATCAAGCGCCTCCTCGATGCCGGGATGAGCCTCAAGAAGATCCGCCAAGCAGTCCAGATCCTGCAATCGACGCTGGCGAGCGACCGGCCCCTCATGGATGTCACGCTCCTCTCCGACGGCCAGACCATCTACGCGGCCCATTCCGCCGAAGAGGTGGTCGATGTCTTCCGCCGGGGCCAGGGCGTGTTCGGGATCGCCGTCGGGCCGGTGCAGCAGGAGTTGGAGGGTGAGCTGCACCGCTTGTTCCCCGAGAGCCCGCCGTCGACTACGGGGAGAGCGGAGGCGCACTGACCACGCCGCCTGAGCCGGAGCTGGAGCCGGGGGGGATGGCTGAGTTCGTGAACTTCGCCCATAACAGCGAACGCCAGTTCGCCAGGCTCCTCGACTTCTACGGCCTCCCCTGGGAGTACGAGCCGCGCTCGTTCCCCATCGGATGGGACCGCCATGGGAAGCCGACACAGTTCTTCACCCCCGACTTCTACCTACCCGATGATGACGTTTACATCGAGATCACCACGATGAACCAGAAGCTGGTGACCAAGAAGAACGCCAAGGTGCGCCGCCTTCACCAGCTCCACCCCGATGTGAGGTGCCGAGTGCTCTATCAGCGCGACTACCTCCATTTGGTGATCAAATACGGGCTCGAAGAGCCCGCCCACATGGAGACTGTCCCTCCCCCGACGCGGCTACCTGGCCCGCCGCGGGTGGTCCGTCTCGGCGAGGCGGAGGAAGCCGCCGGCTGACCCAACCAACTCGGGACCTTGCCGAGCCATCTATTCTCTCCCGGATGCCCGGCGTGCCACTTTTCCTGTGATGGCGCGCTCCCCCCTGTTCGAAGAGCACAGCTCGCTCGGGGCGCGCTTCACCGATTTCGGCGGTTGGGAGATGCCACTCCAGTACCAGGGGGTGCTCGCCGAGCACAACGCGGTGCGGCAAGGCGTCGGGGTCTTCGATGTGAGCCACCTGGGGCGGGTCTCGATCGAAGGTGACGGCACCACCCCTTTGCTCCGCCAGCTGCTGTGCAACGACATCGCCGATGTCGCCCCGGGCCGGGCGCAGTACTCGATGGTCCTCAACGAGCACGGCGGGGTCGAGGACGACGTGATCGTGTGGCGCTGGGCTGAGGACCGCGCATGGGTCCTGCCCAACGCCTCCAACTACGACAAGGTGGTGGGGCTCCTGAGGAGCCAGGCGACCGCGGGGACCGTTGTCGAGCCGTTGCGGGAGAGCACTGCTCTGTTGGCGGTCCAGGGCCCCGATGCACCGGGCCTGCTGGCGGACGTCCTCGAGGCGGCGCCGGGACGATTCCGCCTGGTGGAGACCGAAGGTCCATCGGGGACCTGCTGGGCAGCCGGAACCGGGTACACCGGAGAGCGCGGCGGTGAGATTGCCGTCGCCAACGAACACGCTCCGGCGCTGTGGCAGGCGCTGGTGGCGGGTGGCGCCGTCCCGTGCGGTTTGGGTGCCAGGGACACGCTTCGCCTCGAGATGGGGTACCCACTCTGGGGACAGGATCTCGATCCGGACACCACCCCGCTCGAGGCAGACTTGGGATGGGTGGTGGGGTGGAACCACGACTTCATCGGCCGGGAGGCGTTGGAGAAGCAGCAACGAGAGGGTTTGAGTCGCGCTTTGACCGGGTTCGAGATGGCGGACCGTGCCATAGCCCGGCACGGCTACCCGGTGCGTGCCGGGAAAGCAACGGGGGTGGTGGCAAGCGGCAACTTCAGCCCGACGCTGGGCCGTGGGATCGGGCTGGCTTTCCTGTCGCCGCCGGCGGAGGGCGAGGCCGTCGAGATCGAAATCCGTGGGGTGTGGCACCCGGCGCGATATGTCAAGCCGCCCTTTGTGAAAGGAGTTTGAGTGGACTTCACCCCGCACACCGAAGGCGACATCGCCACGATGTTGGGCAAGCTCGGTTTGGGGTCAACCGTCGATCTCTACCGACACCTCCCCGGACAAGTAGTCCTCGACCGCCCCCTCGACCTCGATCCTGGACTGGCGGAGCCCGACGTGATGGCGATGGTCGACCAGTTCGCTTCGCACAACACCCCGCTGGTGTGCTTCGCCGGGGGTGGGATCTACGACCACTTCTTACCCTCGGTGGTGCGGTCGCTGACCATGCGTCCCGAATTCGTCACGTCATACACCCCGTATCAACCCGAGGTGAGTCAGGGAGTGCTACAACTGCTCTTCGAGTTCCAGTCGATGGTGGCTTCGATCACCGGGCTCCCCGTGGCCAATGCCTCGTTGTACGACGGGGCCACCGCCGTGGCGGAAGCGGTTCACATGGCGGTGGCGGCCACCGGCCGACAAGCTGTCTGGTTGTCGCGCGGGCTATCACCCGGTATTCGCCAGGCCGTAGTGACCATGGCCGCAGCCCAGTCGATCGAAGTAGTCGAGCATCCGCTGGTCGATGGGCGCACAAGTTGGAGCGAGCAGACCCCAGAGCCGGCAGCCCTCGTGCTCGCCCAGCCTAACTATCTGGGGATGGTGGAGAGCTACGAAGACATGGTGAGCCTGGCCAAACCGATGGGCGCCCTGGCAATTGCCTCGGTCGACCCGATGACCCTCGGGCTGCTTCGGACTCCGGGCAGCGCCGGCTGCGACGTCGCCGTGGCCGAGGGTCAGCCGTTGGGCAACCCGATGTCCTTTGGAGGGCCCGTGGTGGGGTTGTTCGCCACCACCCGAGACCATGTGCGCCGGCTGCCCGGTCGTCTGGTGGGGAGAACCGTCGACGGTGAGGGGCGGCCCGGGTTCGTCCTCACCCTGCGGGCACGCGAGCAGGACATCCGCCGCCAGCGTGCCACTTCGAATATCTGCACCAACCAGACGCTCAACGCCATCGGGAGCGCCATCCATCTCGCCTGGCTCGGCCCCCACGGTCTGCGGCGAGTAGGCGAGTTCTCAGCCCACAAGGCCCGCTACCTCGCCGGGCGCCTCGAGGAGCTCCCCGGGGTGAGTCTTGCCAACAAGAGAGGCTTCCTACGCGAGTTCGCAGTGGTTCTTCCGCTCGACCCCGACGAGGCCGTGGCCGCAATGGCAGAGCGCGGCTTCCTTGCCGGGATCCCGCTCGGCGCCGAATATCCGGAGTTGTCCGGGGGTCTCCTCGTGGCCGTCACCGAACGGCGCACCCGGCACCAACTCGACTCGTATGTTGATGCCTTGAAGGAGGTGATCGCCGGTGGGTGACGTGGGAGCAGGGCGGGCATCGTCGGCCCCACTCAGCGGTGGGGACGCCGAGCCGACGCTGCGCGACCTCTCGTCGCATGGACGCCGGGTCTGGTCGCTCCCCGAGTTGGATGTCCCCTCCTCAGATCTCGGGCTCCCCGAGCTTGCTGAGGCGCCACCCGATTTGCCCGAGGTGTCGGAGCACGACCTGGTGATGCACGTCACCCGGCTGGCACAGCGCAACTTCGCCGTGGATCTCGGGGCGTACCCGCTGGGGTCATGCACCATGAAGTACAACCCGAAGGTGTGCGACTGGGCAGCGGAGCACCCCGGGTTCCGCGACCTTCACCCGGAGACGCCGGCCGCAATGGCTCAAGGGGCGCTCGAGGTGCTGTTGGCGGCCGAGGAGGTGCTCTGCGAGGTGACCGGAATGGAGCGCGCCACCTTTCAGCCACCAGCGGGAGCGGCGGGCGAGGTCACCGGGCTGCTCATCATGCGAGGCTGGCACTCCTCCCAAGGCGACCCACGCCGGGTGGTCCTCATTCCGGACTCGGCGCACGGGACCAACCCCGCTTCGGTGACGCTGGCCGGTTACGAGACGGTCGAGGTGCCCTCGGACGAGCGGGGGATGGTCGACGTGGCGGCGCTCCGGGCGGCCCTCGACGATCAGGTCGCCGGGCTCATGCTGACCAACCCGAACACGCTCGGGTTGTTCGAGGAAGACATCGGCGAGATCACCGAGGCGGTCCACTCGGTCGGGGGGTTGGTGTACTACGACGGCGCCAATCTCAACGCCATCCTCGGTATCGCCCGACCAGGTGACATGGGCTTTGACATCGTCCACTCGAACCTCCACAAGACCTTCGCCACTCCCCACGGTGGGGGAGGGCCCGGCGCCGGGCCGGTGGCGGTGAGGGAGTCGCTGGTACCTTTCCTCCCCGGACCTCTGCCGGCTCGTGGCGCCGATGGCGAGCTGCGGTGGGAGATGCCCGAGCACAGCATCGGCCGGGTCCACGGCAATCACGGGAACTTCCTGGTGGTGCTGAGGGCGCTCACCTACATGCGAGCACTCGGCGGGGACGGGATGCGCCGCGTGGCGGAGCGTGCCGTTCTCAATGCGCGCTATCTGGCCGAATTGGTGAGACCCGAGTTCGACATCCCATACGACCGACCCTGCATGCATGAGTTCGTCGCTTCGGCGCGTCGACTCAAGCAGCGAAATGGGGTTCGAGCCATGGACGTCGCCAAGGCTCTGCTCGACCGGGGATTCCATTCCCCGACCGTCTACTTCCCGCTCATCGTCGATGAGGCACTGATGGTCGAACCCACCGAGACCCAGTCGCGGGAGACGGTCGAGGCGCTGGCGGCGGCGTTGCTCGACATCGCCGGCGACGATCCCGACGCGGTCCGGGCATCCCCGGTGCGAACGCCGGTGGGTCGGCTGGACGAGGGTCGGGCGGCGCGGACGCTGGACATCAATTGGGATTCGTGGTGACCGCTCCCGGTACCGACATCGAAACCCTCGTGGAGGTGACCCCAGCGAGCGATTTGGCTCGGCTGGTACGGGTATGGAAGCCGCCGACCGAGCCCTGGGGGGCGGTTCTGATCGTCCATGGGCTCGGGGAGCACTGTGGCCGCCATGACCGCACCGCCAGCGCCTTCGCCAGCGCCGGCCTCCTTGTGCGCTCCTTCGACCTCGAGGGTCACGGGGGGTCCGGAGGTAGGCGCGGCCACGTCGCATCGTGGGACGTCTTCGTCGACGCCGTCGGCGAGGAGCTGGCGCGGCTTCGGGCCGAAAAGGCACCGGTTGCGCTCTACGGCCATTCAATGGGGAGCGCCATCGCCCTCAGCTACGCCCTCTCCGACCGCCCGCAACCCGATGCCCTGATCCTCAGCGCACCGCCTGTGACCGGGCACGGGCTGGCCATGTGGAAGGAGTGGGCGGCAAAGGTGCTGGGGAGGCTGACACCCAAGCTGGTCATACCCAATGAGATCGAGGGCGAGCAGCTCACCCACGACAAGGAGATCGCCGCGGCGTACGACGCCGATCCGATGGTGCTCACCAAGAGCACCGTGGGGCTGGGCCGGGCGGGGTTCGGCGCGGTGCGGGCCAATGCCGCTTCGCTCGATCGGCTCCGCATCCCGACGCTCGTGATCCATGGAGGTGCCGACACGGTGGTGCCACCGCAGCACAGCCTCGCTCTCGCCAGGATCCCGACGGTCGAGCGCCGGCTATATCCGTCGCTGCGACACGAGATCTTCCACGAGCCAGAAGGCGCCGCCGTGCTTGCCGACGTGGTCGATTGGCTCCGACGGACCTTCACCGAGAGGCAGGGGAGCAAGGCGAGCGGTTGACGGCGTCCGATTCCGTCCCCGAAAGGGGAAGGGCCCGCTGCGGAGCAGCGGGTAGGTGGGAGCCCCGGATTCCCAACGCCACTCGACGCGGCTTGCGCACCTCTGAAAGTGGACCATTCCCCCCTCCCCCCCGCCTGGGGACAGGATGACCTGGTGACGGCTCGGCCAGACTGGAACCGGATCCGGGCATGGCCACCACTCCACCTCCCGAACGGCGAAGCGTCACCCGCGGTGGACCTATCCTGGCTCCGATGCGGCGATCGGCTGCACTCCTCGCATTAGCCATCGCTGTCGCTTCCTGCGGTGGTCAAGCCGCGCCGGAGCGTGGGACACTCCCCGACCTGACCATCGGAGCCTCGGAGTGCTCGATCCCGGTGGGGGAGGGCCGCGGAGCCTTTCTGGTGAGCGTGCTCACCGATGTGGCGGCAGCCGAAGTACTGCAAGCTGGTGACGTGATCGTTGAGCTGGCCGGCCGCCCGGTGGTGAACGTGGGAGAACTGATTGCTGCAGTCCAGGAGGGGGCGCCAGGTGACGAGGTGGACATCCGTCTCACCAGGGCGGACGAGGAGGTCTCGGTCACCACGTCGCTCGCCGAGAGCCCCGATCAGCCGGGACGCCCGATCCTCGGCGTCAACGCGAGGACCGACTACGCCACTAGGCCGTTTGTCGAGGTCGACTCCGCCGAACTGGCGGACTCACCACTGGTGCGGCTTGTCGGGATCGAGGGAGGCATCGCCGCTCTCGACCCGGTCGAGCGCCGCTGGCAAAGGCTCGGTATGGAGGAACCGCAAGATCAGTGGGTCTCGCTGGGCGGCCGTGTCGTCTCGCTCGTCGAGGGAGCGGACGTCGCATTGTCGGTCGACGGCGGCGACCCGGTCCCGGTTACCGACGATGGTCTTGCCGATCCTGTCCTGCTCGGTGGTGTGGGTGACTTGGCCCTGACCGCGGTCAACGAGGGCGAGCAACCCGAGGTTGTCGCTATCGAACCGGAGAGTGGAGGTGTCGCTTGGCGTTGGTCTCCCGAGGGCGACCTCGCAGGGCTGACCCCGCTGACCGCGTTGCGCCACCCCGACGGATCGTCGGCGCTCGTGGTGCTCACTCCGTCGGCAGACGAGCCAGCGACCGCGGCGGTGATGGTCATCGACACCGAGGGAAGGGCCGTCGCCATCCCCAGCGACGAGCTGGTGGGCGCCTTCATCGCCGGCTGGTGGGATCAAAGAGCGGTGCTCGCCCTGCCGTTGTCACCGGAGGGGGTCCCGACCGGCGACATCATCACCGTCGATGCCGTTGGTGGGCAATCGACTCCGCTCGAGGCCGCCTCGGTCGATCCAGCCAGCAGCCTGCGGACCTGGGCGGTCGGAGACGGACAGCACGCCCTCATGCTGATCCCCGAGCAACTCGTGGTGGCCGATCTGAACAGCACGGCGGAGGCACAACCGCTCACCCAGGGGTGCCAGCTCCAGCTTGCCGATCCCGGGTGGGCCGCTCCCTGAGACGGAAGGCGGAAGACGAAAGGCGGAAGGAGGAACCCTCAGTCGACCGGGTCTAGCTCGGTTTCCTCTGCAGGCCTTTCGTCGGCTGGTGTCTCGCTCGAGGGCTCTCCGTCATCTTCGGGCTTACCATTTGGGTTAGGGCCGCCGTTGGGCGATTCGTCCCCAAAGGGGAGGGTGAGCGCCTTCCGGCCCTCAGGATCTACGCTCGACCAACCTGCAGGACGTCGGGCGACCAACGATCCGTGCGGGATGCCTACGATCTCGGCGACCTCGTCGCCGGAGATGAGTCTCTTCTCCTCGAGGGCTGCGGCCACCGCCAGCACCTGCGGTCGATGGCTATCGAGCAACTCCCACACCTCCTGGTAGAGGCGCTGTAGCCGAGCCTCGACCTCTTCGCCTCTCTTCCCGAGGATGGCCGATACGGGTGAGGTGGGCATCCCGGTCGGGCCCAACGTGGTGCCGGCGAACGAAGTGATGGTGTCGCCCATGGCCATGACACCCTCCATCGCCGCCGCCAGCGATGTTGCCGAGCGCATGTCGCCACCCACCCCCGCCGAGTTGTCGCCCTCGAAGAACATCCGCTCACCGGCGAGCGAGGCGATCGAGACCATGAGATCCACCTCGTACTCCGACCGCCATTCGAACATCCGGTCTTCCTCGGGGATGCTGGAGACGAAGCCGCCGACGTCGCCGCGGCGCTCGATGGTGGCGATGTCGATGGCGGCGTGGGCCCGCAGCAGATGGGCGGCCACGGCATGCGACGCTTCGTGAATGGCCACGGCGTGACGCTCGCGCTCGACGTACTCGGCGTCATCGGGCGGGCCGACCTCCTTGAGGGCCTTCGCCCGCCACAAGTCGTCCCAAGTGATGGTGGTTCGCCCGTCGCGGATGGCGATGATCAGCGCCTCGTTGACCATGTCCTTGATCGATGCGCCGGTGGCGTACGGACTGCGGACTGCGAACTTCTCGATCTCCTCGTCGCTCAGCGTGTTGGACACCTTGTTGAGGTACCCGACCAGGGTCTCTTTGCGACCCGTCTTGGATGGGTAGCCGACCTTGTAGACCCTGTCGATGCGACCGGGGCGGAGCATGGCCGGGTCGAGGGCGTTCGGCATGTTGGTGGCCATGATGTGCAGGATGCGGTACTTGGGCGGCGGTTTGGGCCGCATCCCGAGGAGCTTGCGCACCCTGTTGGACATGCCCCTCGGCTTGGTGAGCCCGTTCATCTCGGTGAGCAGTGCCTGGAGGGTGCCCATACCTCCGCCGCCCATCCCGCCGCCCATAATGATCCGATCGCGCCACCGGCGCGGGGCCTCTTCGGGGTCGGATGCGGGGTCTTCGAGTTGGAACTCACCGAGCAGCGCCCGTCGCGCCGGGCTCGAAAGATAGTGGATGCCGTTGCAGCCTTGGGCGGCGGCGAACCGCTCGGCGATCGCCGGTGTGGCGCCGAAAGCCCCTCCTGGGGCTCCCATGGCGCCTCGCGAGCCGAGGCTGTCCGCCTCGTCGAAGAACACGATCACCCCGCCGTGCCGCAGCGATAGCTTGCGCAGCTTCCGGTAGAGCGACTTCACCTTGATGATGCCGACGCCCATGAACATGTTGATGAAGGCGCCCGGGTCCACGAAGACGTAGGGTCGGCCGGTCTCCCCAGCGATCGATTCGGCGATGAGGGTTTTCCCCGTCCCCGGCGGGCCCCAGAGCAGCATCCCGCCGGGGATGTAGCCGCCCTTCTCCTCGATCTCATCGGGCCGCTCCAGGAAGGCGATGTTCTCCTTGATCGAGTTGAGGACATGGTCCTGGCCCCACACGTCGGAGAAACGGGTCTTGACCTCCTCGGGTGACAAGATGTCGGTCCCGCCACGGGAGAGGAACCAGAAGATCATGGCGAACTGGGCGACCACCAGGAAGAGAATCGAGACCACCCGCCAGAATTCCGGGCTAGAGAGGACGCCGATCAGTAGCCGGGGCAGTTCGGCAATGGCTTGCACCGGGGTCTCGATTCCGGGGACCAGCCACATCACTGAATAGGCGTAAATCGCTGTATAGATGCCCCAACGGACGAACCGGCCGATGCGGAACCGGGTCCATGGCTTCATCCGCCCGGTGAGACCGGCCCAACCGCCGATGACACGGTCGTTCCAGAAAGCGAAATAGGCGGCGGAGTTCTCGGCGAACAGGTAGTGGATCTGTCGCAGGATCTCGAGGACGAACAGCGACGCGATGATGACCCCGATTGGCTCGGAGAAGAACTCGCGTAAGGCGACGTCGAGCGGGACGAACGGCGGCTGTACCCGGCTGCCCACGAGGACAACCGCCACGATGGCGAGCAGCAGCAGGATCTTGACCCGATCCCACATGTCGCTCCGGCGCCGTGTGGTCATTCCCTCACGTTGACTAGCCATGAGTCCACCACCTCTGAGATCTTCTCCTGGTGTTCCATGAAGCACTCGACCGCGCAGCCCACAGCCACCGAGTAGATGCGGGCATCTTCATCGTCGGTCACCGAGATCAGGTACACCGCAGCCTCGTCCCCGCTCGCCGGGTCGGTGTAGACGGCGAGCTGGCGCACGCCATCGAAACCCTCGGCGAACTCGAAAGGCTCCTGAAGCTCGGGGGTGATCTCCAAACCCTCGTATGGGACGGCGACCTGGCTGAGCAGCCGGCGCGATATGGCGTCCCGCACACCTTCATCAACCCGGCGGATGATCGAAGCCCCGACAGGGAAGTCGGCCGTGAGAAACGGCGTGTTGACGTTCTCGGGGTCCCTGCTGGGCGCCCCGTCGAAGGCGATGCTGTACTCGATGGGGAGGCCGTCTATGTCGGCGGTGAACACCTGACTCTCCAGTTCGGCCATCTCGTCGGACTCGTAGAGGTGCCACTCGGATGGCACCTCTATCAATGACAGCCGCTCGGGGTCGGTGTGGGTGGTGATCCCGGCTTCGGGCTGGCTGCACGCGGTGAGTGAGATGGCGAGCAGAGCCCCGACGGCCAGAGCCCGGGTCGTGGACCGCATCCTCATCGCTCTCCAGGTGGCGTTGATGTGAAGTGTACGCACGGTACCTGGCATTCGGATCAATCTTCGTCGTCGGTCGGGGTCTGACCGATTGCGGTCACCCGACCTCGAAGGCGTCGAGAGCGGGGAGGAAGACGTCACCGCGGAGGGTCTCCAACTCGTCGGCGCTGGCGATGATGATCCCGACCGCGGCATAGTCGCCCAGCTCGGTGGCGGTGACCAATGCAGGGCTTCCCTGGATCGACACCTCATAGAGGGGCCATGAGCGGCCACCCCCCTGGTGGGTGTCGTCGGGCTGGTCGGGGAGGGCGAAACCGAGCTGACCGGCTACCAGACCGAGGAGCTGGTCTGGGCTGAGGCCCTCCCCAGCCTGGAGGACGAGGGCGGTTGGGTCGACGGGGGTCTCCAACCGGGCGAAGCTCCCCGGCGCCACCTCGTCCCATCCCCTAGGTGCAAGCCCCGAGAACGGTACTCCCAGAAGCACCGTGTCGAAGGGTTCCATCACAACCTCGTCGCTTTCCCCGGCGACGAACTGGGGCGGCCCCATCAGCGGCGCGCAGGAGACGTCGGGCGGCACCGCCGGGTCGTCGAGGAAGGCTGTTGCGATCTGCGCCGGGCAACCGGGCCCGGAACTGACGCCGTGGCTGAGCGGATCGAATGCGACGGTGGTGGCGTTGCGCAGCGTGTTCGCCGCCTCGGCTGCCCAGCCTGGCGGTGTGATCGGGTCGAAGCCACCCGCCAGGACCAGCGTCGGGACCCGGCTGCGGACCGCACGCGTCTCCAAGGGGGCAGCCTCGCCCGCTCCCCATACCCGGCACATATCGAAGGCCGGGGGGCCGGTGTTGAGCGAGGTCGAAGCCAGCCGCCCACCTATGGGAGCGGTCGTCCCCGCCGCCTCCACCTCTTCGGGGTTGGCGAAGGCAATCTCCTCACGGCATTGCACCGAGGCGAGCGCGCCCAGCGAGAGGAACTCGCCTTGAGCCAGGAAGTTGGTCAAGAGGCTGGCAGCGGTGGCGGTCTCTCCCGCCTCGAGCTCGGCGATCAGCCCAGGAAGCAGCGGTATGAGCTCCGCCGAGTACAGCGCCTGGAAGGTGAGGCCGATCAGCCCGGCCCCGTCGAGAGCCGCCTGGTAGGGGTCACCGGTGAAGACATCGGTCACCGGGACCATCAGAGGCTCGGCGTCCAGCGCCGCCACCAGGGCGTCGAAACGACTGGCGAGGTCGGGATACGCGTCAGAGCAGGCGGTTTCGGCCGCGCATGAGGCGAACAGCTCATCAAAGGAGCGCTCGGCGTTGTCGGGAAACTCGGTGAGGGCATCGACCGAGGGTGGGTAGGTCGAGTCGAGGATGACGCTGCGGACGTTCTCTGGGTGGTCGCGCAGCACGGTGAGCGCCAGCCTGGTGCCGTAGGAGATGCCGTACAGGTTCCACTCCTCGAACCCGAGGACCCTCCCCAGGTCGGCTACATCGGCCGCCGACGCCGCCGAGTCGAAGAGGCTCAGGTCAACACCATCGCCCTGGAGTCTGTCGCGACATGCTTCGATCGCCTCGATCTGGCGGGCCACGTACTCCTCGGGGGGGAGCACCTTGTCGAGCAGCTCGAAATCGAGCTGCCTCGATTCGGGGCAGGCGAGCGATGGCTCCGAGTACCCGGTACCCCTCTGGTCGAACATCACCAGGTCGCGCTTCGCCAGATAGGGGCCAAATCGATCCTCGAAGGAGTAGGGGACCGTCTCCAGGGCGTCACCACCAGGGCCACCTTCGAGGTAGATGACTGGATCAGGCTCAGGGCTTGGGTCGTCGGAAGCGAAGACAGCGACGTGGAGCCGGAGCTCGGGTCCCGTGGGATCGGTGCGGTCGGCAGGCACGACCAGGTAACCGCACCGAACTTCGCGCTCCAGCGTGAGCGCAAAGCGGCAATCGGCCTCCTCGAACCTGGCTGGTCCGGTCGTCTCCGATGTCCGTTGGGCGGTGGTGGCGGTGCGCTCGGCCGTCGTCGGAGGCGTGGATGGTGTAGTCGTGGGAGCGGCGCCGGCGGCCGTTGTCTCCGCCGGTCCGTCTGACGAGCCTGCGATGATGATGGTGCCGGCGACGGCAAGCACGACGGCGGCCGAAACGAGAGCTATCGACCAGGACCGTCGAGTCATGTGTTGGCTGGCTCCGGGTGGGGGAGGAGGATTGTGCTGTTGCGGCGCGACTTGCCCAAAACGAAACGACCGGGTGCCCGCGCCGGGTTCCATTGGGGCGAGCCTCCCCTTCCCGCGGTGGTCGATAAGATTGGATTGGTGGTGCGCAACCGCGGCGTGGAACGGAGTCGCTGATCGCCGACCCCGTGGTCAGCCTCACCGGGCGCCTACTGGTGGCGACACCGGCGCTGTTCGACCCGAACTTCGCCGGGACGGTCCTTCTGGTCTGCCAGCACGACGAGGACGGCGCCCTCGGCCTGGTGCTCAACCGGCCGTCGGCGGCGCCCGCCGGCGAGTTCCTCCCGGACTGGGCGCCGCTACTCGTCGAACCGGCGGTGGTCTTCGTGGGCGGGCCAGTCCAACAGGAGATGGCCATAGGTCTTTGCCGGAGCGACGTGCTGCTGCCCGCCGACGCCGAGGACGAGGGGCTCGTCCGGGTCGCCGTTGGGTTGGCACTCGTTGATCTGAGCCTGTCACCCGATGAGATCCCCGATGCCCGGCCGCTTCGGGTGTTCACCGGATACGCAGGGTGGTCGCCGGGCCAGCTGGAGAGTGAAGTCGAGGAGGGGGCGTGGTTCGTCATCGCCACCGAGGCAGAAGATGCCTTGACCAATGATCCGCTAGGGCTTCGGCGGCGTGTTTTGCGCCGGCAACAGACGAGGGTCTCGATCTTCGCCGAGTATCCGGCCGACCCGACACTCAACTGAGCCCGACACGGGTCGGGCGCCCTCACTGGCTACGCTCGGACGGTGATCACGGCGACAGTTCCGCGCCTCCGCCGGGCGCTGGTCCACCGGGCACCGGGGATCGGGTTGGAGCGGGCGCTGTGGGATGCGGGACGCAGCGTGGTCGTCGGTGTCGACGAGGTGGGCCGGGGCGCCTGGGCGGGGCCGCTGAGCGTGGGTGCCGCCGTCATCCCGGAGGACCGCCGCGTTTACAAGGTGCGCGACTCGAAGTTGCTCACTGAGACCGAGCGCGAGGCCCTGTTCGACCGGATCGCCGGCTGGTGCCAAGCATGGGCGGTCGGCCACGCCACCGCCGAGGAATGCGACACGTTGGGGATGTCGGCGGCGCAACGTCTCGCCGCCGACCGGGCCATCACCGCGCTCGGTGTGACTCCGGATGCGGTCCTCGTCGACGGGAAGTGGGACTTCGTCGGCGGCGACCAGGTTCGCCGGATCGTCCGCGGAGACCTGACCTGTCTGTCGATCGCGGCGGCATCGATACTGGCCAAGGTCACCCGAGATCGCATGATGCGCGCCGAGGCGGAGCACTACCCACTTTACGTCTTCGACGAGAACAAGGGCTATCCGTGCCCCCGCCACAAGTCGGCCCTGCACGCCTGGGGACCATCGGCGATCCACCGCAGAAGCTGGGTGTTCATGGATCATCTGGTGTGGAACGGTCTCGGTCGGTACCGCCGCCCTGACCCCCAGGGGACCCTGTTCGACGACTCGCTCGCCTGAGCGTCATGCGAAGGCGCCGATCACCGGGGCGAACCGCTCGACCGCCCCGACATCGGGCAGGTCGGGCATGGAGACGATCGCCGTCCCCACACCGCTCTCCGCCAGACGACGAAACCTCCCGACATGGTCATCGACCGTGCCTGCATTGACTGCTGCCGCGTAGCGCTGCGGCGAGCCGCGTGGCGGGCGGAGCCGATCGACCAGGCCATCCACCTCCAAACGTCCCCTGCCCACCAGTGCGGTCGACAGGTGAGTCACCTCCACCTCCTCCGGAGGACGGCCCACGTCCTCGCAATGACGGGCGAGAGCGCTCACCTTCGCCGCCACCTTCTCGGGATCACCCATCAGATTGCAACCGTCGGCTAGCTCTGCGACCACCCGCAGGGTCCGCCTTTCACCGGACCCGCCGACGATTATGGGCAGCCTCTCTTGCAGCGGTCTGGGGTAGCACCCGGTCTCGGGGAGCGACAGGGTCTTGCCGTTGAACGGGCGCGACCCAGGCGACCAGAGGGCGCGCAGCAGGCGGATGGTGTCCTCGAGCAGCATGTACCGGTCGGGGACTGACGGGAAAGGTAGACCGAAGGCGAGGTGCTCGCGCTCCCACCAACCGAGCCCCAACCCCAGCCGTGCCCGACCCCCGGAGAGGACGTCGAGAGTGGCAATGGTCTTGCCCAAGAGGGCCGGGGCGCGGAAGGTCACCGGTGTGACCAGTGTCCCCAGCCCTACGCGTGTGGTGGCCGCAGCCAAGAAGCCGAGCGTTGTGGTGCTCTCGGGCAGGTCCTCCCACACCCTCCCTACCTGAGGGATCTGCAAGAGGTGGTCCATGAGCCACAGGCCGTCGAAACCGGCCTGCTCGGCGGCGACTGCCAGCGCGGCGAGTCGTTCGGCGAGTGTGGCCGTACCGCCCTCCCAGGCGAAGCGAGAGATCTGGAGGCCAAACCGAAGCGGCCGCGGATCGTCTGCCTGGCGGCCCGCCGCTTCGTAGGACATGCCGAATCCAGGGAGCACCAGCCGTACCGGTCCGGGGGCGAGCACACCGTCCCATGACTCCGAGCCGATGCTCTCGAGCTCCGCGGGCCAGCGACGGACTTGCGATGCCAGGACCCGGTCGGGCACGGGCTCGGACCGGTTCCGGTTGCGGGCTCGGCACACCGCTGCCGAGGTGTCGAACGCAACCACAAGCGCCGGCATCCCTGCCGCCCTGGCCCGTTCCCGCCAGAGTGACCGCCGCTCGGCGCTCATCCCCAGCGTGTCGATAACCGTGAGCAGTTTTCTGGCCATCCGGTGGTCGAGCACCCGCTCCATCAGGTCGAATGCCGCGTCCCCTGCCGCCTGGTCGTGCTCGCCCTCCCCGACGAGGCTCCGCAGCCGATCGGATGACACGACCTGATCGGGGCGAAACCACTCCTCCGCCCACGCCGACTTCCCGGCGCCCGACGGACCGGCGAGGACCACGAGCGACGGCACAGGGATCCTTACCTCGTCCATATCTGCCAACCCTGGGTCCGGGAGTACATGAGATGTTGCTGCCAACCCTGGGTTGGGGAGTACCTGGTAGGTAGCTACCAACCCTGGGTTGGAGTACAGGGGATGTTGCCACCAACTCTGGCTCGGCGGGTTCCTGCCTTATCCTCCGGTGATGGATCGCACCGCTTTCGTCCTCGGTGGGGGCGGGCCGCTGGGCGCATACGAGGTAGGGATGCTCCAGGCGCTGATCGAGCGCGGCATCGTCGCCGATCTGGTGGTGGGGACCTCCATCGGGGCGATCAACGGCGCAGGAATCGCCGCCGACCCGACCCTGGAAGGGGTGTCCAAACTCCGATCGGTGTGGCTGAGTCTCGACGAGCAGGAGATGTTCGGCGGCGGGCTGTTCGCCACCGCCCTAAACGCCTTTCGTTCCCGGACCCACCTCTACTCGATCGAGCCGTTGCGCGCCATGCTCAGCCAGTGGCTGCCAGAGCGGTTCGAGGACCTGGCGATCGACTTTCAGTGTGTCGCTGCCTCGATCGAACGCTCCGCCGAGCAGTGGTTCAGCAGCGGGGCTCTGGTCGAGGCAATTCTGGCCTCGTCGTCCGTACCCGGTCTATTCCCACCGGTGGAGATCGATGGGGAGCACTACATCGACGGGGGGATCGTCAACAGCATCCCGGTGCGCCGCGCTGTCGAATTGGGGGCGACCACCGTCTACGTGCTGCAGGTGGGACGAGTGGAGCGAAAGCTCAGTGCCCCCCGCCGACCCTGGGAGGTGGCGTTGGTGGCACTGGAGGTGGCGCGGCGCCACCGCTTCTTCGGCGAAATGGCATCGCTTCCCGCCGGCGTCGCCGCGCACGTGCTGCCCACCGGGGCTTCCGACCCCCCAGGACAGCGGATCAGGCAAGTGGACCCCAATTTGGCCGAGCGCAGGTTTCAACAGGCATACCAGGCAAGCGGGGCGTATCTCGACCGGGAGTTGGACGACATGCGGGACTCGGTGGCGACATGACATGGGTGGGAAGCGGGGTCGAGCAATGACCGGACCCTCCGATGGAGAACTGCTCAGGGCGACGGTGCAGGGGGATGCCGACGCATACGCCACGTTGTTCCATCGGCATGTCGGCGCGGTGACCGGGTTTGCCTTGCGCCGGGCTCGCAATGCCCACGAGGCCGCCGACTTGG
>DATADW010000185.1:0-11383 GCA_036258335.1 Acidimicrobiia bacterium
GCTGCCCTCCGAATCCCGGCTCGACCGACATGACGAGCAAGATCGACGCCAACTCCAGAAAGGGTTCGGCGACGTCGAAGGGCGTGGACGGATTGAGGACGAGCCCGAACCCGAGATCGAGTACTGCAGTCTCCTTCGCCAGCCGGGTCGGGTCGGGCACGACCTCGACATGGACGGTGACCAAGTTCGCCCCTGCCTCGGCCAGTTGCTCCAGGTGAGCCTCGGGGTTGGTCACCATGAGATGACAGTCGAACAGGAGCTGCGACACCCTGCGCAATGAAGCGATCACCGGCATCCCCAGAGACAGGCTGGGGACGAAATGCCCATCCATCACGTCGATGTGGAGCAGATCCACCACCGGCTCCACTTCGGCCACGACATCGCCCAGCCTGCTGAAGTCGGCGGCGAGAATCGATGGAGCGATTTTGACCACTGTTCGAGTGTATGAGCCATAGTTGGCGTCGGACGCCCGCGGCGGGATAATCAGCCCGGTGGTGATTCGAGCACGACCGGGCCGCGGCGGACACCACGCAGCCAGGCCGATGCCGCCATCGGCGAGCGTCCCTCGGGCTGCACCACCGCAAGTTGTATCGCGCCGTCTCCGGTTCCGAGAAAGACCGGCCCGTCCTCGGCTCGGACTTCGCCCGGTGGGATCCCGGGATGATCGGCCGGCCGTGCCTCGAGGAGTTGGATGCGCTGGCCGGCGGTGATGGCGTAGGCGCCGGGTCGAGGCGCCAGGGCGCGCACCCTGCGTAGTACCTCTGCCGATGTCAGGCTGGGGTCGAGCCATCGATCCTCGGGTGTGATCCGCCTGGCCCTGGTGACGCCGTTCTCTGGTTGCGGCTCCGACCGGATCTCACCGGCGAGGTAGCCCGGAAGGGTGTCCGCCAGCATCCCCGCCCCCAGGGTGGCGAGCCGGTCGGTGAGCTCGGCCCGATTCTCCTCGGGCCCGATCGGCGTCGCCTCGACCGAGAGCACGGGTCCGGTGTCCAACCCCTCGTCGAGCAAAATCAGGGACACGCCCGTGGTCTTGTCACCGGCGAGGATCGCCCGCTCCACCGGGGCGGCACCCCTCCATCGGGGAAGCAGCGAGAAGTGGACGTTCACGAAACCACGGTGGGGACGGCGGAGGGTGGTGGCAGGGATCAGCATTCCGAAAGCGACCACAACGCCCACGTCCAGCGGCTCGAGCGCATCGACCATGGCATCGAGCTCGGCGGCAGTCTCCGGCTGGAGGATCTCCAGGCCGTGCTCCTGAGCAGCTTGTTTCACCGGTGAGGGCCGGGGACGCCCCGATCGGCCACGGGGCCGGTCGGGCCGGGTGACGACCGCGGCAAGCTCCACCAACGGCTCGAGGACGCGTAACGCCGGAAGGGCGGCTTCGGGTGTCCCCAACAGGATGGCGCGGCTCATCGCCGAATCGGCGCGCTCATTCCGGAGTGGGGAGGCCCAGCGCCTCCTCGCGCAGCTCCTTGAGCGCCTGCTTGCGCTGTCGGCGGCCAAGTCTCGCCAGAAGCAGGGTCCCCTCGAGGTGGTCGAACTCGTGCTGCAAGACCCGTCCCAGGAGCTCGTCGCCGACGTACTCGACCGGGTTCCCGTCTACGTCCACGCCACGCACCCGGGCATGTCCGGGACGGGTGATCTCCCACCAATAGTCAGGGACCGACAGGCAGCCCTCCTCGAGCTCCCACGACCCGTCGGTCTCCACCAGCTCGGGGTTGATAACGACGTGGGCGCCCGTCTCGTCGTTGACGTCGAACACGAAGATGCGCTTCGAGACCCCGATCTGGGGCGCGGCCAGCCCGACCCCGGGAGCGGCGTACATGGTCTCGATCATGTCTTCGACCAGTCTTCTCAACTGCTCGTCGAACTCGGTCACCGGCGCCGCCCTCGTGTTGAGGACCGGGTCGCCGAACTTGCGGATCGGGAAGAGAGTCATGAAGGGTTATGGGTTATGAGTCATGGGTTCTGGGTTCAGGGTTGTGCCCCGCGGCCCGCGGCCTTGAGCAATGGGTTGAGGGGCTTGCTTAAAACCCAAAACCCAGAACCCAACACCCAGAACCGGATCTCTGCTCCATAGTGCGCCGGGAGCGTACTCACGCCCGATCCGGCGGCGGCTCACAGATCGAGCGGGTCGGCGTCGACACGGACCGTCAACCCGGACTGGCGCCAGCGTTCCACAACGGGCCGCAACGCCTGGCGGAACCGGCTCAGATCGTGGCCTCGCCCCAGCCATCGGACACCGTCTCCGGCCGGAGCCGGGCCAAGGACCGACACCTCGGGACCGGCGGCTCCTCGCAGGGTCTCGTCTTCCGCCGCGGCCCCTTCTCCCCGAACCTCGATGGCAAGCAACTCAGCCGTCGGCGGGAAGCCGAGGGCGGCACGCCCCTCCAACTCGCTCCTCAGGTACGGCATCGGATCCCCACGGCGCAGCGCCTCGAGCATGGGGGCGTCGGGTCTGGATGTCTGGGCGAGCATCCGGCGGCCTCGATCAACCGTGGCGGCCAGCCTCGCCAGCACGCGCAGGGCTTCCTCCCCGGCCCGGTAGCTGGTGCCGAGCATCAGCCCGTCCACATCCACCGCCACCGCCAAATCAACCCTGGGCAGCCCGGGGAGGTGACGCTCGGTCCCAACCCAGACGGCCGCGTCGCTTTCCGGGGACCCCACAACATCGGGCCCGAGAAGACGTCGTAGCTCCTCGGTCACCCGGCCTACGCCGGCGCCGAGCGGCTCGAATCGGTTGCCGCCGCATCCGACGCACGGACCGAGCGGGGCCCCGCATCGAGAGCAGGAATCCCCGGGGTCGGGCCTCGAGGAACACACGCCGCACTGCCGGATCAGCCGGCACCGCACGCAACGCATCGCTGGGGCATATCCCGACCGGTGAGTGAGGACAAACGCCTGCCCACCGGCAGCGGCAACTGCTCGCAACGCCGCTTTGGCCCGCTCTCCGAAGACACCGCTGCCGGGAGGATCCTCGGTGCGGTCGGCAACTTCGACAAGCGGCCAGGCCCGCTTGGTCCCCGGCTCTCTCAGAACCTCGACCCCAGCACCGAGCGCCTCGCAGCTGGGGACCATTCCCACCATGAGCAGCCAGAACCGCTCGACTGCGGCCCGCGTCCGCAACAGGTCGCGGGCATGGAGGGTCGGCGTCTGGCGGTCCTTCATGGCCCGCCTCCCCTCATCGACCAGCACGGCGAGCCCTAGGTCCGCCACCGGCCAGAGCGAGGTCCGGTGGGTGCCGACAACGAGCGACGCGGGTTGGCCACAGGCCGTCGACCATGATGCCGTGACCGAGCGATCATCGTGGTCGGGGAGCACCTCGACGACCGCACTGCCAACCAGGTCACGCAACCCGGCAGCGAGCCGCTCAACCTCGACCCCCGTGGGAGCGACCACCAGCACCGACTTGCCCGCCAGGAGCAGCGGGGCGGCCGTGGCGGCGAGCAACATCGATGGGTCTTTGGGTGCAAGAGCGTATGTGGCCCGCACCCGCTCTCCGGCGGCTGCTCGTTTCGCTCGGTCGTTGAGGAACCCCGGTGGGCGCTCGGCGACCGATTCCACGTCGCCGGGGGCGACCGGCAGGCTCGGCGGCCCCGAGCGGCTCAAGAGAACAGAGAGCGGGGCGACGTAGTGCTGCGCCGACCAGCGGAGCGTGTTGAGCAGCGCCGGGCGGAACACCGGCTGGGCGCCCGAGACCGCCCGTACCTCGCGCAACCCCTCCACCGACCCCTTGCTCAGTCCGATGACGTAACCGCGCACAACGCGCCCGCCCAGCGGGACCCTGACGAGCGACCCGATGGCGATGATGTCATCGAGCCGATCGGGCACGGCATAGGCGAAGCCTGCATCCACTGCGAAAGTGGGCAGGTCGGGGACGACCCGGGCGACTGTCGTCAGGGAGAGACGGCCCGGGCCAGGTCGGCAGCCGCCTCGATGGACTCCCACGGGAAGCCGGGGCGGCCGAAGTGCCCGTATGCCGAGGTCGGCGTGTAAATGGGGCGTCGCAAACCGAAGCGCTCCAGGATTGCCGAAGGTCGGAAATCGAAGACCTCGCGCACCGCATGGTTCAACCGCTGCGGGTCCACCTCTTCGGTCCCGAAGGTCTCGATGTGGACCGACATCGGCTGCGCCACCCCGATGGCGTATGCGACTTGGAGCTCGCAGCGCTTGGCCATTCCGGCGGCAACCACGTTCTTGGCGGCGTGGCGGGCGGCATAGGCGGCCGACCGATCGACCTTGGTCGGGTCCTTCCCGCTGAAAGCCCCGCCCCCATGGCGTGCGTAACCGCCGTAGGTGTCGACGATGATCTTGCGACCGGTGAGACCGGTATCCCCATTGGGCCCCCCGATCTCGAACCTCCCGGTCGGATTGACCAGGAAGTCGTGGTCCGGGTCAACCCCGTCGAGCAACTCGGCGGGGACCACCTCGGTGACCACCTGCTTCCACAGATCTGGTGCCAGACCAGCCTCCAGATCGATCTCCGGGGCGTGTTGCGACGAGATCAGCACCCGCTTGATCGCGACGGGGCGGTCACCCTCGTAGATGACGGTCACCTGCGTCTTCCCATCCGGGCGGAGACACGGCATGGTCCCGTCGCGCCTCACGTCGGCAAGACGTTCGGCCAGCCGGTGGGCCAGTTGGATGGGGAGCGGCATCAACTCTTCGGTCTCGTCCACGGCGAAGCCGAAGACGAGCCCTTGGTCGCCTGCCCCGAGCGCGTCGAACGGATCGGTGGAGCCGTTGCGGTGCTCCCACGACTCGACCACACCGTGGGCGATGTCCGGGCTCTGGGCATGGGCGACGACGTTTACCCGTACCGTCTCGGCGGCGAAGGTGGGGTCGAAACCGTCGTAGCCGACCTGGTGGATCGCCTCGCGGGCCACCGCCTCGAGGTCCACCTCCGCCGAGGTGGTGATCTCCCCTGCCACCACCACCAAATCGGTGGTCACCAGCGTTTCGCACGCCACCCGCCCTTCGGGGTCCTGGGCGAGCACGGCGTCGAGGACCGAGTCCGAGATCCGGTCGGCAATCTTGTCGGGGTGACCTTCGGTGACGGACTCAGAGGTGAAGAGCCAACTGGACATGGCGGTCGAGTATAAGAAGCGGATCTCGGCGAACCGCTAATCGGTCCCGGCCAACGCCCCGCCCACCCTGTCCCAGAGCCGGGAGGCCACTTCGCGTTTGGTGATCAGGGGCCAGTGCTCAACGGTCCCGTCGGCCCCGATCAGAGCGACCTCGTTGGTGTCGGTGCCGAACCCGGACCCCTTCTTGGTGACGTCGTTGGCAACGGTGAGGTCGCTCCCCTTCCGCTTCGCCTTCTCCACCGCCCGGTCGAGACTCCCGGTCTCGGCGGAGAAGCCGACCAGGAACGGCCGCGGCTCCAGTTCAGCTATCCCGGCCAGGATGTCGGGAGTCGGCTCGAACACGACGTCGGGTGGGCCGTCTCCCCGGCTCAGCTTGGTAGACGCCCGCTCCTTGGGGCGGAAATCGGCAACCGCAGCGGCCATCACCACCACGTCCATCTCAGCGGCGCGCCCCCACACAGCTTCGGCCATCTCCTCGGCGGTCTCGACGGTGACCACGTCGACACCCAGAGGAAGGTCGAGCAACGAGGTGGTGACCAGGATGACGTCGGCGCCACGGCGGGATGCCTCCTCGGCGATGGTGTGCCCCATCCTCCCCGAGGACCGGTTTCCCACGTAGCGCACCGGATCGATCGGCTCCCTGGTGCCACCGGCCGTCACCAGCACCTGCACCCCCGAGAGTGGCCCGCTCGCCAGCAGTCGGAGCACCTCGGCGAGGATGTCCTCGGGTTCGACCATCCGGCCAGGGCCTTCATCGCCCCCGGCGAGCGACCCCGAGGCCGGACCGATCAGATGGTGGCCGTCGGCGACGAGATGAGCCACCACCCGCCTGGTGGCGGGGTGCTCCCACATCTCGGTGTGCATCGCCGGGGCGAGCAGTACGGGCGACCGGGCGGCGATCAGCGTTGCGCTGACCAAGTCGTCGCTGATCCCGGCGGCGAGGCGACCGAGAAGTGACGTGGTGGCGGGGGCGACAATGATCAGGTCCGCCCACTCGGCCAGTTCGGTGTGCGGGCTCACCGTCCCCGGCGCGAACAGGTCGGCCGCCACGGGGTTTCTGGTCACGGCGGCAAAGCTGCGGGGACCGACGAACTCGGTGGCGCCGCGGCTCATCATCACCTTGACCTCGGCACCAGCTTCGACAAGGCGTCGGGCGAGCATCACCGCCTTGTATGCGGCGATTCCACCGGTGACGCCGAGCAGGATCCGGCAGCCCGGCAGCATGATCTACTCGGGGTCGCGCCGCTCGACGGTGAGCTTGCCGGCGACTATCTCCTCGAGGGCAAGCGTCTCCGGCTTGCGCGACAGCGAGTGGACCTGGGGCGGCACGTATGTGCCGAGGCCCTCACCGAGTTGGTTGTAATAGGCATTGATCTGGCGAGCCCGGCGAGCGGTGACCACGACGAGTGCGAAGCGGTCGCCGACATGCTCCAGGGCCCGTTCGATGGCAGGTTCGATCATCTCTCGGGTGGGTCGGGAGCGGTCAGTATACGCAGGATCTCGTCCACCGCCCGCTCCACCCGGTCGTTGACCACCAAATGGTCGAACACACGGCCGGCCATCTGTAGCTGCCACCGGGCAATTTCGATCCGCCCGGCTATCTCGTCGGGGGACGTGTCTCCCCGCCCCTCCAACCTTCTGCGCAGGTCGTCGAGCGACGGCGGTGCCACGAAGATGGTGAGCGCTTCGGGATATAGCTGTTTGACCTGGAGCGCTCCCTGCACCTCGATGTCGAGGAGCACGCTCTCACCACGGTGGAGCGCTTCCTCCACCGGCGATCTCGGGGTCCCATAGAGACGGCCGTTGTACTCAGCCCACTCGAGCAGCTCCCCGCGGTCGCGCAGCTCGGCGAACTGGTCGGTGTTGACGAACAAGTAGTCGACACCATGGTGCTCACCGGGTCGGGCTGGCCGGGTGGTGGCGGATACGGAGAAGATCACCGGGTGACGCTCGGCGACCAAAGCGACGATGGTGCTCTTGCCCACACCAGAGGGCCCGCTGATGACAATGAGCCGGCCGGAGCCGCGTCCCGGTTCGACAGAGCTGGCAGCCGACGGAATCGAAGGGGGGATGATCGACCCGCCGGGACTTGGTTCAGCTGAACTCGGCCAGCAGGGCGGCGCGCTGCCTCTCCCCGAGCCCGCGCAGCCGGCGGTTGTCGGCGATGCTGTGGGCCTCCATGATCCTCTTCGCCTTCACCTTGCCGGTCCCAGGCATCGATGAGAGGACCGCGGACACCTTGAGTCCGGCGATGATGTCGTCTTCGTCGGCCCTTCCCAACAGACCTGCGAAGTCGAGCGAGCCCATCTTGAGGAGTTCCTTGACCTCTGCTCGCTCCTTGCGGGCCCGGGCGGCTTTTGCCAGCGCCTCGGCCCGCTGCTCGTCGGTTAGCTCAGGAGGTGGCATCGCCTTTCCCTTCCTTGCCCAGCGCGGCGACTCTACCAACAGCCGCTCGTCCGGCGCGGGGCACCGTGGCGCACTCCGCCACGATCGCCGCCGCCGCCGCCCTGGGGTCGGATGACTTGGTCACGGGGCGCCCGACGACGAGCAGGTCGGCGCCGTGGCGAATCGCATCCGCGGGCGAGGTGTAACGTCGCTGATCGTCGGTGGCCACTCCCTCCGGTCGTATCCCCGGTGTCACCTTGAGTAGCGACGGCGCCCCATCGGCGGCGACCACCAACTCCCGCGGCGAGACGACGATCCCTTCGCAGCCCGCAGCCTCGGCCAACCGTGCGAGACGAACCGTTTGTGCCGCCGTACCGGCACGGAAACCCACTTCGGCCAAGGCCTCGTCGTCGAGGCTGGTTAGCACGGTCACGGCGAGTACGCCTGCGGGGCGGCCCGCTGCCCCTTCGGCAAGCCCAGTGACCGCAGCAGAGAGCATCGCCTCGCCGCCCGAGGCATGCACCGAGACCCAGCGGGCCCCCATCGCCCCGAGATTGCGAGCGGCCCGCCGCACCGTCGTGGGGATGTCGTGGAGCTTGACGTCGACGAAAACCGGCGACCCGAGGTCGCCCACCAGGGCGATCGTCCCCGGCCCTGCGCCAGCGAGCAACTCCATGCCGACCTTGAACCCGCCGACAACGTCGACCAGGTCCGACGCGGTCCTGACCGCAGCCTCGGCCGAAGACATGTCGAGCGCTACCAGAAGCGGGTTGGCGATCAAACCGGCCACGGTTGCGCAAGCGGTATTTCGTGCCGCTGGTGTTGCTCGGGCCTCTGGGTCAGCCCATGTACTCGATGGTCAGCGATCCGATCACCCCGGTAACATTGAGGAGCGTGGACCGTCTGACCGAGATCGCCCGTGCCAGAGACGTGCCGCTGGTGGTAAATCCTGACGCCACCACCATGCCGTCCACCGAAGCGGCGCCGACCGCCGGCCCAAGCGAGAGCCCGCCGTGGCTGGTCGCAGGCGCCACCCTTGCCGGAATCATGGCGATAGGCATCGCCGGCTTCCTCGCCGCCCGGAGCAAACGGCAGGCACGACCGGACCATTAGACCTGCACCGATCCCACCAGGTCTCCGACCCTGAAGATCCCTCGGCGACGGCACCAACCCTCGAACTCGGCCAGGATGCGCCGCCCTGCGGCGGGCTCGGCGAGGTTGGCGGTCCCGACGGCAACGGCATTGGCGCCGGCCATGAGGTACTCGACAACGTCACCGCCGGTGGTCACCCCGCCGCACCCGACGATGGGCACGGCGGGCAGCGCCTTCCGAACCTCGAGCACGCACCGGAGCGCGATCGGTTTGAGCGGTGGGCCGGAGTAACCCCCGATCCCGCCGGACAGGACCGGCTTGCGAGTATTCAGGTCGATGGCGGCCCCCCACACCGTGTTGGTCAGCACCAACCAATCGGCGCCAGAGTCGATTGCGGCCTGGGCGACATCTGCGATGTCCTCGGCGTTGGGTGAGAGCTTTGCCCCCAACGGGACCTCCACCGCCGAGCGAGCAGCACTCACCACCCGGGCGGTCGCACCCGCGTCGAGGGCGAACATCCGGCCATCCTCGAGGTTCGGGCAGGAGAGGTTGACCTCGATGGCGCCGACACCGGCTTCGGCCAGACCCTTGGCCACGACGGCGTATTCCTCGGGCGACCGCCCCACCGCCGACCCCCACACCGGCACCCCCAACCCGCCGAGGAGGCCACCGTGCTCCGTTGTCCAGACATCGATCCCTGGGTTCTGGATCCCGATCCCGTTGAGCATCCCAGCACCGACCGGCGCCAGACGTGGCGGAGGACGGCCCGACCACGGATCGGCGCTCACCGACTTGGCCACCGCCGCGCCAAACGCCTCAGGCGCCCCCACCTTCACCCAATCATCGACCACACCCACCGTCCCCGACGCCGCGATCAACGGGGTCCGCAGCGTGACTGGTCCTAGCAGGGCGGTCAGGTCCATGAGGTGAGGCTGCTGTCTCCCCCGGTGAGGGGGAGACGCGAGCGGAGGGGGTGACTGCCTTCCCCGGTGAGGGGGAGGCGCGAGCGCAGCGAGCGGAGGGGGTGGTTCGGCACCGTTGGGAGCTCGGGGCTCCCCCCTACCCGCTGCTCCGCAGCGGGACCCTTCCCCCTACCCATCTCCGCCCAGCCATTCCTGCAAGCTCCGTGGCGCCGTGATCGCATCGTTCCCGGCGCGTAGGCTGCGGGCCACGGCGAGGGCGCCCTGGATGGTGGTTACGCATGGGACCTTCCGGCTCCGAGCGGCATGGCGGATGACCCGGCCGTCGCTGCGTGCCCGTCCGCCGCGGGGCGTGTTTATGACGAGATCGACTTCCCCCGCCTCGATCCGCTCCACCGTGTCCATGGGACCCTCCCCCACCTTGTTGACCAGTTCGGCGGGGACGGCGTGGTGGGTCAGGTAACGGGCCGTGCCGCGGGTTGCGACCAGCCGGAAACCGAGCATGGTGAATGCCTGCGCCACCGCCAGGCCCATGGGCTTGTCTCGATCGCTCAACGTGATGAGGACGGTCCCCCCCGACGGAAGCCGGTGACCGGCACCCAGCAGCGCCTTGGCGTACGCCACCCCGGCGTCCGCCCCCACCCCCATCACCTCGCCGGTGGCGCGCATCTCCGGCCCCAGCACGCTGTCCTGCTCGGGGAACCGGTCCCAGGGCATAACCGCTTCCTTGACCGCCACGAACGGCTGCGATGTCGGGGCGGGGAGCACCCCGTCGGTCCTCAACGCGGCGAGCGTGGAACCGAGCATCACCCGCGCCGCCACCTTGGCCAGCGGGATCCCGCTTGCCTTGGAGATGAAGGGGACGGTCCGCGAAGCCCGCGGGTTGGCCTCGAGCACGAAGGCGTCGTCTCCCTTGACGGCGAACTGGATGTTGATCAACCCCCTCACATCGAGCGCCCGGGCCAGGTCCTCGGTGGCGCGCAGGATCGACTTGTGCGCCTCCTCGGAGAGGGTCGGTGGAGGAACGACGCAGGCCGAGTCTCCGGAGTGGACCCCGGCCTCCTCCACGTGCTCCATCACCCCGCCGACGAGTAACTCGTGGCCGTCGAAGACGGCATCCACGTCTACTTCGGTGGCCGCCTCGAGGAATCGGTCGATGAGCAATGGGGCATCGCCGAACTCGAGGTCGGACTCCCGCTCGATCTCACCGAGGGCGTCGGCCAACTCGTCGTAGCTGTAGACGACCCGCATCGCCCGTCCCCCGAGGACGTACGAGGGCCGGACCAATACGGGGAAGCCGATCCGGTCGATCACCTCCTCGGCCTGGAAGCGGCTCAGAGCGGTCCCGTGCGGCGGCTGCCTGACTCCGAGCTCGCGGCACAACTCGGCGAAGCGCTCCCGGTCCTCGGCGATGTCGATCGACTCGGGCGAGGTGCCGGCTATGTTGAGGCCGGCCGACTCCAGGCGTCTCGCCAGCTTGAGCGGGGTCTGCCCCCCCAATTGCACCACCACCGCATCGGGTCGCTCCACCCTCGCCACCTCGAGCACGTCCTCTGCGGTGAGCGGCTCGAAATAGAGACGGTCGGAGGTGTCGTAATCGGTGGAGACGGTCTCGGGGTTGCAGTTCACCATGATCGTCTCGTAACCGGCTTCCCTGAGGGCGAAGGCGGCGTGGACGCAGCAGTAGTCGAACTCGATCCCCTGCCCGATCCTGTTCGGTCCCGAGCCGAGGACCATCACCCGGGGGCGCTCCGGCGGCGGCACCTCGTCCTCTTCCTCGTAGGTGCTGTACATGTAGGGGGTGAAGGCCTCGAACTCGGCGGCGCAGGTATCGACTGTCTTGAAAGTCGGCCCGACGGCCGCCGACCGTCTCAGCTCGTACATGTCCTCCTCGGTCGT
>DATADW010000186.1:0-6960 GCA_036258335.1 Acidimicrobiia bacterium
AGTCTCGGCCAGCGGATCGTTCGGGGCCATGATCGGCCTCGCCATCGGACTCGGTGATCTGCTGGCGTTGGGCGTCGCCGTCTTCATCTGGGTGAGCGTTGTATGGGGCATCTTCAACTGGGTTCCCATCCGCGGTCTGGATGGGCATCACATGCTGGCGAGGATCCTCGACGCCACTCTCCCCCCCAAACCCTCTGCGGTCACCCTCCGGGTCATCTCGATCGTCGTCGGATTGGGGGTGGCGGTTTGGGCGTGGGTCTCCGGGCAGCGTTTCGTGGCGCTATTCGTGCTGCTGCTCACCTTCTCCGACGTGTTCCCCAGAGCGGTCGGATCGGTGGCCGGTGGGCGCTGAGCGCCCAGACGACGGGTGCCGGTACGGGCTAGGCTCATGAGCGATGAGCGCAGCAAGGTGGTCTGGCGCCGAGGAGTAGACCGGGGCCCCGCCGCGACATCGATCCGCCGGAGGCCCCGGCGGTTTCTTTATGAGGAAGGGTGATGAGCGATCGCAAGCGCGTGTTCTCGGGAATCCAACCCACCGGCAACGTCCACATCGGCAACTACGTGGGGGCGGGCCGTAACTACGTGGCGCTGCAGGAGGAGTACGAGACCGTCTATTGCGTGGTCGATCTGCATGCGATGACCGTGCCGTACGACCAGGCAGAGCTGCAACGGGGTCGGATCGAGACGGCCAAGATGCTCTTGGCCATGGGGGTCGATCCCCATAGATCGTTGCTGTATTACCAGAGCCAGGTGCCGCAGCACTCCGAGCTGGCATGGATTCTCAGCACGATCACCGGCCTGGGACAGCTGCAGCGGATGACACAGTTCAAGGAGAAGTCGGACCGGTCCGGTCAGAACCTGGGGCTGCTCGCCTATCCCGTTCTGATGGCCGCCGACATCCTGATCCACCGAGTCCATGCTGTTCCGGTGGGTGAGGACCAGACCCAGCACCTCGAGTTGACCCGGGATCTGGCGGAGCGGTTCAACCACCGATTTGGCGACGAGTTCCCCATCCCCGATCGCATCACGCCCGATATCGGAGCCCGGGTGATGTCGCTGCAAGACCCCACGGCCAAGATGTCCAAGTCCGACCCCGACCCGACGTCGCGCGTGCTCTTGCTCGATGACGCCGACACGGTGAGGAGCCGCATCCGCAGTGCCGTCACCGACTCGGAGCGTTACGTCGAATACGACTGGGATCGCAAGCCGGGGATATCGAACCTGCTCGAGTTGCTCGCCTTCTTCACCGGCAAACCGATCGACGACCTCGTGGGTGAGTACCACGACGGCGGCTACGGCCCCTTCAAGGCGGCGGTCGCCGAGGTGGTGGACGAGGGTCTCGGCCCGATCCGGCGCGCCTACCGGGCGCTCGACGACCGAGAGGTCGCCAGGCTCATGCAGCAGGGCGCTCTCGAAGCGCGTATCCGCGCCGAGGAGACCATGGTCTCGGTCCGGGGGCGCGTCGGGCTCGGCGCCTCCTGAACAGGTTCAAGCGGGGGCGGTGACGTAGAGGGCGATCACGCCAATCAGGTTGAATCCGGCATGGGTGAAGATTGCCGGACCAAGCCGGCCGCGGCGCAGGGTGAGGGAAGCCAGCACGAGCCCCATGATGAAGAAGCGCGGGAGGGTGATCACCGCAGCGGCCAGGAACTGGCTCGGGTCCAGCGTGACCAAGTGGAGGCCGGCGAATGCAGCCGACGTGATCAGCACCGCGGCCCTCCGCCCCCACCGCGCGAGCGCGGTTTGCAGCAGCATCCCTCGGAACATGAGCTCTTCGACCACCGGAGCGAGCAGCGCCGTGCTCAGCATGAGGGCCACCCGCGCCGGTGTGGTCAGGTCACCCGCGATCAGCGTCTGGATCTCCTGGGGGCTCTCCACCACCGGGAGCCCGACGAGATCGACGAGGGGGAGGACGAGGATGGCCAGAGCGAACTGGAGAAGCATCCCGAGGAGCAGGTAGGCCGGGTCCGCTCCGTTGATCTCGAATCCGAGATCGTTCAGGGTGAGGTGGCGCTGCCTGAGCACCCAGGCGATCCCGACGATGTGCCCGGCGTACTGGGCGGGCAGGATGACGGCGAACACCAGGAACGGGGTGAGCTCCCTGCCAAAGATCAGACCGGCGATGACAGCCGATGCCACGCCGAGCCCCAGCACCAGGAAGAAGTCGCTAAGGCTCGGCGCCAGCCGGCCGCCCGTGGGCGGTGCTTGAGGTGTCGGTTCGGTCACCCTGTCAGGTTAGGTAGGGCAGGAATCCCCAGCCCAGGGTTGGCAGCTACCTCCTGGGTACTCCCCAGCCCAGGGTTGGCAGCTACCGGCTCGGTTCTCCCCTGCCCTGGGCTGGTTTGTTGATATGGGGACGTCGGGCCCCACTGGTACCGTTGCCGCGGCGATCTTTCCTCGGGCGGAGGTGAGCGGTGGAGATCGATATCGGAATCGGCAAGTCGGCGAGACAGGCCTTTGGGTTCGACGATATCGCCGTGGTACCCAGTCGCCGCACCCGCGATCCCGACGACATCGACATCTCGTGGCAACTCGATGCCTTCCGCTTTGAGCTGCCCATGCTGGGAGCGGCGATGGACTCGGCGCTCAGCCCGGAGACGGCGATCGCCATCGGCCAATTGGGCGGACTCGGTGTCCTCAACCTGGAGGGGCTCTGGACTCGGTACGAGGACCCGAATCCCTATTACGACGAGATTGCCGATCTCCCCGCCGAGAAGGCGACCCGCCGGATGCAGGAGATATACCTGCAGCCGATCGAGCCCGATCTGATCGGTCGGCGCATCGAGGAGATAAGAGAAGCGGGAGTGGTGACAGCCGCCAGCCTCACCCCCCAGAAGGTGGCCACCCTGTCGCCGCTCGCCCTCGAAGCCGGGCTCGACATCCTGGTGATACAGGGGACGGTGGTCTCCGCCGAACATGTCTCCACCCGGGTCGAGCCACTCAACTTGAAGAAGTTCATCGCCGAGTGCGAAGTGCCTGTGATCGTCGGTGGGTGCGCCAGCTACTCCACCGCCCTCCATCTCATGCGGACCGGTGCGGTCGGGATCTTGGTCGGCGTCGGGCCGGGAGCCGCCTGCACCACCCGGGCGGTGCTCGGGATCGGAGTGCCCCAGGCCACGGCGATCGCCGACGCCGCCGGCGCCAGGATCCGACATCTCGACGAGACCGGTCGCTACGTACATGTCCTTGCCGACGGGGGGATGCGCACCGGCGGTGACGTGGCCAAGGCGATCGCCTGCGGCGCCGACGCAGTGATGCTCGGCTCCCCGCTGGCCGCCGCCACCGATGCCCCAGGGAGGGGTTACCACTGGGGCATGGCCACCTTCCACCCGACCTTGCCAAGAGGGACGCGGGTGCAGGTGGGTCAGCTGGGTTCCCTCGCCGAGATCCTCGTCGGTCCGGCGCACGAGAACGATGGGAAGCGCAACCTCTTCGGGGCTCTGCGCACCTCGATGGCGACCACCGGTTACGCCGACGTCAAAGAGTTCCAGAAGGCGGAGGTGATGTTGGCGCCCTCGCTCCAGACCGAGGGGAAGGCGCTGCAACGAGCCCAGCGGGTCGGGATGGCTTGACCAGACCGTCAGCCATCCCCGATGCCCGCGAGCAGACAGCCGACGAGGCAGACCATCACGACACGGTGCTGGTGGTCGATCTCGGGGCGCAATACGCCCAACTGATCGCCAGGAGGGTGCGCGAGGCCCACGTCCACTCCGAGATCGTGCCGCGCACCATCACCGCCGCAGACTTGGAGCGCCGCAGGCCGAGCGCCATCATCCTCTCCGGGGGCCCGCTCTCGGTCTACGCCGAGAACGCCTACCGCATCGACCCAGCCATATTCGAGATCGGCATACCCGCGCTCGGCATCTGCTACGGCCACCAGCTCATCGCCAGCGAGCTCGGCGGGACCGTTGCCCCCACCGGGGGCGGTGAGTACGGCAAGACCGAGCTTGCGGTGACCGCAAAATCGGTTCTCTTCGAGGACCTGCCCGATTCGCTCGAGGTCTGGATGAGCCATGGCGATGCGGTCACCATGCCGCCTCCGGGGTTCGTCTCGGTGGCCACCAGCGCCGGCTCGCCGGTGGCGGCCATGGAGGACAGCCAACGTCGGCTGCTCGGGGTCCAGTTCCACCCCGAAGTGGCGCACACCCCGCGGGGGAGCGAGATCCTCCACGCTTTTCTCTTCGAGGTCGCCGGCGCCCGCCCGACCTGGACCTCGCACTCCATCATCGAGCAATCGGTGGCCGCGGTGCGCCGGAGGGTTGGACACGAGAAGGTGTTGTGCGCCCTCTCCGGCGGGGTCGACTCGGCGGTGGCCGCCGCCATCGTTCATGAGGCGGTGGGTGATCGTCTCACGTGCATCTTCGTTGACCACGGGCTGCTCCGTGCCGGGGAGGCGGAGCAGGTCGAGGAGACGTTCCGCCGTCATTTCGGCGTCGATCTGGTCCATGTCAAGGCCGCCGATCGCTTTCTCGAGCAACTCGGCGGTGTCGACGACCCCGAGGTGAAGCGGAAGAGGATCGGGGAGACCTTCATCCGCGTATTCGAGGAGGTGGCTGCCGACCATGCCGACGCCCGCTTCCTCGTCCAAGGGACCCTGTACCCCGACGTCATCGAGTCGGGCACGAGCGATGCGGCCAGGATCAAGAGCCACCACAATGTCGGGGGCCTTCCCGCCGACATGCGGTTCGAGTTGATCGAACCGCTCCGCGACCTGTTCAAGGACGAGGTCCGGGCGGTCGGCGAGGAGCTTGGGCTACCGGAAGAGATCGTATGGCGGCAGCCCTTCCCCGGTCCGGGGCTGGCGGTCAGGGTCGTAGGCGAGGTGACCGCCGAGCGGCTCGAGGTGCTGCGGGCCGCCGATGCCATCGTGGTCGAAGAGATAAGGAGGGCCGGGTTGGGACGGGAGCTCTGGCAGGCGTTCGCCGTTCTGCCCGCAGTGCGGACCGTCGGCGTCCAGGGTGATGGTCGTACCTACGCATATCCGATCGTGATCCGGGCGGTGACCAGCGACGACGCCATGACAGCCGATTGGGCTCGGCTCCCTTACGAAGTGTTGGAACAGATATCGACGAGGGTGATCAATGAGGTCCCGGGGGTGAATCGGGTGGCCTATGACATTTCCTCAAAACCTCCCGCGACAATCGAGTGGGAGTAACCGAAGGCTGATGACAGTGTCGAGGGCGTCCGCCCTCGACGGATCCGGAGAGCGACAGGCTCTGGAATGACTCTGGTTCGGTTCGTTGAGCTGTTGGCGTTGACCCTCGGTGCGATCGCGCTGGTGAGCATCCCGTTCGCCTTCTTCTTCGTTTCCCAGGCGCGCCGCCGCGAACAGGAGGCAATCGACGCGGCTGGGAGGTCGGTGGAGTTCACCAAGGACATGATGGGGATGGTGGCTCACGACCTGCGCGGGCCGCTCCAGACCATCGTCGGACTGACCGAGGCGGTCCGGGACCGGTGGCGCCAGATGCCTGCCGAGGAAGTGGACCGTGCCCTCGACAACGTCTCCAGCCAGGGTCGGCGGCTCGCCGGGCTGGTCGAGGACCTCATGGTCATCCCCGGTGCCGAGACCGGGCGGCTCCGAGTTGAGCCGGTGGAGATGGATCTGGTGCCGCTGGTGCGTGGCGTGGCGGAAACGGTGTTCCAGGATGAGGTGTCGAAGATCGAGCTCGATTTGCCCGACATCGCGCTGGTCGTCGCCGACCCCAACCGTGTCGAGCAAGTCGTCCGCAATCTGGTGGAGAACGCCCGGAAGTACGGCCGCCCACCGGTCGCCGTGGAAGGGGTCGTCCGCTCGGGACGGTTCGTTCTCACCGTCGCAGACGCGGGCCTCGGCATTCCCCCCGGCGAGGAGGAGCGCCTCTTCGAGCCCTTCGAGCGCACTCAGGGGCAGGTGAGCGGCATCGGGCTCGGCCTCCCCATAGCCCGGACCCTCGCCCGCGCCATGGGCGGCGATGTCACCTACGAGCCAAGAGTCCCTTCCGGCGCCCGATTCTCCTTCTCGCTGCCGCTTGTGTAGTTGCCCGGCGGCAGGCCGCCGGGCAGTCAACCGGTGCGTCCCTTCGGGCGGCGCAGTCTTCCGCTGGTTGGGCCGTACACGCCGGCCCTCGGGCACCCCCCCGCCTTCCGTCTTCCGCCTGCCGTCTGCTGTAGTAATCCCATCCCTGTAGTTCTCCGTCCGCCCCTCGGGTACCATCGCTCCTGATGCCAGTGTCCGCCGGTCTCGATCGGCAACCCACCGACTCTCCGCTCTTCGAGGGACTCAACCCACGGCAGCGTCAGGCCGTCGCCGCCACCGTCGGGCCGTTGCTGGTGGTGGCGGGGGCGGGATCGGGCAAGACGAGGGTGCTCACCCATCGGATAGCCCATCTGATCCGAGACCTCGACGTCCCACCTCACGCCATCCTCGCCATCACCTTTACCAATAAGGCGGCCGACGAGATGCGGGCGCGGGTAGGGCGGCTCGTTGGTGGCGTGGTCCGATCGATGTGGGTATCCACGTTCCACTCGGCATGTGTCCGCATCCTGAGGCGCGAGTCCCACCGGCTCGGGTACCGCTCAGCTTTCTCCATCTACGACGAGGGGGACTCGCTCCGGCTCACCGAGATGTGCGTACGCGACCTCGACCTCGACCCCAAGCGGTTTCCCCCACGCCGTATCCGCGCCGAGGTCTCCAGTGCCAAGGACCGCCTTGTCGACTTCGAGACCTTCCGCACCGAGACGGGCGGCTTCTACCACGAGCAGGTGGCCGACGTCTACCGGCTCTACCAGCAGCGGCTCCTCGAGGCATCGGCCATGGATTTCGACGACCTCATCATGGTGACGGTCGAGCTCTTCGGCGCATTTCCCGATGTGCTCGCCCAGCACCAGAACCGTTTCCTCCATGTACTGGTCGACGAGTACCAGGACACCAACCACGCCCAGTACATGCTGCTCCGGATGCTCTCCGAACAGCACCGCAAC
>DATADW010000187.1:0-3845 GCA_036258335.1 Acidimicrobiia bacterium
CCAGGAAGTCGTCCACTCCCGCCTCGCGGGCGATGGCGGCTGCCGTCAGCGGGTTGTCACCGGTGATCATCACGGTGCGGATCCCCATAGTCCGCAGCTCGTCGAACCGGTCGCGGATCCCCTGCTTGACGATGTCTCTGAGCACGACCACACCGAGCACCCGGCTGCCATCGGCGACCACGAGCGGGGTGGCGCCCTGTGATGCCACATCCGACACCGAGGCACTCACCTCGGCCGAGAAGGACCCCCCAGCCGACTCGACCCACGCCGCCACCGAGTCCGCTGCCCCCTTGCGGATCTGGCGGCCGTCGGTGTCGACCCCGCTCATCCTCGTCTGGGCGGTGAACGGGATGAGGGTCGATCCGCGCAACTCGCGGCCCCGGAGCCCGTACCTCTCCTTGGCGAGCACCACGATCGACCGGCCCTCAGGTGTCACGTCGGCCAGGCTCGCCAGCTGCGCCGCCTCGGCCAGCTCGGCCTCGGTGACCCCGGGCGCCGGGATCAAGTCCCGGGCCTGGCGGTCGCCGAGAGTGATGGTGCCGGTCTTGTCGAGCAACAGGGTGGAGCAGTCACCCGCCGCCTCCACCGCCCGGCCGCTCATCGCCAGCACGTTGGCCTGGACCAACCGGTCCATCCCGGCGATCCCGATTGCGGAGAGCAGGGCGCCGATGGTGGTCGGGATCAGACAGACCAACAGCGCCACCAGGACCACGATTTGCTGCTCGCCTTCGGAGTAGATGGCGAACGGCTGCAGGGTCACCACCGCCAGCAGGAAGATGATGGTGAGCCCGGCGAGCAGGATGTTGAGGGCGATCTCATTCGGCGTCTTCTGCCGCTCGGCCCCCTCGACCAGGGCGATCATCCGATCGAGGAAGGTTTGGCCGGGCCGGGCGGTGATCCGCACCACCAACTCGTCGGAAAGGACCCTGGTTCCACCTGTGACCGCCGAGCGGTCGCCACCCGACTCCCGGATCACCGGCGCCGACTCACCGGTAATGGCCGACTCGTCCACCGAAGCCACCCCTTCGATCACTTCACCGTCGCTGGGTATGACCTCTCCCACCGACACCACCACGATGTCGTCGATGTCGAGCGCGGTGGCCGCCACCAACTCGATCGACCCGTCTGCGGTGCGGCGGTTCGCCGTGGTCTGGGTCCTCGTCTTCCGCAGCGAGTCGGCCTGGGCCTTCCCCCGTCCCTCGGCCATCGCCTCGGCGAAGTTAGCGAAGAGGACGGTGAACCAGAGCCAAAGCACCACCTGGCCGGCGAACGAGCTAGCGGCACCGGTCGCCGAGCCCAGGTCGCGCACCCAGAGGATGGTGGTGAGCACGGCCCCGACCTCGACGACCAGCATCACCGGGTTGCGCACCATGTGGCGCGGGTCGAGTTTGCGGACGGCGTCTCCTGCCGCCCGGCGCATGATCGCCGGGTCGAAACGTCGTACGGGGCGTGCCATGTCTCCGTTCTCCTAGAGGCTGAGGTGTTCGACGATGGGCCCGAGAGCCCAGACCGGGAAGAAGGTCAGACCGGCCACCACGAGGATCACCCCGATGAGGAGCGCGGCGAACAGGGTCCGGTCGGTGGGGAACGTCCCCGCCGATGCGGGGACGGTCTGCTTGCGCACCAGCGACCCGGCGATCCCGAGCACCGGGATGATCAGGAAGAAGCGCCCCACCAACATGGCCAGACCCAGTGCTGGTGAATAGAAGCTGTTGGTAGCGGTGAGCCCGGCGAACGCACTCCCGTTGTTGTTACCCGCCGAGGTGAAGGCGTAGAGGATCTCGGAGAGCCCGTGGGCGCCGCTGTTGAGCTGGCCCTCGAGCCCGGACGGCAGCAACACCCCGGCGGCGCTGAAACCGAGAACCACAAAGGGCATCGCCAGGATGTAGAGCACCACCAGCTTGACCTCGGGGGCTTGGATCTTCTTGCCCAGGTACTCGGGGGTCCTCCCCACCATCAGACCGGCGATGAACACGGTGAGGAACACGAAGACGAGCATCCCGGTGAGCCCGACACCGAGCCCACCTGGCGTGATCTCGCCCAGCTTCATGTTGATCATCGGTATCAAGCCGCCGATCGGGGTGTTCGAGTCGTGCATCGAGTTGACCGACCCGTTGGAGGTGGCGGTGGTGGATGCCGCCCAAACGGCGGATAGGGCCGGGCCAAACCGCACCTCTTTCCCCTCCATGTTCCCGCCGGGGACATCGCTCACCGTCTCCTGATCGGCGCCCAGCGCGCTGAGGTTGGGGTTGCCGGCGTCCTCCGCCCAGACGTTGATGGCGATCGAACCGAGCAGGAGAACCCCCATCACCGCGATCAGCGCGAAGCCCTGGCGGCGGTTGCCCACCATCCGCCCGTACATGTCCACGCTGGCGAAGGCGATCGAGAACAGCGCCCACGTAGATAGGAAGTTGGTCAGCCCGTTGGGGTTCTCGAATGGGTGAGCCGAGTTGACGTTGAAGAACCCGCCGCCGTTGCTACCCAGTTGCTTGATGGCGATCTGACTGGCCACCGGCCCACCGGGGACCGACTGGGTCGCCCCTTCGAGCGTGGTCACCTCGGTGAATCCGTCGAGGTTCTGGATGACGCCCTGGCTGACGAGGACGAGGGCGAAGACGAACGCCAGCGGGAGGAGGATGCGGGTGACCGACCGGGTCATGTCCACCCAGAAGTTGCCGATGGTGTTCGCCCGCCGCCGGGCGATACCCCTGACCAGCGCCACCAGTGCCGCCAGGCCCACCGCCGGCGACACGAAGTTCTGCACGACGAGACCGGCGAATTGGGAGAGATGGCTCATCGTCGCCTCACCCGCATAGCTCTGCCAGTTGGTGTTGGTCATGAAGCTGACGGCGGTGCTGAAGGCAACCCCCGGCTCGACAGCCGGCATGCCGGTCGGGTTGAGCGGGAGGACCGACTGCAGCCGGAGTAGGGCATAAAGGAAGAGCACCGAAACCACACTGAAGGCCAGCAGCGCGATGGCGTAGCCGGTCCAGCGCTGCTCGACAGTGGAGTCGATCCCGCAGGTCCGGTAGAAAAACCGCTCGATCGGAAGGAAGAACCGGTCGCCCGGAGCCTTCCCCTCGCCGTAGATACCGGCCATGTACCGGCCGAGGACGACGGTGGTAAACGCCGTGAAGGCGACGAGGACCACTATGAAGACCCAGCCCCGGATGTCCATCAGAACCGTTCCGGGTCGAGCAGGGCGATGACCAGGTAGATGATCAGCCCGACGGAGATCACCAGCCCGACGATGTTGTCGGGGCTCATGGGGCCATCACCTCGATGTCGGTTGGATCGGGATCGGTCGGGTCAGGGACCGGTTCGTCCTCACTTCGCTGGATGATTCGATCGGCGAAGCCGACGTAGCCGACGCAGAGCGCGAAGAAGGCGATTGCGATCAGGATGTAGACCAGGTCAGCCATCCCACCTGTGTATCACCCGATTGGGCCGCCCACCCTGCGACTGACGTCAGGTTGACGTGCCGGTGGCTGATCTTGACGCCGCATTGACGGCGGTGTTTCAGGGGGGGATGGCCACCAAGGTGCCGGGCGACAGCGGCCCCTTCCCCGTTCGCCTCCGCCCCGGGTAGGCTCGAAGACATGGCCGTCGGCGACCGCAACCTCACCATCATCGACGGGTTCGTCCACCAGCTGCCCGACAACGACCCGATCGAGACGCAAGAGTGGCTCGACTCGCTTGACGCTGTCGTCGCCGGGGAAGGCCAGGTCAGAGGGCGTTTCCTGCTGGCGAAGCTGCTGGAGCGGGCCCATCAGACCGGCCTTGGGGTGCCGGCCACCGTCACCACGCCCTACGTGAACACCATCCCGGCGGAGGAGGAACCCCCC
>DATADW010000188.1:0-7514 GCA_036258335.1 Acidimicrobiia bacterium
CTCTCGCTTCCCCAACGGTGATCGTGGTCCCCGACCGGGAGATCCCGGGGAGAAGTGCGACCAGTTGGACAAGGCCCACCAGAAAGGCGTCGAGCGGTCGGGCCTCCTCCAGATTGGTCCGCCCCGACGTGAGACGGCTCCCTACCACGAGAATGAGCCCGTTGACGATCAGCAGCGCCGCGGCGACCCAGGCGATCGCCTGGAGCCGTTCGATCGGGCCCTCCAAGGCCAGGGCGGCGACCGCGGGAAGCGTTCCCACCACGACCAGCAGCAGCATCCGCCTCGCTCCCTGGTCGGAGCGGAAGCGGAGCATGCGGAGGAGATCCATCCGGAAGTAGGTGATGACCGCCACCAGAGTCCCCAGATGGAGTACCGCGGTGGTGGCGAGATCGGGGGGTTCCAACCCAAGCAAGGCGGGGATCAGGACGAGGTGGCCGTCGGAGGAGATGGGGAGGAACTCGGTGATTCCTTGGACGAGCCCCCACACGATGGCTTGCAGCACGGGCCGGGGAGGTTAGCCCTCGCCTTCCGGGGGGTTGTCGTCGGGAACACTGGGACGCAGCGCCACGGCGATCACGTCGCGGCCCAGATCGATGGCGTGGATCGAGCCGGTGGCCACGTTGAGCAACCGCACCTCGGGGCCTGGTCCGCCGACAGCCAGGTTCCACAAGTCCCAGGACCAGTCGACGGAGGCGCGGGGATCTGCCGGCATCGACCACAGCCTTTCGGCCCGCATCGCCCACACCTCGAGCCGCGACGGCGCCCCCGGCGGCTCCAGAAGGAGGGCGATGTGACGACCATCGGGCGACCACCAAGCACGTGTCACGTGGTCGGGGATCCAGGACAACTCGACCACGCTGGAGAGCAATGAGTCTGCGAAAGCGATCTCTCCCTCACCAGCGTCGAGGATCAGCCGCCCGCCCGGCCCGACGTCGTGGATCTCGGCTCCTTCGCGGGTCCACACCGTCGCACCCGCTACGTCCAGACGGCGCAGCCCGTTCTCGTCACCGAGGATGAAACCCCAGCCGCCCCAACCCCGAAGCTGGGCGTTCCCCTCTATCCGAGCCACTCGCCGTGTTCGGTCGTTTGCCCAGATCACGGTCCGATCTCCGGCCCTCTCCGTCCAGGCAATGGCGCCTTCGACATGATCGTGCCATGCGGCAGAGGTCACGTCCCGGGCCAAGGTGGGGAAAAACCCCGAGTTACCTGCCCGCAGCCGCCCGTTATTGGTGACCACCAGCAATCCCGACCCCGAGGCGTCGATGGCGAACACGCCCTGGACGGACCCGAAGCGGCGAGTGGTGAGACCACGATCCCATGGCCATCTGAGAAGCTCGAGGACGGTCGAGTTGTTGACCACTGCCACCAGGTCGGATCTCAGACCGGGGACCCTCCCGGCGAGCCCGGGCCCGACTGCGGCCGTGGTGGTGGCGGTGGCCACCGGGGGCGGAGGGTCTGGCTCGGTGCGACCGACCGTGGCCGGGTCCCAACTGGAGACCACCAGAGCCACCAGCCCGACCACCGCCGCCACGGCGAGCAGCGGGAGAAGAGAAGGACGGCGTGGGCTTCCCGGATCGAGCCCTGTGTCGACCCCGATCAGTGGAGGCGAGGTGGGTGCTGGCATGGGCGTCTTGGAGGAAACGCTATCCCATTGGGGTCCATCTCACGGGGCGAATCCACCGCCGATAAGCACCACCGCCCGCCCCTCGGCCACGGCGGCGGCGGCGGGGGCGGCAGCCGCGGCGGGGATGGCGACCAGTCCCGTTGGCTCGCCTGGGTTGAGCGGGTCGTCGGGCAGACCCGCCATCACCTCGCCCTCGACCACCTGCGATTGGCCAGCGACTCCGAGACCGGGCAGCAGCACCATCCGCACCAGTCCACCGGGGAGGGCGCCTGCGGGGAGCGGTACCTCCAGAGCCCACCAGCCCTCGGGGGGCTCGACCGAGTCGGTTGCAATCAGCGCCGGCGACAGCGGCTCGCCGGCTGGGATGTCCACCAAGGCCAACCCGTCGAGCTCGACGGGTGGGAGGACCCCACCAGGCACGGGGCGCCACTCGACGCTCTCCGCATCGACCACGCTGCCGGCGGCGAGATCAGTCCGGGCATAGGGATGCTCCACCTCAGCGCGGGGTCGGAGCTCGATCCAGAGAGCCAGCCCCAGGATGACGGCCGCCCCCAGCCAGCGCAGATAGGGCGGGCGCGACAACCAGAGCACCCCGGCAAGGTATCGGTCGTGGGTGCGCGAGGGAAGAGGGTCAGCCGGTGGCGCCTTCGAGGGCGGTGGCGCAGGGGCACTGCCGTGCCGTCTCCGCCGCCCGGGGGATGAGGAGCCGGACCGCCTGGCGCAGCGTTCCCAGCGTTTCCTTGAACAGCTCGAGCACGGCGTGGTGGGTGACCGCTTCGATCTCGCCCTCGACGCCGACGTCGTAGTCGGTCACCACCGCGATGTTGACGTAACAGATCTCCAACTCCCGGGCGAGCAGCGCCTCGGGCAACTGGGTCATGTTGATCACCTTGAAGCCCGACTGGGCGAACCAGCGGCTCTCGGCCCGGGTGGAGAACCGGGGCCCTTGGACGACCACGGTGGCGCCGCCGTCGTGGACCGTCGCCCCCGCCTGGCGGCAGGACTCGAGCGCCAGGGGGCGCAGCTCGGGGCAGTAAGGATCAGCGAAGGCGATGTGAACCACATCGGGCCCGTCGTAGAAAGTCGATGGACGCCCCCAGGTGCGGTCGACCAACTGGTCGGGTACCACCAAATGGCCCGGGCCGTACTCGGACACCAGGCTGCCGGCGGCGCATGGGCCGACGATGCGGTCCACGCCCAGCTCCTTCATCGCCCACACGTTGGCCCGATACGGCACCAGATGTGGCGGGTACTGGTGATCGTGGCCATGCCGGGGGATGAAGGCGACTTCCACCCCGTCGACCTCGCCCACCGTCGCCGGTGCCGAGGGTTCTCCGTAGGGGGTGTCCACCTCGACGGTGCGGGCCTGGTCGAGGAACTCATAGAACCCGGTCCCACCAAAGACGCCGATCATTCGTCGCTCTTGGTTGACGTCGAACTCGAACCCGACGACGACCCGGCCTCGGTGCCAGCTTTGGCTGGTTTCCCGTCGCCCTTGTCGGTGCCCTTGTCCTTGGGGGGGCTCACCGACGACGGCTTGGAGCGAGAGTCGGTTGAGTAGAAGCCGCTTCCCTTGAACACCACCCCGGCCGGATGGAACACCTTCTGCAGAGGACCGCCGCACACCTCGTGCTTCTTGAGGGGCTTCGCCGAGAACGGCTGGAAGATCTCGAACCGATCACCGCATTGCTTGCAGACGTATTCGTAAGTGGGCATACCGCCATCGTGTTGGCTGGGCCGGGAGGTTAGTGGTCGGTGTGCGCCGTCGAAGACGCCCACTTAGACTCGCCGACGTGCCCCAACACCTCTTGTGCGTTCATGACCATTGAGGTAGCCGTCATTCCAGCAGCGGGACGGGGAACCAGGATGCGTCCGGCAACCCGGGTGGTCCCCAAGGCCCTGATCACCGTGATCGATCGCCCCGCCATCCAGTACGCCGTCGAGGAAGCGGCACGGGCGGGCGCCACCGAGGCCGTGATCGTCGTCGATCTGGACGCCGGCCACCTCATCCAGCAGCACTTCCTGGTCGACGGCAGGCTTCCCGGTTTGGAACATGTCAAGGTGCGGCCAATCGTCCAGGAGGAGCCTCTCGGTCTGGGACATGCCGTCCTCGAGGCTCGAGAGGTGGTGCACGACCGGCCCTTCTTCTGCCTCCTCGCCGACAACATCGTCCGTCCCGGTGCGGACGTGCTCCCCGCCTTGGCGGCGGCCTACGACGGGGGCTCGGTTGTCTGTCTGCGCCGCCTGTCCGACGAGTTCCTCGACCGTTACGGGGTCATCGTTCCCGGCGATGAGCGCTCCGACTCGGTGGTCGAGGTACGGGGCGCCGTGGAGAAGCCCGGTGCCGCTGCGGCTCCGTCGCGGCTCGGGCTGATCGGCCGCTACCTCTTCACCTCCGAGATCTTCGACGTCCTGACCAAGCTCGAGCCGGGTCACGGTGGTGAGATCCAGCTGACCGACGCCATCGACGCCCTGGGGCGCGCCAACCGGTGCCTGGGGTCGGTGGCCGACGTCGATCTGCTCGATGTGGGCACGCCGTATGGGCTGGCCGAGGCCACCGCCGTGCTCGGCGCCGCGCATGAGGAGTGGGGCGACGACTTCCGCCGGCTGGCGGCAACGGTCGCCGAGTGATGCGGCCCCTGCGTCAGGCACAGGCGACTGTCCTTTCGGGGGTCCGACAACTTCCCGTCACCGAGATCACGCTCGACGAGGCGCTCGGGCTGGTGCTCGCCGAGGAGGTGCGGGCTCCACACGACGTACCCCCCTTCGCCAACTCGGCAATGGACGGCTACGCCGTAATCGCCGCCGACATCGCCGCGGCACCGGCGACGCTGAGTGTCATCGAGGAAGTGGCTGCGGGGCGGGTACCCACCACCACGGTGACACCGGGGAGCGCCATCAAGATCATGACCGGCGCCACCATTCCCGACGGCGCCGACGCAGTGGTCCCGGTGGAGGTGACCCGCCAGGAGGGTGATCGAGTTGAAATCCTGGAGGCGGTCCCCAAGGGCGCTTCGGTGAGAGCCGCCGGGGGAGATGTCGCCGCCGGCGCCACGGTGCTGCGAACCGGGGAGAGACTCGGCCCGGCGCACCTGGCGGTCCTCGCTTCCATCGGGGTGGGTCGGGTCAAGACCTACCGCCGACCTCGGGTTGCGATCATGTCGACCGGCGACGAGCTGCGGCCTCCCGATACCGCCGAGCTCGGTCCTGGTCAGATTCGCGACACCAACCGTCCCTTGCTGGCGGCTCTCCTCTCGGAGTTGGGGGTCGAGGTGATCGACCTCGGGATCATCCCCGACGACGAGCAGACGCTTCGCTCTGCGCTTTTGCGCGCCTCGGCCGAGGCGGACGCCGTGGTCACCTCGGGTGGGGTCTCGATGGGGGAGTACGACTTGGTGAAACAGCTCGTTGGCGAGCTGGGCGGGATTGAGGTGTGGCAGACTGCGATGCAGCCGGCCAAGCCGTTTGCCTTCGGCCGGCTCGGCGGCACCCCCTTCTTCGGGCTTCCCGGCAACCCGGTGTCGGTGATGGTCGCCTTCGAGCAGTTCGCCCGGCCGGCGCTCCTCCAGATGATGGGAGCCGAGAAGCTGTTCCGTCCACGTGTCAGCGGTGTGCTCGTGGGGGGCGCCGAGACCGATCCGGCGAAGACCGTCTTCCTCCGAGTACGGACATGGTGGGAAGACGGCACCCTCCACGCCGAATCTTCCGGTGGGCAATCCTCGAACGTCCTCTCCGCCCTGGCCGCGGCCGATGCCTTCGCCGTGGTCCCCGAGGGTGTGTCGACCGTGCCCGCCGGCGGGCCGGTGGTGCTCGAGATGTTTCGGCAAGCCGAGTCCCGCACCGCCGACGAAGCCCTCGCCCAATGAGACGGCAGACGGCAGACGGCAGACGGCAGTCAATCCGAGTCCGTCCCCCTGTAGAGGGGAAGGGCCCCGCTGCCAAGCAGCAGGTAGTGGGGCTGCCGAACTCCCAATGGTGCTCGACTTCAGGACAGCCATGACCTTCTCCCACCTCGACGAGCACGGCCACGTCCACATGGTCGATGTGGGCGCCAAAGACGTCACTGCTCGCACCGCCGTAGCCGAGGGAGTGCTCCGGCTTTCCGCCGAGACCCGTGACCTGCTCTTCTCAGGGAAGCTCCCCAAGGGCGACGCCTTGGCGTCGGCCCGGGTCGCCGGGATCATGGGAGCCAAGCGGACCTCGGAGCTGATCCCGCTGTGCCACCCACTGCCTATCGACTCGGTCTCGGTTGAGATCGAGGAATGCGACGAGGGGGCCCGGCTGACCGCGACGGTGTCGACCACCGGCCGGACCGGCGTAGAGATGGAGGCGCTGACCGCGGTGGCAGTGGCAGGGCTGTCTCTCTATGACATGGTCAAGTCGGTAGAGCGGGGAGCGGAACTAGGCTCGGTCCATCTCGTGAGCAAGTCGGGAGGGCGCTCAGGCCGCTGGGAGCGCGCAGTCCTTCCCCAGCGAGAAGCTTGAACCGTAAACCGGGGCTTGGCTACGCTCCGCTAAACCAAGCGGGGCGGAGACCACTTGGAACCGGGAATCATCGTCTTGTTTGTCGTGCTGGCGGGTGTATGGGGCGCCTTCCTCTTTCCAGAGGTGTTCGCCAGCCGTAAGGAAGGCCCGCTCAACACAACCGAGGAGTTCGGGCGGTGGACCTCGAAGCTGGCGTCCGTACAGGGACGGACCGCCCGTCGGCGCAACCGCGCCCTGCTGGAGGCAAACCGCAATCGGGTCTTGGTCCGGCGCCGTCTGATGCTGATCTTGCTCCTGCTGGCAGCAGTGGGGACGCTGGTGGCGGCGTTGATGACCGGGTCGAGGACGATTCTGTACGTCCATATCGCTATCGACGCCGCTGTGGCCTGTTACGTGGCGACATTGGTCCAGATCAAGCAGCGGCGCCGATTGGAGTCGGCACAGTTGCAGGAGCCCGAGGCTGCGGCCGATGACGCAGCCCCTCGGATACGCGTCGTCGCTTCCCGCTGATCCAGTGGCCGCTCCCGACTTGAGCTCGATCGAGGCGTTGGCTCGCGCCGACCTGGAGGCGGCCTATCGGGCGCGCGAGGCTGCGTTGGCGGATTGCCGACGGATCATCCGTTGCTCGGCCAACGCCATCCGAGCGGTTCATCGCGAGGAGTGGAGGCGGGCCGAGGGCCTGATTGGGGAGGCGGGAGAAGCCCTCGCCGCGGTCCAAGCTGCTTTGGCGCCGCACCCCGAGGTGCTTCGCGCCGGTTTCGTCGCCGACGCCGCCAAGGAGTACGCCGAGGCCCGGCTGACCGCAGCCCTGGCGAGAGGCACCGGTCTTTCCGACCATCGTGCTCTCGGTCTCGACGTGGCGCCGTTCCTCAACGGAATGGGAGAAGCGGTCGGCGAGCTCCGCCGCCGCATGCTCGATCGTCTCCGCGCCGGGGAAGTGGCCGAAGCAGAGGAGGTCCTGGTTGCGATGGACTCGATCGTCGACCTGCTCGCCGATCTCGACTTCCCTGACGGGATGACCGGCGGTCTGCGCCGCACCACCGACGTCGCCCGAGCCCTCGTCGAACGCTCTCGTTCTGATCTCACCACGACCGTCGTTCAGGAGAAGCTCCGGATCGAACTGCAACAGCGGCTCGACAAGTCCAACAACCCGGGTTCCAACCCCCGATAAACTGACCGTCCCTCATGGGGGTGTAGCTCAGCCCGGCAGAGCGCTTCCCTCGCACGGAAGAAGTCAGGGGTTCAAATCCCCTCACCTCCACCACAAAACCCCAGGTCACAGGGCCACCAACTACCTAGCCAACCGGTCCAAGCGGTCCACTGGTAGCCGTTCTGGTAGCCATTCTTACCGCAATGGCTACCAGTGCGTTCCTGTGGACAACTGTGAACTACACGCTTAGGATTC
>DATADW010000189.1:0-2972 GCA_036258335.1 Acidimicrobiia bacterium
GCCTACAAGCTGGGACTGGTCGGCGCCGGGCTGGCCGACGCCACCTGGACACTCGTCCCCAAACACGAGTGGGACGTGGCCGCGGGGGCGGCCATCGTCCTCGCCGGCGGCGGGGCGCTGCTGACACTGGATGGAGCTGAACCAGCTTTCAACCAGGAGAACCCCAAACTGTCCGGCTTCGTCGCCACCGCGCCGGGTCTGGCCACACCGGTGCGGGAGTTCCTTGGGCTCCCCCTCACCGGGGGAGGCGGTTAGCAGCTTCCCCTCTCCTCACCGGGGGAGGCGGAGAGTGACGCTCACCCCACTACATAGAGGCGGCGGTCGGATTGGTTGAGGCGGTCGACGCCATCAGAGGTGACGGCGACGATGTCCTCGATCCTCATCCCCCAGCTTTCCGGCGCGTAGATGCCTGGCTCGACCGAGAAGGCCATCCCGGGCTCCAGCGCAGTGTCGTTCCCGGCGACGATGTAGGGATGCTCGTGGACCTCCAAGCCGATCCCGTGGCCGGTACGGTGGATGAACAGGTCTCCCAGTCCCGCCTCATCGATGACCTCCCTCGTGACGGCATCGACCTCGCCAGCCTGTACACCGGGCCTAACCGTCTCCACCCCCGTTCGCTGCGCCTCGTCTAACACTCGGTAGGCCGCTTCGACCGCGGTCGACGGATCACCGACCACGAAGGTCCTTGTGGTGTCTGAGCAGTAGCCGCCGATCCGACCCCCGAAGTCGACCACCACGGTGTCGCCTCGCTCGATTGGGCGGTCGGAAGGCGAATGATGCGGGGAGGCTGCGTTGGGACCGGAGGCGACGATGGCGAACCCGGTGGTGTCGTGCCCTTCCTCGAGCGCCCACTCGGCCACCGTCGCGGCGAGTTGTCTCTCGGTCTGGCCCGAGAACCTCGTCTTGGCCAGCCGCTCGACCACCCGATCCGTGGCAGCAGCGGCAGCCCTGAGCAAAGAGATCTCATTGGCGTCCTTCCTCATCCGGAGCTGCCGCGTGATCGGAGCGGCCGAGGTGAACCTGGTGCCGGGCAGGGCCTGCTGCATCCCAAGTAAGAACACAGCCCACGTCTGATCGCCCACCGCGACCACATCGAGCCCGTCGAGTTCCTCGACCACCACCGACAGCGGATCATCGGTCTCGTCCCAGGGCCGGATGCCGAACAAGTCGGGTAAGGGGACGACCCGGGGTGCCTCCAATCGCGGGACAACGAGCACCCCGTCACCGTCGGTCCGAAGCACCAGCATGGTGAGCCGTTCGGTCAGCAAGGCCTCGTACCCGGTCAGGTAGGGGAGGTCGCCACCGACCGATAGCGCCAGGGCGTCGATCCCTGCCGCGCCGAGGAGTCGACGTGCCGCAGAGATCCTGCGCCCGTGGTCGAACGAAGAGTGAGTCATCCGAACAACCTATCGACCGCTGGTCGCCTTTCGATTTCACGGCGATTCCGCCCGATACACCCCCGTAGGATTGGTTGCTTGCAATCTGCCTCCACCTTCGGCGGCGGTGGCCGCCGCTTGCCGCGCTTCGTCGGGCGTCTGGCTGCGGTGTGGGTTGCGGTGATGGCTGGCATCGTTCTCGGTCCGACGTCTACGCCTCGCCCGTCGTGGGCCTCGGCGTCGCTGGCTTCGCTCGCCCCGGTGTGGGATCCGGCGCCGGTTGTCATGGTCGTTTTCGACGAGTTCCCCGTCGCCTCTTTGCTCGATCAACACGGTCGCATCGACGAGGAGGATTTCCCCAACTTCAGCCGACTGGCCGAGGACGGGACCTGGTTTCGGAACGCGGTCGGCAATCACCAGTTCACCGAGAAGGCGCTTCCCACCATCCTCAGTGGCGTGGTGGCGCCGAACGAGGGAAAAGTCCCCCGAGCCGCAGACTTTCCCCGCAACCTGTTCACCCTGCTCGGAGACCGTTACCGAGTGCAAGCCGTAGAGCCACTGACCGAGCTGTGTCCCGACTTCGTCTGCACCGCCGACCCCCAAATCGTGGAGCGTCCTCACTGGTCGAGTCTCGATCCACACTTGGCGGTGGTCACGCACCGCCCGTTTCTCACCGACGATGCGCCGCAGCCGGCCATCGAACAGAGCCCGGAGTTCTTCGACATAGATGAGGCCAGTGCACCGCCGGAGTGGGACAACAAGAGCCGTTTCTTCGCCGCCGTCGCGGACGACCGGCGAGGCGACATCACCCGCTTCCTCGATGGTCTCAACCATCCCCTAGGTCGGGACGAGTTCCACTTCGGCCACCTGCTGATCCCACACCGTCCGTGGGACTACCTCCCCGACGGGAGGGAGTACCTTGCCGGCTACTTGACCGGGATGGGGCCAGATCGCTGGGTAGAGAACGAATGGCTGGTAGCGCAGGACTACCAGAAGCTCCAGATCCAGGTCCAATACGCGGACCGGCTCATAGGGGAGATGATCAACCGGCTCGAAGCGCACGGCAGCTACGACGACACCCTCATCATCGTGGTCGCAGACCACGGCGTCAGCGTCCGACCAGAGCAGCACCCGAGGCGCCTCACCCCCGAGACGGTGGGAGACATCGCCTCCGTACCGTTCTTCATCAAGCGCCCTCATCAGGCCCACGGCGGCATCGACGACTACCGGGCGGAGACGGTCGACGTGGTCCCCACCGTCGCCGACGTCCTCGGGATCGACGCCCTCTGGACGATGGACGGCACTTCTCTCATCGCCACCGACCGGCCACGGCGGAACCAAAGCACAATGATGAGTGCGAGCCCACTCACCTTCTCCGCCGGCTTCGGCGAGGCGCTCGGCATCGCCCGATACCACCTCCGTTTGTTCGGTGACCGCGGTCCCTTCGGCCTCGCCCCGTCGGGATACTCCGATCTACTTGGTCAAAGGGTTGACTCGCTCGCGGTCACCGACGACCCCCGAGAGGAGCTGGTCCTCGACAATCCGGAGTGGTATGGCGATATGGACCCTGCGGCCGATCCACTTCCCGCTCAATTG
>DATADW010000190.1:0-1572 GCA_036258335.1 Acidimicrobiia bacterium
CCTGCGGAGGGACGGAAAGAAGGGCGACGCGGGTTCCGATCGTCGTACGCCGGGAAGCGTTGATTGGCCGCCGTCTGCCGTCTGCCGTCTGCAGTCTTCTGGCTTCCGTCTTCCGTCGTCCGTCTTCCGTCTTCCGTCTCAGCCCTCATACGTCGTAATCCAGGACGATGCGATCGGTCAGCGGGTGGCTCTGGCAGGTGAGGACCAGACCCTGGTCGAGGTCGGTGTCGACCAGGGCGTGGTTCTTCTCCATCTCGACTTCTCCCTCGATTAGCCGGGCCTTGCACGAGGCGCACATCCCCCCTTTGCAGGAGAACGGAAGCTCCCGGCGCACCCGGAGCGCGGCATCGAGGATCTTTTCCTCTGGCCGCATCCGGACCTCGGACCTCCGTCCCGCCAGGGTGAACTCCACGGCCACGGCGCCTTCACCCGGCGGCGGCTCGGTGGGGAGCGCTTCCACGTCGAGCGGACCGGCGAAGAAGAGCTCATCGTGGATGCTCTTTGGCTCGACGCCCCGCTCCTCGAGCAGGTCACGGGCAACGCCCACCATCTCGAAGGGACCACACAGGAACCACTCGTCGACGGTTGCGGCATCGGTGACGGTGGCGAAGAGCCTCTCCAGCTTGTCCCGGTCGATGCGCCCGGCGAACAGAGGTACCTCAGGCATCTCCTGGCTGAGCACGTGCACCAAGTGCATACGGTCGGGGTAGCGGTCCTTGAGCCCCTGCAGCTCGTCGAGAAACATCACCGTCCGGGAGGAGCGATTCCCGAAGATCACCGTCCAACGACTCGCGGGCTCGGATTCGAGCGTGGTCGATACCAACGAGAGGACCGGTGTGATCCCCGAGCCGGCGGCGATGGCGGCATAGTGGCGCCCCGCCAAGGGATCGGGGGTGATGGTGAACTCGCCCACCGGTGGCATTACGTCGAGCGTGTCGCCTGTCCGCAGCTCTTTCACCGCCCAGGTGGAGAAGGCGCCTCCTCCGAGTCTCTTTATCCCTACACGAAGCCGGGCTGTGTTGGCGTTGGCGCAGATCGAGTAGGAGCGGCGCACGTCGTGGCCCCCGATCATGGCCCGCAGCGTCACGTGCTGGCCGGGGAGGTAGCGGAACGTGTCGGCCAGCGGCTCGGGCACGTCGAGGGTGACCGCAACCGAGTCGTCGGTGAGCGGGGCGATCTCGGCTACACGCAGCGGGTGGAAGCGGGGCGTCCCCAGCTCACAGCTCCTTGAAGAGATCGAACGGCTCGCCACAGCTGGAGCACACCAACATCGCCTTGCAGGCGGTGGAGCCGAAGAAGGAAACGGTACGGGCGCCCGCCGCCCGACAACGGGGGCAGCGCGCCTCGTGGGCAGGCGATGGAGCGGCGATCCCGTACTCCTCGAGCTTGCGCCTGCCCTCGGCACTCATCCAATCGGTCGTCCACGCCGGGCTGTGAACGGTGCGCACCGCCACCTCACACTCGGGGAGCGACCCGACAATTGCCTCCCTGATGGCATCCATCGCCGGGCATCCCGAATAGGTGGGGGTGATGGTGACCACCACTCGCCCATCATCGATCGACACATCGCGC
>DATADW010000191.1:0-6942 GCA_036258335.1 Acidimicrobiia bacterium
GGAGGGGTGTAGCTCGAATTGGCAGAGCGCCGGTCTCCAAAACCGGAGGTTGCGGGTTCGAGTCCCGCCGCCCCTGCTCCGCAAGGAAGCGATACATCAGATGAACCGAGAGATGAGGCGCCTCGTCGAGCGCGAGGAGCGGCGGCAGAAGCAGACGCAACAACAGCGTCGCCAGGCGGCGCGCACCAAGCGTCCCGCCGGCAAGCCTGCCGAGCAGAAGCCCAACCTCTGGCAGCGGCTGGGGATTTTCCTGCGTGAGGTCCGCACCGAGCTCCGCCGGGTGCAGTGGCCGACCCGTGAGCAGATGATCGCCTTCACCTCGGTGACCCTCATCACCACCACAGCGGTTACCTTGATCGTCTTCGCCTTCGACATCGTGCTCAAGGAGGGCATCTTGTGGCTGCTCCAAGGAGCTGGGGGATGATGCGATGACCGACGCTGTCGACATCATCGAAGAGACAGAGGTAGTCGAAGAGGAGGAGCCGACTACCAGCCCATACGACCTCGAGGGCGGCTGGTACGTCATCCACTCCTATTCGGGCTACGAGAACAAGGTCAAGGCAAACCTCGAGACCCGCATCCGGTCGATGCACATGGAGGACCGGATCTTCGAGGTGGTGATCCCGCTCGAGCCGGTGGTCGAGTTCAAGGGGGGCCGGAAGGTCACCGTAATGAAGAAGGTCTTCCCCGGCTACATCCTGGTCCGGATGGTGCTCGACGACGACTCCTGGTACGCGGTGCGCAACACTCCCGGGGTCACCGGGTTCGTTGGCGGCGGGAGCAAGCCATCCCCGCTGTCCCGTCGCGAGGTGGAGCGCTTCCTCGGGGTGGAGAAGAAGGAAGTCAAGAAGGAGCCCCGCTACAAGCCGGAGTGGGAGGTCGGGGAGACTGTTCGGGTGGTCACCGGGCCGTTCGCCGACTTCAACGGGGTCATCGAGAGCATCAACGTCGACCAGTCCAAGGTCGTGGTGCTGGTCAACATCTTCGGGCGCGACACCCCGGTGGAGCTCGGGTTCGAGGACATCACCAAGCAATGAAGTACTGAGTACTTGGTACTTAGTACCTAGAAAGAAGCGGAAGTGGGTAGGAAGCGACTCGTCACGACATTGAAACTGCAGATCCCCGCCGGGCAGGCCAGCCCGGCGCCGCCGGTGGGCACCGCCCTCGGTCCCCACGGGGTCAACATCATGGACTTCGTCCGAGCGTACAACGAGGCGACGGCCAGCCAGACGGGGACAATCGTCCCGGTCGAGGTCTCGATATACGAGGACCGCAGCTTCACGTTCGTCACCAAGACACCGCCGGCTGCCGTCCTGCTCCGCCAGGCCGCCCAGGTGCCCAAGGGCTCTTCGAGCCCTCGCACCGAGAAGGTGGGGCGGGTGACGAAGGCGCAGATTCGTCAGATCGCAGAGACCAAGATGCCCGATCTCAACGCCAATGACGTCGACCAGGCGATGTTGGTGATCGAGGGGACCGCCCGCTCCATGGGGATCGACGTCATCGGCTGACGCCTCGCGGGCTGTGGGAGGGCCGGCAAAGAGCTGGCTCGTCTGGACCACGAAAGGAATGAGCAATGCCGAAGCACGGCAAGAAGTACCTCGAGGCGATGCGACGCTTTGATCACAACGCTTCCTACACCGCAGGTGAGGCGGTCGACCTGGTCAAGGTGCTCGCCCCGGCGAGCTTTGACGAGACGGTCGAGGTTGCGTTCCGGCTCGGGATCGACCCGAGGCGCGCCGACCAGATGGTCAGGGGCACGGTGAGCCTCCCCCACGGCACCGGGAAGGCAGTCCGGGTGGCCGTGTTCGCCCAAGCCGACAAGGCGCGCGAGGCCGAGGCCGCCGGTGCCGACATCGTCGGCGGTCCCGAGTTGGTGGCGCGTATTCAGGAAGGCGAGCAGTCTCTCGACTTCGACATCGCCGTGGCGACGCCCGACCTGATGTCCGAGGTGGGGAAGTTGGGCCGTGTCCTCGGTCCCCGGGGATTGATGCCAAACCCGAAGGCGGGAACCGTGACCGTCGATGTGGGCAAGGCGGTGGAGGAGTTCAAGGCGGGTCGTATCGAATACCGCAACGACCGGTACGGCAACGTCCACGCCCCAATTGGCAAGGTCTCTTTCGAGCGTGAACAGTTGATCGGCAACTTGGCGGCGCTCACGTCCGAATTGGTCCGAACCCGACCCGCAGCCGCCAAGGGGCGGTACATCAGGCACGTCAGTGTCTCGTCAACGATGGGACCCGGCGTGGCGGTGGACATCGCCAAGGTCGACGACCTGGCTGCGCTGGCCCACTGAGGAAAGGCCACAGGGGAGCCTCGCCTCTGGAGCGGCTGCTCAGCGGTGAGCGGCGGGGCGGCCGCCAGGGTGCCGCCCAGAGAGCCGATCCTCTGCGGTGGGGCAGGGTAGGGGCTGCACTCCACCGAGGCTCTCGTTCGCCGTGCCTCTCCCGGGACGGTAGCGGTCAGGTGAGGACGTCCCGCCCGGCGAGGCCCCCCTGTCTCGTGCAGTGTCGCGCCGCCACGGTCGCTTTGTCCAGCGCTAATTCACCGGCCGGAAGATGCTCGGAAATCACCTGTTACCCTTGTTTACAACAAGGCCAGAGACCGCAGGCCGCTTCGCATAAGGGTGGCCAGCCACCCGCCTGCGCAGGTCACCTCTAAAACGGGTCGTTTCCATGTGGGCGGCCTTCTCTCGAGGTCCTGGTCTCTGGCCGGGACCTTTCTCTTTGAGGAGGACACATGCCACGACCTGAGAAGGTCCAGGCAGTCGAGGACATAAGGAGCCGGATCGAGTCGGCTCAAGCCACCTTCTTGACCGAGTACCGCGGTCTCAACGTCGGCCAGCAACAGCAGTTGCGGCGAAGCCTTCGCGCCAGCGGGACCGATTACAAGATCGTCAAGATGACCTTGGCTCGTCTTGCCGCGGGTGAGTTGGGGATCGAGGGCATTGAGGAGTGGCTCACCGGGCCGACTGCACTCGCTTTCGCCGGTGGGGACCCGGTCGAGTCGGCGAGGGCCTTGCGCGACTTCGCCCGTGACCACGAGCAACTCGTGGTCAAGGCCGGCATCCTCGGTGGGAGGCTGCTCCTCCCCGAGCAGGTGAGCAAGCTGGCCGATGTCGAGCCCCGCCCCGTGCTCCTGGCCAAGCTGGCGGGTGCCTTCCAAGCACCACTCGCCCAGGCCGCCGGCCTCTTCTCGGCACTCACCCGCAACACCGCATCGGTGGTGTCGCAGTTGCTGGAGAAGAAGGCATCGCAGGCGGAAGACGGAAGTCGGAAGACGGAAGACGAGCCCACGCTGGCGGCTTCTGTGGAGACGGCAGACGGCGGATTGCAGATGGCGGCTTCTGAGGAGACGGCAGACGGCAGACGGCAGACGGCTGGTGAAGAAGTTGCCGAAGTGGTCGAAGAGTCCGAGTCCGAGGCGGCTGCGGAGCTTGAGGCGGCTGTCGAACCCGAGGCAGCTTCGGAGTCCGAGTCCGAGGCCGCTGCGGAGTCCGAGATTGAAGCGACTGCCGAGGTGGCGGAGGAGTCCGAGCCCGAGCCCGCTGCGGAGCCTGAGGTCGCTGAACCCGAGGCTGCCGCCGAGTCCGAGCCCGAAGCCGCTGCGGAGTCCGAAGTTGAAGCGACTGCCGAGGTAGCGGAGGAGCCCGAAACCGAACGTGGCGACGATCCGGTGGCTGTTGCCGAAGAGGACACCAACACTGAAACGCCGGGTGAGCCGGCCGAGGAGGTATGACCATGGCGAAGATGACGACACAGGATCTGCTCTCGGTCTTCGAGGAGATGACCGTTCTCGAGCTAAAGGACTTCCTCGATGCTTTCGAGGAGCGCTTCGAGGTGACCGCTGCCGCCCCGATGGCCGTGGCTGCGGCCCCCGTGGCTGGCGGTGATGGTGCGGCCGCCGCCGTCGAAGAGGAGAAGGACGAGTTCGATGTCGTCATCTCCGCGGTCGGCGACAAGAAGATCCAGGTAATCAAGGAGGTCCGCACCCTCACCAGCCTCGGGCTGCGCGAGGCCAAGGAACTCGTGGAGAGCGCCCCGAAGGCCGTGCTCGAAGCCGTCGACAAGGAAGCCGCCGAGAAGGCGAAGGAGCAACTCGAGGGCGCCGGCGCCACCGTTGAGTTGAGGTGATTGGACGGTCCCTCGGGACCTTCCGTCAGCTCTCCTCGGCCTCCAGGTAGGCGGCGACCCTCTCGGTCTCCCGCTCTCTCAGACCGACGTTGGCTCGGAGTAACTCGAGTCGCTGAGGCACCGTTCGGGCCCCCTCCGGAACCTCGGCCTCGGCGAAGAACGACTCGGCATCGCGCGCCACCTCGGGGTGGGAAAGCTGTGGGATGCCATCGAGGATGCGAGCGATCAACCTCTGTGGCACCGCCGCCAGGATGTCATCCCACCTCGAGCGGATGGCTCGCCAGGCGCTGGTCCCCGAGTCGCGGCCGCCGAGGACCCGCGCCAGAATCCAAAAGCTCTCCTGTAGCCGGATCGTCCCGTCGAGCGTGAGTGACACCGTCCGCTCGGCAAGGTCCGAATCGTCGAACCGACAAACCGCATCGAGGAATCGCCTCTCCTCCTGAGGATCTTCAGCGCTCTTGTATCCGTGCAGCATCCGCTCGTAGTCGGCAACGTCGCCGTTGTCGGCGGCGATGAAAAGCGCCGCCAGCGCTACGTCGGGGTCGACGCTCGGATCTCGGTCGATGACCTTCTCGGCTATCGCTACCCCCTGCTCGGTGAATGGCTCGTGCCGTCCGAGGCGGCCTCCGAGGGCGAGCAACATCTGCCCGCGCAGCCGGCGGGTGAGGTCTGACTCATCTGGCTGCGGTTCCCACCCGAGCCGTTCCGCAGTTGGGGACAGCAGCCGCTGGACCAACCCGTGGAACCGGTCAAGTTGCTCGTCGGGGATGACGTGGTGCTCGGTGGATGCGAGAACGCGCAACACCAATTGCCAGATCGCCTGTTCGCTCTCGTCGGCGTACGCCTCCAACAATCGAAGGACGGAAGGGGCATCGAGCTGGCCCGATAGGACGAAGGCGTTGGCATCGTCGAGCAGCACATACCGCTCGAGGTCCTCCAACTCTTGAAGCCGCACGACGAGCGCCTCGAAGAGATCAGCGGAGTAGCTCACCCGGTAGAAGCCGTGCCCACCGGCGTTGGCCACCACCCATTCGACCTCACCGGGGAGATCGACCGTCGCCTCGACATCGTCGAGAAGGACCTTCCGCTCGAAGCTCTCGCCACCGGCAACACCCCGGATCTGCACCGGGACCTTCCATGACGATGTGTCTGAGTCGTCGGGGATCGCCAGAAAACGGCGCTGCCTCAGCCTCACGCCCGCGTCGATCGCGTCGATCTCTATCTGCGGATAGCCCGGCTGGAGGATCCAGGTGTCCATGATCTCGCCCACCGGCCACTCGCTGGCGGCGTCCAGCCCCGCCCAGAGGTCGGCAGTCACAGTGTTCCCATAGGAGTGCGCCCGGAGGTAGGTCCCGACACCGTTGCGGAAGGCCTCCTCACCGATGAACTGCTCGATCATCCGCAGCACCGATGACCCCTTACCGTATGTCAGGGCGTCGAACATCTCGTTTGCCTCATCGGGCGATTGCACCTCGAATTCGACGGCACGCGAGGTCGAGAGCTGGTCAATCTCCAACGCCCAGGGCCGATCCACCGCCCCGAACATGAGCCATCGCTTCCATTCGGGTCGCATGGCGTCGGTCGACTTCATCTCCATGAAGGTGGCGAATGCCTCGTTGAGCCAAATGCCGTCCCACCACTTCATCGTCACCAAGTCGCCGAACCACATATGCGCCAACTCGTGCCCCACCACGTCGAGGATGCGGAGCTTCTCCGCCTGGGTCGCCCTCTCGGCATCGAGGAGAAGTGCCGCCTCGCGGTAGGTGATGCAGCCCAAGTTCTCCATTGCCCCAAATGCGAAATCGGGGATAGCCAAATGGTCGACCTTGTCGCCCGGGTATGGGATCTCGTAGTAGTCGCTCAGACAGCTAAGACAGAAGACGGCGCACTCCAGAGCGTATGGCGCCAGGTGCAGCTTGCCCTTGGGTGCCACGATCCGGACCGGCGTCCCGTCTACGTCGACCGGCTCGGTTGCCTCAAATGGTCCGACGACGAATGCCACAAGATAGGTCGACATGACCATGGTTTCGGCGAACCGCACCTCGACCTTTTCGCCCACCGCATGGCGCGATTCCTCCATCGTGTTCGATACCACGAATTGGTCTTCCGGTACGACCATCGTGACCTGGAATGACGCCTTGAAGTCGGGCTCGTCCCAGCAAGGAAACGCCCGCCGAGCATCGGTCGCCTCGAATTGGGTAGTGGCGATCGTCTGTTCCATTCCATCCACGTCGGTGAAGGTCGAGCGGTAGAAGCCGTGCAACTGATCGTTGAGCACTCCGCTGAACTCGATGTCGAGATCCGCCTCGCCAGGTTCGATGGTGCGGGGGAAGCGCAATGTGGCGCGCTGCAGCTTCTCGTCCAGCTCCACCTCGGCGGGAATGGTCTCGCCACCTGCACGAAGCGACACCGATTTCAGGTCGAGCTCGGCGGCATTGAGCACGATGTGGTCGACCGGCTCGCTGACCTCGACTGTGATGGTCTCGGACCCGGCGAAGGTGGCGCCGTTCAGATCGGGCTCGAGCCTTATCTGGTAGCGGTGCGGCACGACGCTACGCGGCAGTCGGTATTCATCGATCATGGATGGGGTCCTCCTGTGGACCGGATGGTATCTGCCCCCGAGCATTGAGCTTCCCACCCCACCGATACGATCACGGCGATGGAACGCAACACCATCCTGGTGAGGGTAAGCGGGACCGATCGTCCCGGGATCACCGCGGGGCTGCTGAGGGTGCTCGCCGCCGGCGGCGCCGACGTGCTCGATATGGAGCAGGTAGTGGTGCGGGACAGGCTATCTCTGGGGCTGTTGGTC
>DATADW010000192.1:0-15070 GCA_036258335.1 Acidimicrobiia bacterium
AAGCGGTGGCGGAGGGGGGGAACGGGCGGCTCGTGATGACGTCGGACCAGTTGGCCGAGGTGGTGGGCTCCTTCGACCTGCCGGTTTCGGCGGCCCTGGAAGGGGATCGGCTTCGGCTCGAGCTCGAGGCGCTCCCCGCCATTGGAGTCGATGCCGCCATAAGGGTGGTGGACGGCGAGGTCCTGGTGACGGCCGATCAGCTCGAGTCGCTCGGCTTGGGGCCGATCCGGTTGACGCTGCCCCAGCTTCCCGATGGTGTCCGCCTCGAGGACGCCAGGATCCGAGATTCACGGCTCGTGATCGACCTCGCCGTCGAGGATCTGGTGATCGATATCGGTTGACTTCAACCACCGACAGCAAGCGTGGTGAGCCATGGAGTCAGGGGCAGCGCCAACCACGCCCCCACCACCATCGCCGGGCCAAAGGGGAAGGGGTCGCGACGCCCCCGTCTCCGAGTGACGAGGAGCACGATGGCGGCGACCGACCCGACCAGGAACCCGAGCGCCGTCCCCCATACCAGGTAGTGCCAAGCCGGATAGCCGAGGAAGACACCAAGCAGGAAGGCGAGTTTGACGTCTCCCATGCCAAAGCCGCCCCTGGTGAGCAGCGAGAGGAGGAGCATCACCACCAGGTAGATGGCACCAGCGAGCAGCGCCATGGGAATGTTCTCAATCGGCCCGTCCCCGGCGGCCCCCGCGGTCAGCAGCACCACCGCGATGGCGGTGCCGGGATAGAGGATCCGGTTGGGAATCCGCTGGTGGTCGAGATCGGTGAGCACCAACGTCATCGTCACGGCCACGAACCAGAGATAGGCGGGGAGTATCCACTGGAACCCGATGAGCAGCGCCGCTCCGGCGAAGAGGGCGCCGGTGAGGACCTCGACCACCGGGTAGCGGGGGCTGATGGCGGCGCCGCACTGGCGACACTTGCCGCCCAGACGCAGGTATGAGATCAGCGGGAAGCGATCGAGCCCGGTGGCCGGGACCCCGCATTGGGGGCATCGCACCCAGGGAGTGCCCAACTCCTGGTCGAGCGGCACCCGGTGCGCCACCGCAGTGGCCAGCCATCCGGCACCGATCCCGGCCAGCCCCACCAAGAAGGTGAGGAAAATCATCCAGATCGTCCCATTCCGGCTACCAGGGCGGCGCGCATCTCATCGAGAGGCGGGTCGATACCCGTCCATATGGTGAAGCTTGCCGCGGCCTGGGCGAGCAGCATGTCGGGCCCCTCGGCCACCGGCAGCCCGAGCCGGCGGGCAAGTTGCACGGCCGGGGTCGGCCCCGACCCGTAGGCCATATCGAACAGACCCGAGGCGGCGGTCACCACCTCCCCGGGGAGCGCCTCTCCGTGCATCCCGATCGGGGTGGCATTGACCACCACCGCGCCCGGGCAAGGAGCATCGAGCGGCGCGACCCGGGCATCGACACCGAGCGTGGCGAGCAACTCCTCCGCCCGCTCCGGTCTCCGTGCCGCCACGGTCAGTTGCCTGCCTTCGAGGGCCAGGATCGCCGCGGCAGCGGCGCCGCCCGACCCGAGCACCAAGACGGGGGCGTCCTCGGGGAGACCTGCCCACCCCCAGGCAGTGACCACACCGTCGATGTCGGTGCTGTCGCCCAGCACCGACCTCTCCTCGCTCCAGAGAGTGTTGACCGAGCGCGCCCGCATCGCTCGCGGCTCCAGGCGATCGGCGAGGTCAGCCGCCAATCCCTTGTGCGGCATGGTGACGTTGGCGCCGGAGAGAACGCCGTCACGTATCTCGGCGACGGCTCGGCGCATCCCTTCGGAGTCCACCCGACGTGCGGCGTATTCACCGGAGATCCCCGCGGCGGCGAGAGCCGCCGCGTGTATTGCCGGGGATAGGGAGTGTGACACCGGGTCACCCAGCACTACCAGCCGTAACCAGGAGGAGTGCCCTCCGACACCGTTCCGCGCAGCTATGGGATCAGCCCGTCTTCCTGCGCTTGTGCCTTGAGGCTCAGGAATTCGTCGTAATCGTCGGTGAAGGTGTGACGCCCGCGCTTGTTGGTGACTACGTAGTAGAGAAAGTCGGTGTTGGCCGGGCGGGCCGCGGCGGCGAGCGAGGCCGAGCCCGGAGTCGCGATCGGCGTCGGCGGCAGACCGGCCACCACCCGAGTGTTATAGGGCGAGTCGACTTCCAGATCTGCGGAGGTGAGGCCGCCCCTCTTCCCCACCGCGTAGAGGACGGTGGCGTCGATGTCGAGCCGCATCCCCTCGTCGAGGCGGTTGCGGATCACGCTGGAGATGCGGCGTCGATCGCCATCTACACGCGCCTCGGCCTCGACCAGAGAGGCGATCACCAAACCCTCGTACCTGCTGAGCCCCGCTGCCTCGAGCGCCGACCAATCGACCTCGGCCACCCGGTCGGCAGCCGTGTCCGACAGCATCTGCAACGCCGCGGCAGGATCGGCGTCGTCAGGGATCTCGTAGGTTGCCGGGAAGAGCAGCCCTTCCCACCCCTCGATCGTGGTCGGGGTGTCTCCGGGCGCCAGCGAAGTAGATACCTCTCCGGTCAGCAGCGCCCGCTCGAGGTCGTCGCGGGGCATCTCCAGTTCCTCGGCGAGGAGATCGAGTATTTCGACGATACGAAGCCCTTCGGGGATCGTCACCCGTGTGGTCGGGCCGACGTCCGGCCCCTCGCGCAGCACGGTCACCACGTCGGGACCGCTCATTCCGGTCTCGAGCTGATACTCGCCGGCCTGGAGCGCCTCGGCGGCGTTGGCGTCGGCCACCGCGGCGGCGAACTCATCGGCGGAGACCACCCCGACCCGCTCGAGCCGGGAGCCAATGGCAGCGGCGCTCGACCCAGGAGCGACGACGAATGCCACTTCTTGCCCAGGCGGAACAACGGTCGTCGCGGTTGCTCCCGACCCACCCACGAGCCGAGCCAAGAACGGCGCACCGAACAGAACCACCGCGGTTACCGCAGCCAATGCGACGATCACACCGATGATGCGGCGCAGACCCGATGGCGCCGGTTCTGGTGGTGTCGGCTCGGTTTCGACTTCGGGTGGATTTCCAATGGTCATGGTGGATACCGGGCTGGCCTCAAGCCCCGTCCCCGCCTGATTGGGGCGCGTCCAGGTAGTGCTGCAGCATCACGGAGGCGGCCACTTTATCGACCATCCCACGACGTGCACGTCTCATCACCCCGGCGGAGATCAGTGCCTCCTCGGCGGTGCGGGTCGTGAAGCGCTCATCGCACAACTCAACCGGGAGCCCGGTCATGGCCAGGACTCGCTCGGCCAAACGCTTGGCGCTCTCCGCCGCCTGCCCCTCGGTTCCGGAGAGTGAGACGGGGAGTCCAACCACGACACGCTCGACATCGTGCTCGGAGATGAGCGCACGGAGCCGGGAATCGAAGTCGGCGATGGCTATCACCTCGAGCGGTTGGGCGATCAGGTGCAGAGGGTCGGAGAGCGCAACGCCGATCCGTCGCGTCCCCGAGTCGAGTCCCAGTATCCGCCCCATCAACGGGAAGCAGGGCTCGATTGTGGCGCGTCAGTCACGCGACCAATGCGCGTCCGGCGGCATCGCGTGCCGCTTCGAGCGCTTCGGTCAGCTTCTCACCGTGAGGCCCCCCCGCCTGGGAGAGCTCGGGATCGCGGCTGCCACCACCACCGAGCAGACCAGCCCCGGCTGAGGCGAGGTCGGCGGCCGACACCCCCCTGTCCATCAGGTCGGCGGTGACCGCAGCCACCAACGCCCCTTTTCCGTTGTGGCGGCTGCCGAGCACTACCGCCCCCGACCTGAGCCGGTCCCTTACCGCCAAGGCCAGGGCACGGAGCGCACCCGGATCGAGCTGGCGCTCAGCCACCACCAGCTGCCTCTCGCCTACCGTCTCGGCCTCCGCTGCCAGCGCGGCGGCGTCCTCCGCCCGATCCCTGTCGGACAGCGACCCGAGCCGCTCCTCGAGCTGGCGGGCCCGCTCCTGGAGTGCCCGAACCCGCTCCGGTACCTCATCGGGGCGTGCCCGCAACATCGTCCCCGCCTCAGCCAGGGCACGCCGGACGCCAACCATGTAGTCGTAGGCGGCGTCCCCCGAAAGCGCCTCGATGCGCCTCAGGTTGGACCCGATCGATGATTCCCCGATCACCAGCAGCGGCCCCACCTGGCCGGCGCTTGGCGTGTGGGTCCCTCCGCACAACTCGATCGAGTAGTCACCGATCCGGACCACACGGACCTGCTCGCCATACTTGTCGCCAAAGAAGGCGAGAGCACCGATCCGGTCTGCCTCTTGCTTGCTGGTCACCCGATCAGAAACGGCGGCGTTCTCGACGGTGCGCCGGTTCGCCCTCAGCTCGACCTCCTCCAGCTCATCTGGGCCGAGCCCCCTGAAGTGGCTGAAGTCGAAGCGGAGCCTCCCAGCTTCGACTAGCGATCCAGCTTGCCGGACATGGTCACCTAGCACGTCGCGCAACGACCAGTGGAGGATGTGGGTCCCGGTATGGCTCTTGCGGATCCGCTCGCGGCGAGGGCTGTCTATCGAAAGCTGCGCCTCCTGACCGACCTGGGCGTAACCCCGCGTCACCCGAGCCTTATGCCCGTGGAGGGCGGGGACCGGACCCTGCGTGTCGGTCACTTCCAGCGTGCCCGTTTCGGTCTCGATCATCCCGGTGTCACCGACCTGCCCGCCGGCCTCGGCATAGAACGGCGTCCGGTCGACGAACACCTCGACCTCGTCACCCTCCTCGGCCCGCTCCATCGCATCTCCCTGGCGGAGCAAGGCGAGTATTCGGCCGGGGGCCGCCTCGTCGCGGTAGCCGAGGAACTCGGTGGGACCTGTGTCGTCGAGCAACCGCCGGTAGGTGTCGGCCACCCCGGCGGCGGCACCGCCCTTCCAGGAGGCCCGGGCGCGCTCCCGCTGGGCCTGCATCTCACGGTCGAACCCTTCCGTGTCGACGCCGAGCCCCTGCTCTTCAGCCACCTCTCTCGTGACCTCGATGGGAAACCCGTATGTGTCGTGGAGCTTGAAGGCGGTTGCGCCGGAGACCACTTCGCCCGGTTGGAGCCGGTCGAACTCGGCATCCAACAGCTCGCTCCCCGACTCGAGGGTGCGCCGAAATCTCGCTTCCTCCCGCTCGACGACATCGACGATGAATGGCTCGCTGTGACTCAACTCGGGGTACCCCGATCCGAGCGCATCGACCGTGGCCCGCACCAGGCGGGGCATCACCAGCCCTTCACCCCCGAGCCGCCATGCGTGCCGCACCGCACGGCGGAGGATCCGCCGCAGGACGTACCCGCGGCCGTCGTTCGAGGGAACCACCCCATCGGCGATGAGCATCGTGACAGAGCGGCCGTGGTCGGCCAGGATCCGCAGCGCCACGTCCACTTCGGGCGATTCGCCGTAGCGGGCACCGCTGTAGGAGGCACCCGACTGGAGCACGGGCCAAACGACATCCGTCTCGAAGACGCTCGGCGCATCCTGGAGCAACATGGCTACGCGTTCCAGGCCCATCCCGGTGTCAATGCTCCTGGCGGGCAGGTCGCCGATCACGTGGTAGGGGTCATCTTGGATGAACTGCATGAAGACCAGGTTCCAGAACTCGCAGAACCGCTCCTCGTCCACCACTGGGCCTCCGTCGGGGCCGTGCTCGGGGCCGCGGTCGTAGAAGATCTCGGAACACGGGCCGCACGGTCCGGGAACCCCCATCTGCCAGAAATTGTCCGTGCCTCGACGCTGCAACCGCGTGGGATCGACCCCGACGACGTCGAGCCAAATGGCCGACGCCTCGTCGTCGCTCTCGTGAACGGTGAACCAAAGCCGGTCGGGGTCGAGCCCGAGGACCTCGGTGCTTAGCTCGTAGGCCCACGGGATGGCCTGCTCCTTGAAGTAGTCGCCGAAGCTGAAGTTCCCCAGCATCTCGAAGAAGGTGAAATGGCGCACCGTCGTGCCCACCACCTCGATGTCGACGGTGCGGGCCACCTTCTGCGCCGACACCGCCCGGTCAAAGGGCGGCTGCTCTTCTCCCAGGAAGTAGGGCTTGAAGGGCACCATCCCGGCGTTGGTGAGCAGCAGCGTGGGGTCGACCGGGATCAGCGACGCAGAGGGCCGGACCTCGTGGCCACGCTCGGCAAAGAAGTCGAGAAACTTCTGGCGTATGAGACTGCTCTTCATGGGAGGCGACAGGTTAACGGGGGGCCGTCGTCCCGCTCCTTGAGTTGTGGCGCCGGCTACCGGTCGCCCGGTGCCGTAGCAGGTGGCGGGCGCAGCATCCTCCCCCCGAGGGAGAGGGCATCGGCCACGGTTAGTGCCGCTCCCTGGACGAGCTCGGTGGCGGTCGGCGGACGACGGCGCCAGAGGGAGCGCATCACCATCATCATGCCCCCGGCCCCTGCCGCCGCCCCTGCGCCGAACCACCAGATCCTTCTCAACACAGCGGCGAGGCTACCGGCGTGGTCAGATGGAGTGGATGGGAACACCGGCCCTGTCGAGCGCCAGCTTGGGCCGGCGATACCCCTCGCGCTTCACCGTCGAACGCTCGGTGGGACGCGCCTTGACCACGCTGCACACGACCAAGGTGGACTCGGTCAACTCCTCGACTCCGAGCGCCCTCGTCTACTAGATGAACCTGTCGGCCCAATCCGGATCGCTGGCGAAAGCGTCGAGCTCCTCTTCGACGAGTCGAAGACACGGTCCACATCGGTGTCGTACCCGTATTCCTGGCTCTGGTTGGTGGATACCACGATCGAGCCGTTGGGGACGTAATACACGTTGCCGTCGATGCCGCGCAGCACGGTCACCCTGGGGCGGACCTGCTGCACCTCGCCGGTGACATTGCTGATCGTGACCACATCACCGATCGCAATTGGTCCCTCGCCGAGGATGAAGAACCCGCCAATTACGTCCCTCACCAGGCTCTGAGCGCCGAGCCGAGCGCGACGCCCACGGCCGACCCCACCGCCACCAGCCCGCCGAGAGGGGTCCACTGGGTCGCAGCCTAGGAGGCGCCCCCTGGCCCTCCCCGGACCCGATCGTTCAGTCGGGAGGGTTGGGCGCCGTTGGCACCGGCTCCCGCTCGGGGACGGGCTCGACCGGCTCCACCGGCTCGGCCGGCTCTCGCGGCTCCATAGGCTCGCCCCGATCCGGCTCCGGCGGGCTTGGCTCGACCCGTGCAGGCTCCGCCGGCGTCTCGACCGGTTCGACCTCCCAGACGCGTTTGATGGGACCTATGTCCATTCCCAACTGCCTCCTTCACCGATCAGCGCTGCCCGATACCTCGTTTCGAGTTTCGCCGCCACCATCTCCAACAGGGCGGCGAGCTCGACCGGTTCGCCACTCCCCGCCAGCAGCGTTGCGGCGTGCTTCTCACATGCCAACGCGTAGCGATCCGACCGGATGACACCGACCTTCGGTGCCGCCGGGCACAACTCGCGTACGGCCCGGCGCCTCAGACCGTGCTCGCACACGGTTCGCAACTCGAGCGGGCCGACGACCCTGGCTCGCTGCGCTCGAAAGCCACGCTCTCCCTCGAGGACGGTCCCGGACAGTTCGACCGCACCCTCGACGCACAGCGCTGCGTCGAGAGGCCAGTCCACTCCACCTGGGTCCCGCAACGCATATATCCCACATCGGCAGTCGAGTGAAGGCGCGGTGTGCGTGGTCGGGGTCAGTGGGTCGAACCGGCTCCGCCTCCCGGGCCAGCACCGGGCGACGACCTCGGGCTCCAGCCAGAGGTAGTCGACAATGGCGCTCCCCAGCACCGGCTCGGCGCTGCTGCCGCCAACGACGCTGCTCGGCCGGACCACCCAGCGGCGGTACCCGATGAATGGCTCGATGGTCAACAGCGGTCCCTCGGGCATTTCGACCGGTGGTCCGAATGCCCACCCGGCGGGGCGGGTCCGGCGGACCGCGAGTGGTGGCGGGGTGACAGGTCGCTGTGGTGCCTCATGACGCTCCACCCTGCTACGCCGTCCCGCCAGCCAGAGACGTCTCTCGTTCTCCAGCGCGATCTCGTCGCGTCGTAACTGGGCGACCAGGCCCGCGGTCACGCCCGACGCGGCTGCGCCATCGATGGTCCTATCAGCGCCGGCGGCGCACCACCGCCCGTGCCAGACGCGGAGTGGGCCGGACAGCATCTGGCCCATCGCTGCCCGCGCCGCGGGACGGCGCAGCGCCAACAGCCGCAGAACCAGCCAGCGCACCGGGTAGGCGACGAGGAAACCCATCCAGAGCCAAACCGCCATCCGTGGCTCCACCTCGAGGCCCTCTCCGGGTGGCAGCATCTCGGCCACTTGCTCTATCAGCGCCCCAAGGAGGACCGCAACCATCCCCCACATCAGCCCAAAGGTCACCATCCACAGAGCGACAAAGAGCATCCCGGCCGCCGCCTCGCGCAGCAAGGTGCCGAGACCGGTCATCACCAGGCCCAACCTCCGGAGTGTGGTCCGCAGCTGGGCGTGCGCCCAGACAACCCCCTGCAGCGGCCATGACCCCCAGCGGCGGGCGAGGCTCGATGGTTGACCTGCGGTCGACACCGTTCCCCCGGTTCTACCACCCATCAGAGTGCTGTGGGGACAGGGGCGCCTCGGACACCCGTCAGCCGTCCCGATCGACGCCGGGATCGTGGCGCGGTGGCTTGCCCAGCACCTCATCGATCCGCGAAAGGCGCTCGGCGGCGGCAGCCTCGGCCCCTTGGTCTGTGGGCCTGTAGAGCACGGTGTCATCCGAGCCTTCGGGGAGATAGCCCTGGGAGATCACATGACCGGGGAAGTCGTGTGGGTACTGGTAGTCGACCCCGTGGCCCAGCTTGCGCGCCCCCCAGTACCCGGTGCCCCTGAGGTGGAGAGGGACTTGGGCACCCGGTGTCGCCGCCACCGCTTCCCGGGCGGCGCCCATGGCGGAGGCAATCGAGTTCGACTTGGGCGCCAAGGCGAGATGGACCGCAGCTTGGCTGAGGGCGTATGCGGCCTCGGGAAGACCAACGAACTGGAGGGCCTGAGCAGCGGCTACCGCGATCTGCAGGGAAATGGGATCGGCCATCCCGACATCCTCCGAGGCGAGGATCACCATGCGGCGGGCGATGAACTCGGGATCCTCACCCGCCTCGAGCATCGTGAAGAGCCAGTAGAGGGCGGCGTCCGGGTCTGATCCCCGGAGGCTTTTGATGAAGGCGGAGATGATGTCGTAGTGCTGGTCACCGCTCTTGTCGTATCGGACCACCCGCCTGCGGAGCGCCTCGTCGATGTCGTCGGTTTCGATCGTCGAGCGGGACCCGGTGAGCATTCCCGCCACCTCGAGCGCGTTCAGCGCCAGCCGGGCATCGCCCCCGACCCTGTCGGCGAGTGTTCGCATCGCCTCCGGTTCGATGTCGAGCCCCGAGTCGCCCATTCCCCTCTCGGTGTCCGCAAGCGCCCGCTGGATAATGACGGTCACTTCGTCGGGACCGAGCGGTTCGAGCCGGAAGAGGGTGGAGCGGGAGATCAGCGGCGAGTTCACCTCGAAGAAGGGGTTCTCGGTGGTGGCGCCGACCAGCACCACGATCCCATCCTCGACCGCGGGTAGCAGGGCATCCTGCTGGTTCTTGGTGAACCGGTGGATCTCGTCGATGAAGAGCACCGTGCGCCGTCCGTCCTCTTCGAGACGCTGCTTGGCCGCGGCCAGCACCTCGCGCACGTCCTTGACCCCGGCCGATGTGGCCGAGAGCACCTCGAAGACAGCGTTGCTTCGCTCCGCCACCAGGCGTGCCAGCGTGGTCTTCCCGGTCCCTGGAGGACCCCATAGGATCATCGAAAGCGGGCGACCGGACTCGACGAGACGTCGGAAGGCGGCGCCAGGCCCCAGCAGAGCAGGCTGACCCACCACCTCGTCGAGGCTCCGCGGGCGCATCCGCGCCGCCAATGGCGCTGCCTCCATCCTCCGGGCGGCGCGCTGCTCGGAGAACAGGTCGGCCATGGCAGAAAACTAGTGCCAGGTGGTGGTCAGCGGGCCATGCCGCGGGACTCGACCATGATGCAGGCGTCAGCCAGGTAGTCGAAACCGTTCTGTTGGAGGAAGTCGATGAGCTGGGGCGAGTCGGCGCCCGGCTGGACCCACACCCCCATGTGACCAAGCGCCAGCGCTTGGCGAGCCACCTCGATGCCAACCCAGCCCGGGACCACCAAGTCGATGATGTCGGGCGCCTCGGGGAGCGAGGCGACGTCCGGGTAGCAGCGATCCCCGTCCACCGTTTCCCGGTTGGGGTTGACAGCGAGGACGTTGTAGCCCTTCCGCTTCATATCTCGGTAGATCACCGAGCCGTATTTGGCCGCGTTGTCGGTGGCACCAACCACTGCGACCGTCGTCGCATGGTCGTCCAGCATCGAGATGAGATCCTTCATGCGTCGGGCCTCACGGGCGCCAGTCTGACACCCAGCTCGGTGAGCTGCTCTTCCTCGACCGCGGTCGGGGCGCCGGTGAGAGGGTCGGAGCCGGTCTGGGTCTTGGGGAAGGGCATCACCTCCCTGATGTTGGGCTCGTCGCGGAGCACGGCAACCAAGCGGTCGATCCCAAAGGCGAAACCGCCATGCGGCGGGGCGCCGTAGCGGAGCGCACGCAGGAACCATCCGAAGCGGCGCTCCGCGTCGTCGGCCGAGATGCCCAGTATCTCGAACACGCGGCTTTGGACTTCGGGATCGTGTATCCGGATGCTTCCCGACCCAAGCTCGATTCCATTGACCACAAGGTCGTATGCCCGCGACACAGCCTCGGCGGGACGTTCCTGCATGGCGGCCACAGTGACCGGGGCGGTGAAAGGGTGGTGCGACGGCACAAGTTGACCGTTTGCCGTCTCCTCGAAGGCGGGGAAGTCGGTGACCCACAGAAAGGACAGCTCGTCGTGACCCTCGGGACGCCCCAACTCGATGCGCAACTGGCCGAGCACCGTCTGCGCACGTCGCCGCTTGACGTCCGCCACGAGCAGCACGGTGTCGCCCTCTACGGCCTCGAGAGCACCGATGACGCCCTCGATCTCTCCCTCCGCCAGGAACTTGGCGACGGGCGAGCGAACGCTCCCACCGCCCTCCTCCACCACCATCCAAACCAGCCCCGAGGCCCCTAGCTCCTTCGCCCGCGCAACGAGCGCGTCGAGTCCGGCCCTTGACAGAGAGAGGGCACCGGCGTCGAGCCCGATGACCGAGCCTCCCTCTTCGAGCACGTCTCCGAACCCGGCGAACGCAGTGCCATCGAAGACGTCGGACAGGTCGGCAAGCTCGATCGCGAAACGCATGTCGGGTTTGTCCGTACCGAAGCGGTCCATGGCTTCGGACCAGGTCATCCGGTGGAAAGGCAGAGCCGGAGAATCACTTCGCACCGCCTCGACCGCGGCCACAACCGCGGCCTCGATCGCTGCTTGAACCTCGGGCTCCTCCCAGAACGAACCTTCGAGGTCGAGCTGAGTGAACTCGACCTGTCGGTCGGAGCGGAAGTCCTCGTCGCGGTAGCAGCGGGCGATCTGGAAGTACCGCTCCACTCCCGCGACCATCAGCAGCTGCTTAAAGAGCTGGGGAGACTGGGGCAAGGCGAAGAAGCTCCCCGGCTGGTGCCGGCTGGGGACGAGGAGGTCGCGGGCGCCTTCGGGAGTGGAGCGGATCAGGGTCGGCGTCTCGACCTCGAGGAAGCCAAGGTCGTCGAGCGAGCGCCTGATCGCGGCCACCGCCCTGGAACGCGCCACCAGGTTGGCCGCCATCCGAGGACGGCGCAGGTCGAGATAGCGGAACTCGAGGCGCGTCTTCTCCTCGATCTCCACCCGATCGTCGAGCTGGAAGGGAAGACCTTCTGCCGGGCTGAGCACGGTCAGAGCGTCACCGGCGACCTCGACTTCCCCGGTGGAGAGGTCGGGATTTACGGTCCCTTCGGGCCGTCGGCGGACCGTGCCTTCGATGCTGAGACACCACTCTGAACGGACATCGTGCACCGCCCGCACAGCCACCGGGTCGATCACCACCTGGACTATCCCGGTGGAATCGCGCAGATCGAGAAAGGCGATCCCGCCGTGGTCACGCCTCCGGGCTACCCAGCCAGCGAGCCGCACCCACCGTCCCTCGTCGTCAACGCCGAGTTCGCCGGCCGCGGCGCTGCGGTAGCGGTTGCTCACCCCGGCTCCGACGACGTGACCCATTCGTCGAGGTCATCCACATCGACCAACTGTTGCTCGCCGGTTCCCAGATGGCGTACCACGACCTTTCCGGCGGCCCACTCCTCGCCGACAACGGCGGCATAGCGGGCCTGTCCTCCGGCCCGGCGGAACTGCGCCTTCACCGAGCCCGGCTCCGGGTCGAAGTCGGCGCTGACACCGGCACGCCGCAGCCGCCCGACCAGCCCCACCGTCTCAGGGTGGAGCGCCGGATCGGCAAGGACGACGAAGACGTCGAGGGGCAGCGCCTCCTCCGACCCAGCCAGGGCAAGGATGATCCGATCGATCCCCATGGCCAGCCCCACGCTCGGTGTGGAGCGGCCGCCCAGGACCTCGGCCAGCCCGTCGTACCGCCCCCCACCGCCCATCGATGCCTGCGCTGCGTCGTAACCCTCGACCACGTACTCGAACGCCGTCCTCGTGTAGTAGTCGAGCCCGCGGACCAAGCGGGGGGCGGCCACGTGGACGATCGCGGCGGCATCGAGCGCTTCGATCACCTGGCGGTGGTGCTCAGCCGCAGACGCAGACACGAACTCGTGAGGGGTGGGTGCGCCGGCGACGACTTCAATGTCCTCTTTCGAATCGAGCACCCGCATCGGGTTGGTCTCGATACGCCGCCTCGAGTCCTCGCTGAGGTCGCCGGACCGCCTCCGCAGCCAGTCGCGCAGCGAGGCCAGGTAGGCAGGCCGATCCTCGTGGTCACCCAGAGTGTTGAGGAGGACAGTGACCCCAGTGAGCCCGATCTTCTCCAGAAACCGGTACCCGACCTCGATGACCTCGGCGTCCGCCCATGGCGAGGTGACGTCGAGATACTCCACCCCCGTCTGCCAGAACTGACGGCGGCGCCCCGCCTGGGGCTGCTCGTAGCGGAACATTGGCCCGGAGTAGGAGAGCTTCACCGTTCCTGGGCTCCCCTGCTGGATGTACGCCCTCACGATCCCGGCAGTCCCCTCGGGCCGGAGGCTGAGCGAGCGCCCGCCGCGGTCGTCGAAGGTGTACATCTGCTTGGAGACCACCTCTGTGGTCTCCCCCACCCCGCGGGCGAACACCTCGGTCAGTTCGAACAGCGGGACCAATGCCGGCTCGTACCCGTACCGGGCGACGAGATCGTCCCAGGTGCGGAGGACCCGCGCCCAGGTGCGCGACGCGGGAGGGAGGATGTCGTCGGTCCCCTTCGGGCCACGGATCGTCATGGGTGCCGGAGGGTAGTGAGACGGGCCAAGGCAGACGGAGGGCGGAAGACGGAATTCAGGATCGGGCGCCCTCGGGCATCCCGAAGAACCTCAGTCGGAGATTGGTTCAAACAATTCGACGACGTTGCCCGATGGATCCTCGACGAGGATCTGGCGACCTCCTATGCCTTCGACCAACTCACCTCGAAAGGACGCACCCTGATCACGCAGATCGTCGATCATGCTGTCGAGATCATCAACTTCGATCCGGAATCTGTTCCATCCACCGGGCTCCGGGTTCCCACCGGCCCGTCCGGCGCCGCCGGCTCCCGGAGCGTTCAAGAACAGTTGCAGATCACCACGGCTGAGTCCGGCGAACCCAGGAGCGGGATGCATGTCTACCGCGAAACCAAGGCGTTCCGCATAAAACTCGATGGCTGCATCGACATCATTGACGATGTAACGAACACTGGCTCCCATATGCCACTCCTTCGGTCAATGCGGGCACCACCTATGCCCACTCGTGTCGGAACGGATTGGTGCGTCGCTCCCAGCCGATCGTGGTCTCGGGGCCGTGGCCGGGGAGGACCCTGACGTCGTCGGGTAGGTCGAGAACCCTTTCCCGCATGCTGACCACCAATTGGTCGAAGTCGCCACCGGGCAGATCGGTACGGCCGATGCTCCCGGCAAAGAGTTGATCGCCGGAGAAGAGGACCCCCTCTTCCTCGAGCAGGAAGCAACAATGTCCTGGCGTGTGACCGGGGGTGTGGCGCACTTCGAAACGCATCCCGCAGAGGTCGAGCACCTGCCCATGCTTCAGATGCTCATAGGTCTCGGGCGGAGCAAAGTCCTGGTCGGGAACCATCCCGAGCATCCCCCGTAGCTGGCGGTCCGGGTCGAGGGTGAGGAAGTCGTCATCGGGATGGATATAGGCGACGGCCCTCGTAGAACGGGCCACCGGACCGGCGCCGCCGACGTGGTCTATGTGGCCGTGGGTAACCAACAGCGCCGTCACCGCGAGGTCGTGGCTCGCCAGCAGCCGGGCCACACCGGAGGGGTCGGGTGGCGCGTCCACCACGACTGCCTCCCCACCTTTCTCGCGCGCCGCAACCCAAGTGTTGGTCGCGGCCAGCCATAGAGGGATCGACTCGATCAGCATCGAAGACGAACGCTAGGCATTCTGCATTCTGCCGTCTGCCGTCTGCCGTCTGCCGTTCCGTCTTCCCTTCCGTCTTCCGTCTTCCGTCTTCCGTCTTGATTCAGTCCGTGCCACCCGCCCGGGGTACCAGGCGATAGGCGTCGTAGGCGCCCTCGACATGGCGCAGCTCGTCGAGTAGTCGTGGCACCTGACCAGGGTCGGAAAGCTCGATCTCGTAACGGAGCACCGCCACCCGATCGCGACCGGTTGCAGAGGAGGAAGCAACGATATTGCCTCCTTGATCGGAGATGGCGGAGGTTACGTCGCGCAGCAAGCGGGTGCGGTCGAGTGCCTCCACCTGGACCCAGATGGTGAAGGAGCCCACCCGGTCGGGCGCCCAGGAGACATCGATCATCCGCTCCCGGTGAGCTCCCATCGCCGCGATGTTGGTGCAGTCGGAGCGATGCACCGAGACCCCCCTGCCCACGGTGACAAAACCGACTATGTCGTCACCCGGCACCGGGGCGCAGCAGCGGGCCACTCGCACCCACATCCCCTCGTAGCCCTCGACCACGATCCCGGCACCGCTGGGGGCGGCGCGCCGGCTGGTGGGCGTCTCGGGGAGC
>DATADW010000193.1:0-18311 GCA_036258335.1 Acidimicrobiia bacterium
CTCGAAGAGGTGCTAACCGCCCAGAGCATCCCCGAGGAGCGGGCCATCGAGATCGCCCGCCTCCAGGTGCTGCGCGACCAGGTGTTGGAGCAGCTCCAGGAAGGCGAGGAAGTTGCCGAGGCCGACATTCTCGCCGCTTACCGGATGCGCGAGCTCGGCGCCATCGAGGTCTGTGCCCATCACCTTGTGGTCGCGACCGAGGAAGAAGCCGACGAGGCGATCCAGCGCATCGAGGACGGAGAGGATTTCGAGGAGGTTGCCGCTGATGTGTCCACCGACCCGGGCGCCGCGGAGAACTCGGGCGACCTCGGGTGTCAGCCGGCGAACAGCTACGTCCTCCCCTTTGCCGAGGCAGCGGCCACCGCCGAGATCGGCGAGTTGACGGAACCGGTTCAGACCGATTTTGGCTACCACGTCATCCGGGTGGACGAGCGCAACGATCTCGCCGAGGTTCCGCCCGTAGAGGACGTCCGAGACGAAATCGTGACAGAGATTCAGGCCCAGCGGGGTGGCTCGCTGTTCGAGGAGTGGCTCCAGCGGGTGGTCCAGGCGGCCGAGGTCGAGGTGGGCGAGGAGTACGGGACTTGGTCGGCGGATCCGGCCCCGCTGGTGACCCCGCCGGCAGGCGAGGAAGGGGAGACCCCGGTGACGGGTTCGACCGTGGCCGAGCCGACCGGGACCACGGTCGCTCCGACAACCACCACCCCGTGATAACGGTCGTCGGGCTCGGGCCCGGCGATCTGGAACGCCTCGGGGCGGCCACGCTCGCCCGGCTCTCGGACCCGGGCAACCGGGTGATTGTGCGCACCCTCCGCCACCCGGCTGCGGCCACTCTGGCGCAGCAGAGAGCGGTGGAGAGCTGTGACGACCTCTACGAGGATGCGGAGCGATTCGACGACCTCTACACCGCCGTGGCCGAACGATTGCTCGCGGCCGGCCAAGGCGGGGATGTGATCTACGCCGTCCCCGGCAGCCCTCTGGTAGGGGAGTTCGCCGTGGCAACCCTTAGACGACTTGCGACGGAGCGCGAGATCGGGCTCGATGTGATCGCCGCCGAGTCGTTCATTGACGCCGTGCTGGCGGCGGTGGGCTACGACCCGCTCGACCGCGGGTTGATCGTGCTCAACGGCCAGGACCTCCCTGATCCTCTCGTGCTCGATCACCCCACGATCATCGGGCACCTCCCCGATGGGGTGCTGATGTCGGAGGTGATCTCGCGACTCGACAGGGTGCTTCCCGAGGACACCGAGGCGACGGTGCTCATCGATCTGGCGACCCCGGCCGCCCGGTTGGTCACCACCACCGTCGCCACGATCGACCCCGGGTACGCCGGGCTCCGAACCTCGCTGTTCCTCGACCCGGCGCCATCGGGTCTGGTCGGGGCGGTGACCGTGATGCGCCGCCTGCGGCGCGACTGCCCCTGGGACAGGCGGCAGACACACCGATCTCTGCTCACCCATCTCCTCGAGGAGTCCTCCGAGTTGGTCGATGCCGTCTCCGCCTTGCCCGTCGAGGCCCCCGGTGGCGAGCCGGACTGGGTGGCCTACTCCGCCGTCGAGGAAGAGTTGGGCGACGTCTTGCTCCAGGTGCTGTTCCACACGGTGATGGCGGAGGAGGCCGGGGCGTTCACCATCGACGACGTCGCCGAGGGGTTGCGCCGCAAGCTTGTCCGCCGCCACCCCCATGTCTTCGGCGATGTCGAGGCGAGCACGCCGAGCGAAGTGTTGCGCAACTGGGAGTCGATCAAGTCCGACGAGCAGCCGGGCACCCGGTCTCTGATGGATGGGGTTCCCGTCTTGATGGGCGGTCTGACCCGGGCCGCCAAGCTGCAGAAGAGGGCGGCGTCGGTGGGGTTCGATTGGGAAAGCCCTGAGGGGGTCATCCCCAAGCTGGCGGAGGAGGTGACCGAGCTCTCCGAGGTTATCGACCAGCCCGAGGATGCGGAGCGGGAGATAGGCGACCTCTTCTTCACGCTGGTCAACTTGGCGCGCCACCTCGGACTCGACAGCGAGGTGGCGCTGCGAGCGGCAGTTGCCAGGTTCGAGGCGCGGTTTCGCCGGATGGAGGAGCTCGCGGGGGATCTGTCGGGCCGCTCGCTCGAACAGCTCGACGAGTTGTGGGAGCGGGCCAAGGCCGAGGAAGGTCTCAGGGGGCGCCGATGAGCCTGACCCTGCCGCCGTGCTGTGCGACCCAGACCGCCGGGTCACCGAGCCGTGTCCCCGGCTTGGGCAGGGAAATGGCCCTCACCACCTGGGGGAGCCGCGTCGCCACGAGCTGTTCACGTTCCAAGGTGGCCAGCACCGTTCCACGTTCTACGAGCTTGATTGTCTCTGTGGGGGTAGATCCGAAGGCGGCTGCGTCGGCGTCGCCGAGCCCGGCCAGCAACAGGTCCACCTCGGTCTGGTTACCGCTCGGCCCAGAGAAGACGACCAGCGACGTGCCATGGGGTACGCGGGGTGCCCGGAACGGGGGCTCCCCTATTGCTACGAGCACGGCGGGCGTCATTCGTGGGATTGTGCCGCCTGGTCCCCGTGCCGGCCACCGAGACCGATCCCTTGAGTGACACCTGCGCCGTCATTCTCGCCGCCGGAGGTGGCAATCGGGTGGCGGCGGCTGACAACAAGGTCTACCTCGAGCTAGCGGGGCGCCCTGTTCTCTCCTGGTCAATTGCTGCACTTGCCGGTCAGTCCGATCACGTGATGGTCGTTGTCCGCCCTGGTGAGGAGGCGAAGGCGGTGGTGGCGGCCGGATCGGTCCCGGTGGAGATCGTCGAGGGTGGCGACACCCGCTTCCGCAGCGAGCTTGCCGCATTGGAAGCGCTGGCGGACCGCGTTGGGGTCGGTCGGATCGATCTCGTGTTGGTGCACGACGGCGCCCGTCCCCTTGTGACCGCGGATCTCATCGCTCGAGTCGTCGCCGAAGCGCGCAGGAGCGGCGGTGCGGTCCCGGCGACACCGAGCCCGCCTCTGCTGGCCAGGCGAGACGGCGATCTTGTTCCCGTCGAGGGGGAGGTGGTGAGCGTCCAGACCCCACAGGGATTCTTGGCCCTCCCCCTGCTCGAGGCTTTCCGGGCTGCGGCTGCCGCCGGGTTCGAGGGCACCGACACCTCTTCCACCATCGAGAGGTTCTCCGATCTGGCGGTGACAGTTGTTCCCGGTGACCCAGACAACATCAAGGTCACCTGGCCCACCGACCTGGAGCGCGCCGCCCGTCTGCTCGTCAGCCGGGGAAACTGACCTCAGATACGGGTGCCCACTCGAACCCGGCAGTTGCACGGCGGTTGCCCTGCGGGTTTCCGGCCCCGTGGTAGTTTTTGGCACCGATCTACCAGGAGTTTCCCGTCGAATCCGCCATCTCCTCGGTCAACGCCCGTGAGATCCTCGACTCCAGGGGCAACCCTACAGTCGAGGTCGAGGTCTTCCTCGCCGGTGGTGGTTTCGGCCGGGCCGCCGTTCCGTCGGGTGCCTCCACCGGGACCCGAGAAGCGATCGAGCTGCGGGATGACGAGGCCCGGTTCGGGGGCAAAGGCGTGCAACAGGCGCTTGGGCATATCCGCGACACGATCACCCCGGCACTGCTCGGTTTGGATGCCACCCGCCAGGAGGATGTCGACCAGAGGATGCTCGATCTCGACGGGACGCCGAACAAGCAGGCGCTCGGCGCCAATGCCATCCTTGGAGTCTCGTTGGCGGTCGCCCGGGCCGCCGCCTCCTCCGTGGGTCTTCCCCTGTACCGGTACCTCGGCGGGCCGGCGGCACGCGTCCTCCCCGTTCCTTGCTTCAACGTGATCAACGGCGGTGCCCACGCCGCCAACTCGATCGACATCCAGGAGTTCATGGTGGTACCGGGTGGCGCCCCTTCGTATCGCGAGGCGCTGCGCGCCGGCACCGAGATCTACCACGCTCTGGCCAAGATCCTCGCCGGCAAGGGCCTCCCCACCAACGTCGGCGACGAGGGTGGTTTCGCCCCCGATCTCTCAGGCAGTCGGGAGGCGCTCCAGGTCATGGTCGAAGCGGTCGAGGCCGCCGGGTACGACGTCGGGGAAGAGGTGGGCCTTGCCATCGATGCCGCCGCATCTGAGTTTGAGACCGACGGCAGGTATCACCTTGAAGGGGAGGAACTCGACAGCGCCGGACTGGTGGCTCTTTGGGAGGGCATCATCGCCGAAATGCCCGTGGTTTCACTCGAGGACGGGCTCGCCGAGGGTGACTGGGAGGGGTGGCGGGTGCTCACCGAGAAGCTCGGTACCGAGGTCCAACTCGTCGGCGACGACCTCTTTGTGACCAACGAGGACATCGTCCGCCGCGGTATCCAGGAGGGGGTGGCGAACGCGGTCCTGGTCAAGGTCAACCAGATCGGCACACTCAGCGAGACCCTCCACACCATGGCCATGGCGGAACGCGCCTCGTACCGCTGCATGGTGAGCCACCGATCGGGGGAGACCGAGGATTCGTTCATCGCCCACCTGGCGGTGGCCACCAACGCCGGTCAGATCAAGTCGGGCGCCCCGGCCCGGGGGGAGCGCACCGCCAAGTACAACCAGCTACTGAGGATCGAGGAGTCGCTCGGTCCCGCTGCTCGCTATGCCGGGTGGGGCGCCTTTCGGAGACGACCTTGAGGCTGACCACCCGGCTCGCCGTGGTCCTATCCGCACTGCTCGTCGTCGGGCTGGCGGTGGTCCTGACCAATGTGGTGCCGGTCCGCCAGATCGTGGCGCAATACCGACAGGTGGAGACGGCCGAGGAGCAACTAACCGCACTCCGCCGGGAGAACCGCCTCCTGGAAGCGGAGGCTGAGGCTCTGCAAACCCCAACCGAGGTGGAGCGGATCGCCCGGGAGACTCTCGGATATGTCGACCCGGGTGAGGTTGCCTACCGGGTGGTGGATCCAGAAGGTGACGACCCCAAACCCGGCGCGGACGACCGAGAGGACACCTTGCCGGTCGAGGCAGACACGGCCTGGTACGAGGATGTGTGGGACTTCGTAACCGGAGCCGACCTGGCTGGAACCGCCGAGTCGTGATCGAGGAGGCGGCCGTGGTGGCCGCCCAGGTGGGTCGGCCCCTTCGCTCACAGGTGAGGGTCCTGGGGCGCTGCCACCTCGGACTGCCGGTCGTGGTCGAGGTCCCACCGCTGCTCGACGACGGCACCCCGTTCCCGACCAGGTACTGGTTGAGTTGCCCGCTGGCGGTCCGTAGGATCGGCCGCCTCGAAGCAGCCGGAGTGGTCCGGGACATGGACCGCCGAGCCACCGAGGACGCTGGGTTCGGCGAGCTTCTCGCCGCGGCCCATGCCCGGTACGCCGCCGAGCGTGATGCCCTGGTGCCCGAAGACGCCCTCCACCGACCCAGCGGAGGCGTTGCAGGGGGGTCATCGGTCAAGTGCCTCCACGCCCACTACGCCGACCATGGGGCAGGCAACCAGAACCCGGTCGGCGAGATGACGGCCTCGGAGATTGAACCGCTCGACTGCCCGATACCTTGCGTGGTCGAGGGGCCAGGAGGAGCGGTGCGCAACCCGGAGTGGGTCGAGCCCGGGTAGCGTCGCTTTCCAATGCGGGTCGCAGCCGTTGACATAGGAACCAACTCGATGCGGCTCTTCGTCGCCGACCAGATCGACGGGAGTCTCGAGGAGGTGGAGCGGCACTCGGCTGTCACCAGGTTGGGACAGGGCGTCGATCGGGAGCGGCGGTTGGGCGAGGAGCCGATGCGCCGAACCATCGAGGTACTCGCCGTCTTCGGGCAACGGATCGCCGACCTCGGAGCCGAGCGCGTCCGGGTCGTCGCCACCTCCGCCAGTAGGGATGCGGTAAACCGCAAGGAGTTCTTCGATCGCGCCGAAGCAGCGCTCGGCCATCGCCCCGAGTTGATCCCTGGTGACGAGGAGGCCAGTCTCGCATTCAAAGGTGCGACGCTCGGGTCCGCCGCAACTCCGACGCTCGTTGTGGACATCGGCGGAGGTAGTACCGAGCTCGTCTTCGGTTCGGTAGGTCCCGAGATGGCTGTGAGCATCGATATCGGTTCGGTTCGGGTGACCGAACGCGCCGTCCCTGATCGTCCCGCCCCACCGCACCAGATAGAAGCCGGAAGAGAGCTGGTGGCGGGGGCGCTGGCCGGAGCCGTTTTGCCGGGAACGCCTGAACGGACCATCGGCGTTGCCGGGACGATCACCTCGCTTGCGGCCATGACGCTGCGGCTCGCCGCCTACGACCCCGAGGTCGTCCACGGGAGCGAGGTGACCATGGTCGATGTGACCCGGCTCGTCGAAGAGCTTTCGCAACTCAGCATTGAAAAGACGGCTGCCGCCTTCCCGGCGCTCGATCCGGGGAGGGCGCCAGTGATCCTCGGCGGCGCCATTTGCGCCGAGGCCGTGCTGCGCTATTTCGGCCTCGCTGGTTACCACGTCTCCGAGAGCGACATGCTCGATGCGATTGCGCTCTCTCTGGTCGACTGACCGGTTTACCCTCGGCCCGTCGCCCGGGTGTCGGAATTGGTAGACGAGGGGCTCTTAAACAGCTCTGCTCTCCGAGCGTGTGGGTTCGAGTCCCACCCCGGGCACGCTCCAAAGCCCGACGACGACGGCTACTCCTTGGGCTTCTTCCCGATCAGTTCCTCGCGTGCCTGCTCGGCGCGGGCGGCGCCGATAGCCGTGGCGACGGTCTTCTGCTCCTCGGGGGGCGGAAGCACGGCGGGCATGCCGAGCGACTCGATCCACAGTTCCCGTGTCCAGCCCTGGGTGTGATAGAGGTGGTGGTCCTCTTCTTCCTCCACCTGCTCGTAAGCCTCTTGTAGCACCGAGGCCAGCTTCCCCGTTGCTTTCTTGGCGACGCGGCCGATGAGTTCCCAGTTGGCGTGGTCCTTGATCTCGGCGTCGACCACCGCCTCGGCGGCGACGAGTTGGGCTGCGTCCGGATTGCCCGCGGCGAGCGCCATCTCCATCGACTTGATCAGTGACTGGCCCTTGAACCGCACCACTTCGCGGCCGGGTGTCTCCTTCTTCGGGTCGAGATCCAACTCGTCGAAGACCGTGCTGACGATTCGGACGTGGTTCTCGGTCTCGTCGAGGTACTTCTGCCATTCCTCGTGCAGGCCTTCGTTCACGGCGCACTTGAGCGCCGTCTTGTAGACCTGCACGCCTCCCAGCTCGGTCTCCAACGCTTGATAGAGCAACTCTTCGACTTGGGCGTCGTCCACGATCCCTCCGGGTTTTGCGGTGCCGTTGTCGGCGGAATCCGGTGCTACCCCGGTCGGGTGGAGTGCAAACCTGCGGTACTACTTGGCCGCGGCGTCGGTCTCGGCGATGCGGGCCTTGACCAGCGTCTGCACCAGTTGGACCGGGAGCGGTGCCTCTGGGGTGAAGTGGACGGTGCCTTTGGCAGTGTCGTAACCCTCGAGGTCGTCCCCGTGCGCCTCCATAACAGCCGGACTCTGCACGTAGAAGGAGCAGTGGGTCTTACCCGACCCGTAGGAGACGAGCGGCCGCCCGCGGTACTTGAACGCAGGCACCCCGTAGTTGACCGATTCCACCGCATCGGGTGCGGCTTCGGCGATGACCTCGCGCAACTCGAGGAGGGCAACACGTCTGTCGTCCGGCAGCGCAGCGAGAAAAGCCTCGACATCCTCAGGAGGATTGGTCATTCCAGCCACCCTAGACGGACGCCTCGACCGATTATTCGGCCGCCCCGGCGACGTCTCATCTCTGACGACGACATGATTTGGAGTGCGCAATGGCCACCTACGTCCTAATCCACGGCGCAGCCTCGGACTCCTGGTATTGGCACCGGGTCGTACCTCTGCTCGAGGAGCGCGGCCACTCCGTGGTTGCCCCTGACCTTCCCTGCGACAACGATTCGGCCGGGTTCCCCGAGTATGCCTGCGCCGTGGCACGCGCGGTGACCGAATGGTCGGGAGTGACATTGGTGGCGCAGTCGATGGCGGCGTTCACCGTTCCGCTGGTGTGCGACCTGGTCCCGGTCGACCTGATCGTCTTGGTGGCTGCGATGATCCCGCTCCCGGGTGAGCATCCCGGCGAGTGGTGGGTGACGAGCGGCCAGGAGGCGTCGAGGCGCGCCTTGGACCTTCGAGAAGGACGCGACCCGGACGCGCCATTCGACGTCCGCACCACGTTCTTCCACGACGTACCCGAGCCCGTGGTCGCCGAGGCATTCGCCCGCGGCGAGAGGTACCAGTCGGGGACTCCTTTCGAGCAGCCGTGGCCGGTGGATGAATGGCCGGCCGTGCCGACCCGCGTGGTGGCGGGGCGAAACGACCGTTTGTTCCCGCTGGATCTGATGCGACGGCTCTCGCGGGACCGGCTCGGGATCGCCCCTGACGTGATCGATAGCGGTCACCTCCCTGCGCTCAGCCGGCCCCGCGAACTGGCGGACTTGGTCGAGTCCTACCGGTTGGAGCTGCCTTCCGCCCGACCGGGGTCCAGATCCTTGCGGTAGCGCACCTCGGTCGCATCGCGCCCGAAGATGACCATTGGTTTCGAGGTGCCGTCGTGGACCCATCCGACCGTCTCGTAGAAGCGACGCCCTCTCTCGTTTCGATCGAGCACCCAGAGAATCGCTGTGGAGAAGCGTTCGCTCAGCGTCTTCTCTGAGGCGAGCATCAGAGCCCGCCCGATACCCCGCCGCCAAACCTCAGGGTCGAGGTAGATGGCGAGGATCTTGCCCCTGGATGGGTCGTCTCGATCGGCACCGAGTAGGGCGAATCCGACGGCGATTCCATCGATTTCGGCGACGAGGGTCGCGGTGTCGTCGTCGGATAGATATCGCTCCCAATAGGGCAACCGCTCCTCCACCGTCAGGCGATCGAGCCACTCATCCGGGAAGACACCGCGGTAGGCGACCTGCCATGACCTGACTTGGACTCCTGCGATCGGAGATGCGTCAGTCGGTTGGCCCGCTCTGATGACGAGGCCGCTTGGTATCGGCACGACCCAGCAGGCTATTTGTCAGACGGAGCGTCGGAGCCGCTCTTTGAGCACCTCGTCGGTGCGACTACGGCGCGTCCGTACGCCGACGAAGGCAATGGCTACGGCAGCCCCTGCACCGATCACCCATCCGATGGGGCCGCCAATCACCAGCGCAAGCAGGACACCGATGAGGACGCCGCAACCTGCGATGGCCCACGTCAACAGAGAATCCATCAGTTCCTCACATCCCTGACCCCCGGGAACACCACTGACTGTGACCGTATATCGGCTCCGGAGGGGGGTAGCTGAAACGCGTGTCGACGAGGTATTTGAGGGCCGGTTCGGGTACCTTGGCCCAGTAGACCGAGGAGAAAGATGCAGTTCAAGGCCGGAATGGATGTGTTCCTCTGGGACGGGACGCAGGTGGGCCGTGTAGACCGGATCGTGATCGATCCGGTGACGGCGCAGGTCACAGACCTAGTCGTTCACAAGGGGTTCTTCTTCAAGGAGGACCGCGTCGTCCCCGTCGATGCCGTGGTCAGCACCGACGAGGGCGCCGTGGTCCTCGAGCAGCGGTGGACCGTTGACAGCCTCTCCCATTTCGAAGAGTCCTCCTACGTGACGGTCGATGAGGAGACCCGCGCTCGCGGCCAGCTCCCCGGTGACTCGGTCATCTGGGTGACGCCGATGGGCGGAGGACCCGACGCCGTCACCATCCCCGCAGAGGGCGGAGCCCTACACCACGAGAGGCAGAACATCCCGGAGGGTACGGTGGCGGTCGAGGTGGGGTCCCCCGTGCTCGGTGTCGATGGCGCCCACCTGGGGAGGGTCGAGGAGGTCGTCGTTGATGCCAATACCGAACGGATGACCCATATCGTCATCGAGCGGGGTTTGGTCAGTAAGGAGCGCCGACTGATTCCCACCGAGTGGGTGGAGGTTCTCACCGAGCGCGAGGTCCGCCTCGCCGTCGCCGCCGAGGCAGTTGACCAGCTTCCGCTCTACGAGCCATGAACGAGATCGAGTACGACGCGTCCACGGCGCTGCTCGTCGTCGACATGCAGAACGATTTCGCCCACCCTGACGGTAGCCTTCATGTCGGCGGGGGCGACGACGTGGTTCATGCCGTCAACCGCGAGATCGAGAAGGCCGAGGCCGCCGATGCCCTGGTGGTCTACACCCAGGACTGGCACCCGCCGGTGACCCCCCACTTCGAGAAGGACGGAGGCATCTGGCCGGTTCACTGTGTCGGCGATACCTGGGGCGCCGAGTTCGTCGACGGGCTGAGAGTGGCCGGGGCGTCGGTCAAGAAAGGGACCGGCGGCGAGGACGGCTATTCCGGGTTCACCGTCCGGCACCCCGAGACCGGTCACGAGACCGACACCGAGATGGCAGACCTGCTCGAGGCGAGAGGAATCACCCGGGTGGTGGTGGTCGGCTTGGCCCTCGATTACTGCGTTAAGGACACCGCCATCGACGCCGCCGAGCTAGGTCTTCCCACGACCGTGCTGATGGAGGCGACCAGGCCGGTCGACCTCCGGCCGGGCGATGGCGATCGGGCCACTGAGGCGCTGCGCGCCGCCGGAGTCAGCCTGGCCTAATTGGGCCTCGCGGTTCTGGCGTGACTGGGGTACCTATCCGGTGGTTCAGTCACGCAAGAACTGATCCGCGCCGCCGACGGCCGTCGGTCGGCGCCTCCCGCGGTACGCTTCCGTCGCTCCATGACTTCCCGGCATCTTCTCGGCGGGATCCTCTTCACCGACCTCTACCAACTCACCATGGCCCAGGTCTATCTCCGGATGGGCCTACACGACCAGCGGGCCCAATTCGACCAGTTCTTCAGGAAGTACCCCGACTACGGGAACCACCAAGCCGGCTACTGCATCACGGCGGGTCTCGAGTGGCTGGTGGATTGGATGCAGACCACGAGGGTGACCAATGAGGATCTCGATGCCCTGCGCTCACTCAAAGGGGTCACCGGGCGCCGGTTGTTCGGCGACGACTTCCTCACCTGGCTGAGCCTTCAGGGCGGCTTCGAGTCTCTGACGCTGCGGGCGGTACCCGAGGGCAGGGTCATCCACATCGATGTGCCCCAGGCGGTGGTGGAGGGGCCGCTGGCCATGGCGCAGATCTTGGAGACGGCCCTTCTCAACCATCTCAACTACCCGACGCTGGTGGCGACCAAGGCGTCGCGTGTCGTGGACGCCGGCCGGGGCCGCCCGGTGATCGAGTTCGGGTTGCGACGGGGCCCAGAGCGCGCCGCCAACGCCGGCGCCAGGGCGGCTCTGGTCGGCGGGGCTGTCTCCACCTCCAATGTCGGCGTGGCCGTCTCCCTTGGTTTTGCCCCCAAGGGAACGCACGCCCACTCCCTGGTCCAGGTGTATCTCGCGATGGGGAGGGGGGAATTGGAAGCGTTCCGCGCCTTCGCCGAGGTGTATCCGGACGACACAGTGCTACTAGTGGACACCGTCGACACCCTCGAGTCGGGTGTTCCCAACGCCATCACCGTGTTCGAGGAGCTGAGAGCACGGGGGCACGAGCCGCTAGGGATCAGGCTCGACTCGGGCGACCTCGCCTACCTCGCCATCCGCTCCGCCGAGATGCTCGACAAGGCCGGGTTCCCCGACACGACGATCGTCATATCCAGCGGCCTCGACGAGCTCGCCATCTGGCAGATCCTCCGCCAGATCGAAGACGAGGCGCCGCGCTACGGGATGGACGCCGACGGGGTGATCGGCCGGCTCACCTACGGCGTCGGCTCCAACCTGATCACGTCGCAGGGTGACGCCGTCCAGGACGGGGTCTACAAGCTGGTCGCCGTGCACCACGGCGGCGACTGGGTGCCTGCCATCAAGATATCGGAGACGGCGGAGAAGGTCCCCAACCCGGGGCGCAAGTCGGTGTGGCGTGTCTACGACGAGCGCGGCCGTGCTACCGCCGACCTGATGGCTACCGAGGACGAGGAGGTGGCCGCCGGAAGACGACTCGAGTTGCACCATCCCACTCGCCACGAGCTGCGCCGGGTGCTCGATCCGGGAAGGGTGTCCGAGGTCGAGCCCCTGCTGACCGACATCCTGGTGGAGGGTGACCTGGTCGAGGAGCTGCCGCAAATCCATGTCCTGCAAGAGCGTCGCCAGCGCGACCTGGAGAGGCTCGACCCTGGAGTGCGCCGATTGGTCAATCCGCACATCTACCACGTGTCACTCACACCGAAGCTGTGGGCTCTGAAGAAGCGCCTGATAGAAGAGGCTCTCGGCCCCAACGTGGACCCGGAGTCGGGCGGCGCGGCCGGTGGCTGAGCTCGACATCCTCTGGGCCGGATGGCGATCGCAGTACGTCCAGGGACTCGGACAGGAGGCAGAGGAGTGCATCTTCTGCCGGTTGCCCGGACAGGACGACGAGGAGGGGCTCATCATTCGGCGGGGCGAGCACGCCTTCGCCGTCCTCAACCGGTACCCATACGCCACCGGACATCTCATGGTCGGCCCCTACCGGCACGTCGCCGGCCCGGGCGATCTCGACGATGACGAGCGCTCCGAGATGTGGTCGCTGCTCGCATTGGGCGAGGAGGTTGCTCGCCGCGCCTTCAAACCCGACGGCTTCAACATCGGCGCCAACCTGGGACGCGTGGCCGGGGCGGGGGTTCCCGGGCACCTCCATCTTCATCTCGTTCCCCGATGGGCAGGTGACACCAACTTCATGAGTGTCGTGGGGGGCACCCGGGTCATCCCGGAGGACCTCGCCGACACCTGGACCCGGCTCCGCGCTCAGCTCTGAGTGACCTCCGGTAGAATCCGGGTTTCCCCAGGAGAGGTCGCGTCGCATGCCGAACCCGGTCCTGCAGCGTCAATTCGGACCGACTCCCGCCACGGGAGCGGGTTCTGCTGCAGCCACGACGGACACGGCCATGACTACCTCGGCGCCTCCTGCGCCCACCGTCCCGGTGACCGAAGGTGGCATGTCGATTGGCGGCACCACCCGCGCGACGTTCCTCCTTCTGATAATCCTCATGGGTGGCGGCGTCTTCGGGTGGCGCTCTGTGGACGAGTTCGAGGGCTTGCAGAACCCGGGTCTGCTGTGGGGTGCGCTGATCGGCGCCGTGGTCCTCGCCATCGCCGCCTCGTTCGTCCCCAAGCTGGCGGCGGTGCTCGGCCCGCTTTATGCGGTCGTAGAGGGCTTCCTGCTCGGTGCCATCTCCCACGTATACGAGATCCAGTTCGAGGGGATCGTCCTCCAGGCAGTTCTGGCAACCGGTGCAGTGTTCGTCGTGATGCTCACCCTCTTTGTCACCCGAACCATCAAGGTGACTCAACGGATGCGGTCTTGGGTGATCGGCGCCACCATCGGAGTCGCGCTGTTCTACCTGGTGTCGATCGTGCTCTCGTTCTTCAACGTCGGCATCCCCCTCGTCTGGGACACCGGTCCAATCGGGATCATCTTCAGTCTGGTGGTGATTGGAGTCGCCGCCTTCAATTTGCTGCTCGACTTCGATCTGATCGAGCGGGGCAGCGCGTCGGGGATGCCCCGCTTCATGAACTGGTACGCCGCCTTCGGCCTCATGGTGACAATCGTCTGGCTCTACCTGGAGATGCTGCGGCTGCTGGCCAGGGTTCGGCAGTAGGGGTTCTCAGCTGAAGGGGGAGCGTGGCCGCTCCTGGGGCACCCCGTCGACCACCATGTCGACCTTCTCGTTGTAGAAGCACACCAACCCGGCCACACCCATGCTCTCCGGGAGCGGGTAGGGGTATCCCCAAACCAGGTTGTGGTGCTCCACGTCGTTGATCTTCAGGGTCCAATAGCTGGCGGTCCCCTTGTAGGGACAACGGGTGTGATGGTCCGTCGGGGTGAGCAGGTCGAACCGCACGTCGGTCTTGGGGAGGTAATAGCGCACCGGGAGTCCCGTCTCGAAGAGCAGCGTCGGGTGGGTGCTGTCGGCCACCTTCACCCCGTCGACCTCGACCACCACGTGACGTGAGCTGGGGAGGGCATCGACCCGGGTGTGAGGGTCCCGGGGATGGGTGTAGACCTCGACGTCCTCCTCGAACCACGAGTCCATTGCATCCCACCGGAAGGCGTAGAGGTTCCGCAGCGCCTCCACCGGTGACTCCGGATGGTGGTAGGCGGCGTCCACCACGGCGCCCTCCCCGCTCTTGATCGTCAGGTACCGGATCTCACCCCGGCTCGGCACCCGATCGGTGGTCTCGCTGGCGACTAGCAGATCGGTGCGGACATCGTCGTCGGGGAAGTAGTAGGTCGGGTAGAACGGCTTCTCCCAGACCAGCCACGGAGCGGTCGAGTCGGCGATGGCGACGCCACCGACGTAGGTCCTGACCCTCTTGGCCGATCGCTCCATACGGACCCGTTGCCGCTCGTCTGCCATCGCTCCTCCCGGGGTGCCGCTGCACCGGAGACAACCGCTGCCGCCGCCGGGCGATTCCTCACACCCAGCCGGCCATGCCCGCAAGGTAGCCGAGCACTCCGCCGAGCGGGATGAGGACCAGACCGCTCACCCGGGTACGGAGCACCACGACCAGCGCCACGACCCCAATGACTGCTGCGACCCAACTGGTGATCACCCGCTGGCCCAACTGAATGCTCACCGCGGCCATCACACCGACCACGGCGGCGACCAGGCCGCGGAGGAGGGGCCGTGCCCAAGCCACACGTTCCAGCGCCGGCATGAACCGTCCCACCACCATGGCGATCACGAAGGCGGGAAGGAACATGGCAACTGTTGCCACGAGGGCGCCGGGTACACCCAACACCAGGTAACCGACCGAAGTGGAAGCGGAGAAGAGCGGCCCCGGCGTGATCTCCCCGATGGCCACGGTGGCGATCAACTGGTCGGGTTCGAGCCAGCCCAGTTGATCCACGAGGACCGAGTCGAGGTAGGCGACCAACAGGTAGCCGCTCCCGAATATGGTGGCGCCAAACCGGAGAAAGAGCAGACCGAGCCGCCCCAGGGTCGGTGGGTCACGTGCGGTGCCACCCTGCAGCCACAGTGGCAGGACGAGCAGCGCGCCGCCGGTCGGCCGGTAGAAGGCAGCCAGACCGATCACAGCACCAGCGGCGAGCACCACGAGTTCGTCGATACCGAGCAGTGCTGCGGCCAGGGCGGTCACCGCCACTGCCCAGGTCACCGGATGGTCGAGCGCCTGCCGCGCCAGCTTGACCAGCGCGGCGCCGACCAGGGCCAGGACGACCGGGTAGATGCCGGCGAGTACGTCCCGCACCGCGGGCAGCTCGCCATACTCGACGTAAGCCCAGCTGATGGCCAGAGTGAGGGCCGCGGCCGGGACAATGAACCCGACGCCGGCTACGCAGACCCCGCGCACCCCCCGCTGCACGTAACCGACGTGCATTGTCATCTCGGTCGAGTTGGGGCCCGGGAGGAGATTGGTCACCCCGATGAGGTCGAGAAAGTGCTCTCTGGTCACCCATCGCCTCCGCTCCACCACCTCTCGCTCCATCAATCCGATGTGCGCCACCGGACCGCCAAAGGCCACGACCCCCAACCACAAGAAGAAGCGAATCAGCTGGCCGAGGCTGGCGGATACCTCGGCGTACTGCGGTTGATGCGGCGCATCGGCCGGCGGCGAGCCGTTCACCTTCCCAGCCGGTCGAGCACCCCGTACCAGGCCGCGGCTGCAGGGAGAAACCACGGATGGCGCCGGTAGTACCACTTCGTTGGGTGGGGTAGCGTCTCGAATGGGCTGGCATCGGTCTCGCCGGTGATCCTTCCCGCAACCTCGTCTCCGAGATAAGTGGCGAGAGCCACACCATGTCCGCCGTAACCGAGTGTGTACCACACGTCACCCATCCTCCCTATGTGGGGGAGCAGGTCGAAGGTGACCCCAATGGTGCCGCCCCAACTATGGGTGATGGCAACCTCCGCTAGGTCGGGGAAGATCTCGACCATGCGTCTGCGGAGCTTGGCCGCGCTGTCGACGAGGTTCCTACCGGTCCGCAGGTCGTGGCGTCCACCGAGCAAGAGTCGGTCGTCCGGCGTGCGCCGGAAATAGGTGAGCAGCCGTTGCATGGTCCACAACATGCGATTGCCGGGGATGAGCCGCTCCGCCAGCTCGCCAGGAAGCGGTTCGGTCACCGCGATGTAGCTGCCCACAGGGATCACCCGGCGACGCAGCCCTGGGACCAGGTCACCGGTGAGCCCGTTGGTGGCAACCAGCACCGACGCCGCTCGGACCTCTCCGACGGGAGTGCGGACCAGCAGATCCGAGCCAGTGGTGACCATTTCGAGCGCCGGGGTGTGCTCGCATAGCACGGCGCCCGCCCTCACCACCGCCGCGGCTAGCCCGAAGGCGTAGCGAGCCGGGTGCAGTCCACCGCCTGCCGGCTCGATGATGGCGGCGGCGAAACGATCGCTCCCCACCACCTCTTCGATCTGATCGGGCCCGACCACTTCGGTCGGATATCCCATTTCGGACTCGAACCAGGCGGCTTCGGTCCGCAGCGCCGGAATGGCATCGGGGCGCTCGGTCAGCCCGGCCATCCCCACTCTGTCCCATCCGGCATCGATTCCCTCGGTGGTGGCGATCTCCTCGACCAGGTCGACCGCCCGCTCGGTGGCATTCCAGATCTCTCCGGCCATGGCCATCCCGTGCTCGCGGGCCACCGTCATGACGCCTCGTTTCACGTCGGGGCTGACCATCCCGGCGTTGACGCTCGATGCGCCCGACGCGACCCCGCCCGCTTCGAGGATCACGACGCGATGCCCTGATCGGACGAGCCGGCGAGCGGCGGCGAGCCCGGTGTAACCGGAGCCGACAATGACCACGTCGCACCTGGCGGGCAGGTTCGACGACAGCCCTGACGGTGGGGGATGGTCGTCAATCCAGAACGGGACGTGCGCCAACTGCGGTTGCGCCCCGTCCTGGGTCATGGAGCGGTGGATGCCTCGATCCCGCGTCTCAGACCGATGGCGAGCTCGTCTACCTGTTCGGTGGTCAGGATCAGAGGCGGCGAGACCTGGAGAGCGCCTCCACCCATCGCCCGGGTGATGACGCCTGCCTCCCGGCATGCCGAGGCCGTCGACCCCGCCCGGGTCGGGTCGTCTGCGGTGAGCTGCACGGCCGCCAGCGCACCCACCCCTCCCCTGATGTGATCGACTCCCTCGAGGTCGCTGAGGGGGGCGAGCGCCGCCATCAGCTCCCCCTCCAGCTCATGGGCTCGCTCGAGAATCCCTTCCCGCTCGATGATGTCGAGAACGACCAGTGCGGCGACGCAGGCGGCGGTGTGACCGGAGTAGGTGTAGCCGTGCCGCCAGATCACGCCGGGACGCTCGAAGAATGGAGCGGCGATGTGTGGGGCGGCGATCACGCCACCGAGCGGGAGATACCCGGCGGTGACACCCTTGGCAAAGGTGATGATGTCCGGCTCCAGGTCGAACCGGGTCGAGGCGAACCAGTCACCGCAGCGGCCGAACCCAGTGATGACCTCGTCGGCCACGAAGAGGGCGCCGGCGCGCCGCACCGCCTCGCGCACCGATGGCAGGTAGCCCTCCGGTGCCGGCCTCACCCCGCCGGCGCCGATGACTGGCTCACAGATCATCGCCGCCACCCGCTCCGCCCCGACATGGTCTATCGCCTTCTCCACCGCCTCGGGATCGTCGTGCGGGACGAGCACGACATCCTCGATGAGGGGCCCGTAGCCGAAACGGTTGGGCTCCATCCCCCCCAACGACGTCCCGAAACCATGCATCCCGTGGTAAGCCCACTCCCGGGCGATGAGCACGGTTCGCTCCGGCTGCCCGATCTCGTGGAAGTAGCGCCTCGCCAACTTGGCTGCGGTGTCCACCGCGTCGGACCCCCCGCTGGTGAGGAACACCTTGCTCCCCTCGAGGGGGGCCAGCGAGGCGATCAGGTCGGCCAGTTCCAGCGCGGGGGGCGTGGCGAAATCGACGAACAGGTGGTAGGCGTGGAGCGTCTCCATCTGCCGAGCCACGGCATCGGCCACCTCGCTCCGCCCGTATCCGATGTTGGCGTACCACAGCGAGGCTGTCCCGTCGAGGTACCGCCGACCGGCCTCGTCAAATACATATGCGCCCTCGCCGCGGACCACCACGAAGGGGTGCTCGGCGACGTGGGCCATCGGGGCGAATGGATGCCACAAGCTGCCCATGGGGAGCCGCACACTAGACGGAAGACGGAAGACGGAAGACGGAAGGCGGAAGGGGGAAGAGGGAAGACGGAAGACGGAGGTCACCCCCTCCGCTCGCTGCGCTCGCGCTTCCCCTGACCGGGGGAGGCACAAACTCCGACGGCGACCACCAACCATCCGCCCACTTCCTTGGCATACTGCCCGGCCATGCCCGCCAGCCTTGTATTCGTCAACGGAGCGGCGTTCACCGCCGATGCGGCGCGTAGCTGGTGCCGCGCC
>DATADW010000194.1:0-5209 GCA_036258335.1 Acidimicrobiia bacterium
GGCTTGTTCCCCACCGGGACCAGTTGCTTCGCCATCGAGAAGGTGATCGGCCGCAGCCGGGTGCCGGCACCGCCGGAGAGGACGACGCCTTTCATGGCGCCGCCTTCGGCAGCGCCAGACGGCAGACGGCACACGGCAGACGGCAGACCGGCCCAGCGCTGCTCGCCCACAGTGACTTCTCAGTCCCCTTGGAGGTGAGAAGGGACCCGCTGCGAAGCTGCGGGTAGGGGGGCCGCCGAGTCCCCAACGCCGCGGTCACGAGCCCACCCGGAGCGGCTCCCACCAATCGTGGCGGGCGCGGTACCAGTCGACGGTCTCGGTGAGGCGCTCCCCCAGGGTGTGTGCCGGGGACCACCCGAGCGCTCGGATCTTGGCCGAGTCCACTGCGTAGCGCTGGTCGTGCCCGGGCCGGTCAGTGACGTACTCGATCATCGACTCGTCGAAACCCATGATCTCGAGGATACGACGGGTGAGTTCGAGATTGGTGACCTGGGCTTCGGCACCGATGTTGTAGACCTCCCCCGGGGTGCCCTCCTCCACCAGCAAGCGGATTGCGGAGCAGTGGTCCTCGACGTGGAGCCAATCCCGCTCGTTGCCCCCGTCCCCGTAGAGCGGCACCTTCCTCCCAGCCAGCAGGTTGGTGACGAACAGCGGGATCACCTTCTCGGGGAACTGATACGGCCCGTAGTTGTTGGTGCAGCGGGTGATGATCGCCCCGTACCCGTAGGTGACCGCGTAGGAACGCACCAGCAGATCGGCACCCGCCTTGGAGGCGGAGTAGGGCGACGATGGGTCGAGCACGTGCTTCTCGGTGGCGAAGCCGTGGGCGATGGAGCCATACACCTCATCGGTCGAGACCTGGACGAATGTAGGGACCTTCCGGCGGCGAGCGGCGTCGATGAGGACACCGGTCCCGGTGATGTTGGTGTCGAGGAACACCGCCGGACCCTCGATCGAGCGGTCGACATGGCTCTCGGCGGCGAAGTTGACCACGGCGTCGTGACCGGGGAGCACCTCATCGACCAGATCGGCATCTCGGATATCGCCATGGACGAAATGATGACGGGGCGAAGCATCCAATTCGTCGACTGTGGCCTTGACCCCGGCGTAGGTAAGCAGGTCGAGGTTGGTCACCTCGGCGTCGCGATCGGCCTCGATAACGTGGCGGATGAAGTTGGAGCCGATGAACCCGGCTCCTCCGGTGACCAGGTAACGGCGTGCCATCACATTCCTTCGATCAGGGGAAGAGGTCGGCCGAGGCCAGCAGGTGACCGGCGCGGTCCTTGGCCGACAGTATGGGCTGGCCGCCTTCAAGCGGCCAATCGATCCCGACATCGGGATCGTCCCAGGCAAGGGTGCGTTCGTGCTCGGGGGCGTAGTAGTCGGTGGTCTTGTAGAGCAGGTCGGCGCTCTCCGACAGCACGACGAAGCCATGCCCGAACCCCTCGGGCACCCAAAGCTGCCGGTGGTTGGTCGCCGTGAGCTCGACACCGACCCAACGCCCGAAGGTCGGAGAGCTGCGCCGGAGGTCGACCGCGACGTCGAACACCCGTCCCGACACCACCCGGAGCAGCTTCCCCTGGGCCTGCTCGATCTGGTAATGGATCCCGCGCAGCACCATCCGTGCCGAGCGGGAGTGGTTGTCCTGCACGAAGGACCGCTCCAGGCCAGCGGCCGAGGCGAAGGTGCGGGCGTTCCAGGTTTCCACGAAGAACCCGCGCTCGTCGCCTCTCACCTCGGGTTCGAGCACGAGCACTTCGGCGATCGGGGTTGGGGCGACGGACAACCCCGTCGACGTCACCCCGGAGCGGGTGGCCACGGGGTGCAGGATACGCGTCGCCAGCCCGCCCCAGCCGTCTTGTGTTCAGCAGGCCCCGGGCTACCCCGACCGACGCGACGTGCCTTCTACCATCTGGCGCCGTGACCAGTCACGATCCTTCTGGGCGCCCGCGTCCCGTGGGTCCGCTCGAGATGGTGCTCGAGGAGTTGTCGTCTGTGGTCCGCCAGGCCGACGAGGTGGCTGTGGCAGTGGCCAACGGGGATCCCGACGCGGCGCGGCGCGCCGCCGCACTGAGCGACCGGGTACGTGACGTGAGGCGCAGCGTGGAATGGCTCGGTGTCCGGCTCGCCTCGGTGGACGACCTGAGACGCCGTCTCGACCAGACCTCGGACACGCTGCGTCGGCTCCAGGGACGTAAGTCGGTGCGCCTCGCCCTGCGGATGGCCGAGCTCACCAGGCCGGTCACCGCGGCACGGCGCCGGCTGGGCACCGGAAGGCCCCGAAGGCGGCGAGCACTCGACCCGGCGGCCGTGACCGCCGCCATCCTTGCCCACCGACCCGACATCGGCCCGGAGAGCGGTCCCCCGGTATCGATGATCGTCGCCACCCGCAACGGGCGGCCACACATCGAGCGTCTGCTTGACGGGCTGCGCAACCGGACCCACTACCACTCCTTCGAGTTGGTGGTGGTGGACAACGCCTCGACCGACGGCACCCTCGAGTTGCTGGCCGAAACCCATCCCTTTCCGGTGAAAGTGGTGGCCAACACCAGCAACGCCAGCTTCTCCCGTTCCTACAACCAGGGCGTCGCCATGGCGACCGGGGAGTACGTCCTGCTACTCAACAACGACGTCGACCCGATAAACCCGGGTTGGCTGGGAGCGATGGTCGACACCCTCGACGGGGACCCGAATCTTGGCGCCTGCGGCGCCCTGCTGGTCTACCCGGTCAGGCCGGGAAGGTCGTCGCTGGAACCCGACCTGGACCTCACGGTTCAGCACCGCGGGATCGTCTTCGGGTGGGAGGATCAGGCGCCCCGCCCGGTGAACCTGGGGCGGGGTGAGGACCCCACGTCACCGGAGCTCACCGGGGTGGTCGAGCACCCTGCGGCCACTGCAGCCTGCCTCCTGGTTCGCCGCAGCACGATGGAGGACATAGGGGGGCTGGCCGAGGAATACCTCTACGGATGGGAGGACGTTGACCTCTGCCTCACGCTTCGTGGCCGGGGGCTTGGTATCGCAGTCAACCGGGATGCGGCGCTCTTCCACCACGAGTTCGGCACCCAGGACACGCTGGGCAACGAGGTGCGCCGGCTCAACTACCTGTGGAACCGCCGTCAGTTCGCCCAGCGCTGGTCGCCCCGGCTCTCGCGCACCCTCCGGCTCGATCGGCTGTGCGGCGATGGATTCTGGACCGGTGGATCGGGACAGCGGGTGGCAATCACCCTGAGCAATGAGGACCCGGCGGCCGGGTTCGGGGACTGGTACACCGCCCACGAGTTGGGGAACGCCCTGGGGCTGGTCGAGTGGAGCGTCGACTACGCCCCTCGGGCGCGAGATCGCTGGTACCAGCTCCCCGACGACCTGGCGCTGTTCATCGCCCTGCTCCCCCAATTCGACCTCGAGCGCGCCCCGCAGGGCGCCATCCGTGTCGCCTGGATCAGGAACTGGGCCGAGCGGTGGCTCGACAACGAGTCATTCGAGCGTTACGACCTGGCGGTGTGCGCCACCGCCGACTTCGCCCGCCTGGTCGAGGCGCGCAGCGGTGTCGCCACCATGGTCCTCCCCCTCGCCACCAACCCCGACCGGTTCCGCCGGGTGCCCGTCGACCCCGAGCTCTCCGCCGACTACGCCTTCACCGGAAACCATTGGAAGGTGGCTCGCCCGCTGTTGGAGCGAATCGATGTCCGGTCCGGAGAGGATTTCCGCATCTATGGGAGCGGCTGGGAGGAAGTGCCCGTGGTGCGGGAGTTCGCCCGGGGACCGCTCCCCTACCACCGTCTTCCGGACCTTTACAGCTCGACCCCGGTGATCCTCGACGATACGGCCGCTCCCAACATCCCGGCACTCAATTCGCGGGTATTCGACGCGCTGGCCACGGGTGCCCTGGTGATCACCGACAACCGCGCCGGCTCCGAGGAGTTCTTCGACGGGAAGCTCCCCGTTGCGACCACGGCCGAAGAGCTGCGCGCCGCGTTGGACCGCTATCTGGCCGATGACGACGCCCGTACCGAGCTGGTGGCCGAGCTTCGCCCGAGGGTGCTTGCCGAGCACACCTATCAGCGCCGGGCCGAGCAGCTCGCTGCCGCCGCCGAGGATCTCGCCTCGCGGCCCAGGGTGGTTCTCCGCATCGGTCCGCCAAGCCACGCCATCGCCCCCCAGTGGGGTGACACCCCGTTCGCTCAGGCGTTCGCCCGATCGCTCCAGCGGCACGGGTTCAGCACCGACATCACCATCCTCCCCGAGTGGGACGATCCAGGCCGCCAGGACGCCGACGTGGTGGTCCATCTACGCGGGCTCACCCCCTACTCTCCGCAGCCCGCTCACGTCAACGTGCTCTGGATCATCAGTCACCCCGACGAGGTGTCGCCGGTCGAGTGTGAGCGCTACGACCTGGTCCTGGTGGCCTCCGAGCCCTTCGCCGCCATGCTGCGCGACAAAATCGATGTCCCGGTCGAGTTGCTTCTTCAAGCGACCGACCCGGCGCTGTTCCGACCTATGCCGGACCCGGCGCTGGCCTCGGAACTGCTTTTCGTCGGCAACTCACGCCGTCAACTTCGCAAGGCGGTGGCGTGGGCGCTGGAGCGTGACCTGCCCCTCACCCTCCTCGGCGCCGAGTGGGAGGACCTCGTGGGTGCCGAGCGGGTAAGCGGATCACACGTTCCCAACCACCTCCTTTCGGCCTACTACGCCTCGGCCTCGATCGTGCTCAACGACCACTGGCCCGACATGGCCACCCAAGGGTTCGTCTCCAACCGGATCTTCGATGCCCTAGCCGCCGGGGCCCTGGTCATCTCCGACCCGGTGGAGGGATTGGAGGACCTGCTCGGTGATGCCGTGCCGACCTTCTCCGACGCCGATGAACTAGAGCGTATGGTGCGCCACTTCCTGGCCGATTCCGAGGAGCGTCACCGCATCGCCCTCCGGGGGATGGAATTGGTCCGCAACCTGCACACCTTCGACCACCGCGCCGCCCGGTTCACCGAACTAGTCACCCCACTCCTTGCCAGCCGGAAATTGGTGGTGTAACCGAGTGCCTCCCTCTCACCGGGGAGGCAGACGCGGCGCCGCTGGCGTCAGGTTTCGAGGGCTCGGTTGAGGAAGGCGGCCATCTGGGCCCGAGTCACGGGGTCGTCGGGGCAGAAACTCGTCGGCGTGCATCCTTGGGTGATGTCAGAGGCGGCGAGGCGATTGATGGCGCTCTCGTGGA
>DATADW010000195.1:0-4079 GCA_036258335.1 Acidimicrobiia bacterium
ATGCCCGACCTCGACTTGCACACCGCCCACGGCCCGACGCGGATATTCACCCTGCTGCACGACGCCCGGCCCGTCCTCCTCAACCTCGGTGAACCCGGCGGCTTCGACATTTCTCCTTGGGCGAATCGGGTCCGGCTGGTCGACGCCACACACCAAGGCATGTTGGAGCTCCCGGTCCTTGGCGAGACCGCTGCGCCCACGGCCGTGTTGATCCGACCCGACGGGCACGTCGCCTGGGTAGGAGGCCCCACCGACCCGGGGCTCGCTGACGCGCTAACCACCTGGTTCGGACCACCTACAGCGGCGTAGCGGGGAAGGGACACTCGCAACTGGAGCGAGTGCCGTTGCGGCACCGACCGTACGCTGGCCAACATTGCCGCGCTGAAGGAGATGCAGGATGGCCGATCAGGCGACGAGAGGTTTCCGCGACCGTTTCGAGAGGTTTTCCCACCGGGTGACGGAGGCCGCCGGGCAACCGTGGTCCTTTCTAGCGGCCCTGCTCACCATCGTGGTCTGGGTCGTCACCGGACCGATATTCGGCTTCTCGGACACGTGGCAGCTGGTGATCAACACCGGGACCACCATCGTTACGTTCCTTATGGTCTTCCTGATTCAGCAGACCCAGAACAAGGACACAAAGGCGATCGAGCTCAAGCTCAACGAGCTGGTTGCCGCCACCCAGGGGGCGAGTAACAGGCTGATAGACGTGGAAGATCTCTCAGAGGCCGACCTGAACACGCTTCACGCCTTCTACCGGGAGTTGGCGGCGCTAACCAAGCGGGATAGCACTCTGACGCAGTCCCATAGCCTTGAGGAGGCGCGACAGCTGCATTCGACTACTCGCCCAGCAGCCGAGTAGGAGCAGCAACCACGGAAAGTACCGACGGTGCTCGGGCTTACTTCGCGGGCTCGAACCTTGGTTGTCGATTCCTTACTCGATCCACCCTGGAGACCAACTCTTTCCCCAGGACCCCCAATCACCCGTCTTGTCTGCCACGTCCCCGGGTCACCCGAGGGCATGGATCCTTCAGCCGACGGCCTCCACCGAAGGGGGAGCACGTCCCGTTCGCCTGGATCTCCTGGTCGATTGTTCGGTGGTGGCCACGAGGACGCCACTCGGCGATGGCGTGAAGAATCGAGGTCCGTCATCCACCCTGGATGGAACCAAACGGTGGTTCTGCGAGTCTCTCCGCGGTGAACTCCGGAGTCGACAGTGCACCAGCGGTGGAGCTGATCCATGGCCGGTTTGAGGAGTTCTATACAGCCAACTGGGAGCGGATCTACCGAGCGCTGGCAGTCATGCTGCGGAACCCCGACCTCGCCGCCGAAGCGACCGACGAGGCCATGACCCGCGCCTTCCAGCGGTGGGCCGTGATCAGGAGTTACGACAACCCGACGGGTTGGGTCTACCGGGTTGCGCTCAACTGGGCTCGCTCTCGGCTGCGTCGGCACTCCCGGGAGTACAGCGGCGACGGGACGGACTCGGCCTACGAGCCGGTGCTTCCCGAGCCCGAGGTACATCGGGCCATTGCTGCGCTCCCTGACCATCACCGTGAGGTGGTGGTACTCCGTTATCTGCTCGATTGGTCGGAGGGTGACATCGCCGCTGCCCTGGGAGTGCCAGCAGGAACCGTGAAGAGTCGTCTCAATCGAGCCTTGTCTCGGCTGCGGGAGGAGCTGGAGCCATGACCATCGAAGATCGGGTGCGTCGCGCCGTGCAATTCGAAGCGGACTCGGTGCCTTACCGCCTCGGCTCGTTGCCGTCGGTCGTTAGTCGGGGGAAGCGGCGGCGCTCCTTCGCAGGCGTCGCGATGGCCATGCTCATGCTGGTCGTTGCCGGATCAGTGTGGTTGCTGGTGAACTGGTTCTCGGCACCACGAGGCGGAGATGTGCCGCCTGCATCGGAGTCAAGTGCGGACTTCATCGGCGCAGTGGAGCTAGGTGGAGTGGACTTGCCCGTCACCGGGGTTATCGGCACTCACGGCTCCGGCGGCACCGTCTACGCCGGAGCGGTACATGACGAGCCTCGGTTCGACACCGGAAAGCTCGGCGTGGAGCTGCCATTCCTCAGCACCGACCGGCGCCCCATACCCGCCGAGGTCCCCGGGGGAGAGGTGGTGTATGTCGGCACCGTTTCGGACCGGTCCATCTACCTGTACGAGGGCACCGTGGTTGACGGTGCCGCCCCGGGTCAGCTCTGCGTCGCTTCGACGGCGGGCATCGCCGGGTGCAAGAGTCCTGGGGCCCAGTTGACCGAGGGCGCGGGCGAGGTATGGCTGACCGGGCTCGGACCCGAAGCGACAGCAGTGATGCTGCGCATCGAAGGGGCGCCGGCGGTCTGGCAACGACCGGTAGCGGGAACCGTCTGGCTGGTGTTCGACACCCCAGGCAACGCCGACCTCGCCTTCGAGGTTTATGACCTGAACGGGGCTGTTGTCTCCGAGGTCGACATCGACCAATCCGGACGAGGCCAGTTCGACGTGGCTGGAATCGGAATTCTGGTCGATCCACGAAACTCGGTCCTCACTGCGGAACGGGGTCCTGGTGCCAGGTTCGAGGTGGAGGCGTTCGGAGCCGTTGAACGCACCTTGCAGCCCTCGTCTTCAGGGGTGACCATTCCCAGGAGGGCTGTCTATTTGGGCGATCTGGTCGAACTAAGTGAGCCGGTCTTCATAATCGAAGGCGAGGGCCCTTCGGGACCCGAGATCTGTGTGGGAGTGGGACCGAAGGGGGACGCCACCACTGCCTGCGCTCCCACCGACTCCCTCCCGGTCAAGCTGTCGTTGTCGCGGCCTGGATCGGAGGCGAGTGGAGGATCAGTGCAGGCAATCGTCGGGCTCAAGGCTGGGATCGCAGTCGTTGTGCTCGAGGTTGACGGCGTACCCGTGTCGTGGCAGGAAGTCATCGGTGGAAGCGCCGTCTTTGAAGTCCCACCTGGTGGTGGCACGAACGCAACCGCCGTTGGCTACGACATGGGCGGAACCGAGGTCGCCCGGTTCGATCTTCCGATTGAGAGCACAGACCAGGGTTCGTGAGCAAAGCACGGTGACGCTGCTGGCACCTTCGTGCCGCCTACCAACAGGTAATCGAAATGAACTCGGGCAACCGGCGGCTGAACCGCCGACCCGGTTCGCCTAGCGTCACGGGGATGACAGCTGGCCATCGAGGAAAGGAGCGCATGGTGGGATGGCGCGTCCCCATCTGGTTTGCGCTCATCTTGGCGATGGTGCTGGCCGCCTGCGACGGAGGGGCGGCCACCGACACGACCGTGCCGGGCGCCGAGACAACCGTCGGCGTTGCCAATACTCAACCGAGCACGGACGACACCGAGCCGCGTACCGACGACACGACGACCGACGACACCGAGCCGCGGACCGACGACACCTCCACCGACGTCACCGAGCCAAGGACAGATGACACCGGTTCTGCCACCGCCGACACCGGCGCCGACGGCGGGGAGACCATCGTCGATGTTGCTGCCGGGACCGGTCGGTTCGCCACTTTGCTCAGCGTCATCGAAGCCGCCGGACTGACCCAGGAGTTGGCCGGGGCAGGGCCCTTTACCTTGTTCGCCCCAACAGACGATGCCTTCGCCGAGCTCCCCGACGGCACGTTGGAGGAGCTGCTGGCCGATCCGGCACAACTCGAGTCGCTCTTGCTCTATCACGTGGTCCCGGGCGAGTACCCGGCGGCCGATCTGGTCACCGAGAGCTCGCTCGCAACCGCGCAGGGGTCCGACCTACCGGTCACCGTCGAGGGCGAGACGGTCATGGTCGGTGACGCCATCGTCGTCGAGACCGACATCACCGCCGGCAACGGCGTGATCCACGTCATCGACCAGGTGCTCAGTCCCCCGGAACGGCTCGGCGGGTAGCGGGTCCCCGGCTTCATCCGGACGGCGCGCCTGCACGACGGAGACGAGCAGTCCGATCCCGATCAGCACGAGGATGGCCGGCCCCATGGCCCGCCCGATCGTGATCGCCCAGCCGGGCTCGACCGGGAGCCAAATCGTGAGAGCGGCCAATACGGCGAACGAAGCGCCGAATATGAAAGACCAGACATCGAATCTGTGGCGTTCG
>DATADW010000196.1:0-1975 GCA_036258335.1 Acidimicrobiia bacterium
CGGAAGATCAGCCAACCGTCCCCCGTGTCGGTGGCCGGCATACCCAGGGTGTCGCGGATGAACGGCCGCAGCGCGTCGGCGCCAGGGGTGAAGAACATGGCATGGATTCCGGTGATCATGGGGAACCTCCTTGTGCCTGCCCATTCTGGATCACATGGACCGCTCGGGTGTTGTCTACTTGGAGCCAATCAGCGTCGGAGAGGTGCTTGCGATGAACACGGCATCGGCGCCGCATGTATCGGTACTTGCCGGCAGCCCTTCGATGCCGCCGGCCCACCCACCAGCAATCTCGAATGAGTCGCCCTGCCGCAGCACTACATTGCCGTCGAAGTCGTAGACCCTGGCCGGCCCGGCGTCGGCTGAGAACCCAAAAGGCCAGATGGCGATCATGCGCTCTCCGTTGCCATCGAGGTAGGTGCAGCGACGCTCCCGATCGAACCTGAGGGTGAACTGCCCCAGCGCCATCATCCCCCCGCCGAACCGGGTCGGCGGCGTGAGGAGGACGAGGTTTCCAGGATGTGCCGGCACCGGATCGGGCAGATCGGACAGGTCATCCTCGACGAGCTCAATGAAGGAGTCGACTTCGACCCGGCCCCCGAAGCGGCGCTCCAGGTCGTCTAGCCCTTCCTGGTCGATCGCCTCCACCACGACGAGAGAGCGGTTGCCGAGGGTATCCGTGGAGGCGTGCCACAACATGTCCGTTGGCGCCAGCATTCTCGCCGCCTTCCGCTGCGCCTCATTGAGCTCCTTCTGCGTCCACTCAGCGCCGCCGATGACGCAGACCGGCATATCGCCCGCCGCTGCTTCGACGGCGCCCCGGTGCGGCTGTGGATCCCCCACCAGCCATACCGTGTAGACGCCGTTTTCCCGGTCCCACCACGATCCGCCAACTTCGGCGTTCCGCTTGGCGACCACTCGGTTCACCGCCACAACGGCGGCGTCTGGCGCCTGCGGGGCGCCTTCGCCTTCGCGAAGCTCCTCGCACGGCGTGGTGAAGTCGATGGTTGCCGCATCGGCCCACTCGCCCGCAACGGCATCGGACACCACGATCCGGGCTCCGTCGTAGCGGCCGGTGAGGCTCACCATCGGTACCTCGGGGATGGCGACCTCGCTCTCCACGCGGATCCCTGGGCAGGGCTGGATCCATCCAGGGGGGCACAACTCGGTCGATCCGTCGGGCGCCGTGGTGATTGTCCCGGTCGCCACCACCAGGACTCCGGCGGTATCGGCGCGAGTAGGTTCAGGCCCCTGCGCGACGGTCGATGGCCCGGCGGCTCCGGGGCCGGCCCCGCAAGCGGCGAGCATCAGCGACAACACCAGAGCAGCCGGCACGAGGTGGCGCGTCATTGCGGGTAGGACGCCCCGTTCCCCTCATCTGGTTCCGGCTGCGGCATGGTCCGCCCAGATGACGGCGTTGCGGTGCTCCCTCAGGTACGACGCTGGACACTCCGGACCCACCGGACCCTCGAGAACTGTCTGCAGTATCCCCCGCTTTCTGTCGCCGGTCACCAACAGCCACACCTCGGAGGCAGCGAGCAGCTGCGCCATCCCCACGGTCAGCCCACGGTTCAGAGAGGCGCCGATCCCGTAGCGGCGCAACCCGTCAATGGTTTCCGGAGCTAGCTCGACGACCCGGGTCGGTTCATGCGGCTCCGATCTCGGCTCGTTCATCCCGAGGTGGCCATTGAGCCCCAGCCCGAGGACCGCCAGGTCAATGCCGCCCTGCGCGATCAGCTCGTCGATACGGCTGCCTTCGGCGTCGAGGTCGTCGGCATCGACGTCTATTCGGTGAAACCGGCCGACCGCGACGAGATCGATCAGCTGACGGCGCAGGATCGACTCGCATCTCCCGGGGTGGCCTGTCGGGAGCCCGATGAACTCGTCGAGGAGTAGCACTTCGGAGTCGGCCAGAGATGCGCCACCGGATACCAACGATTGGTACACGGGACCGGGTGTTCGTCCGGACGCCAGGCAC
>DATADW010000197.1:0-12900 GCA_036258335.1 Acidimicrobiia bacterium
TACCGCTGGCGAGGAAGGCTTACCGCTCCCGGCCGACGGTCCATGCCGCCGACACGTTGGGTTGGGCTCTCTTTCGCTCGGGTCGACCCGGTGCAGCGCTACCCAGGATCGAGGAGGCGCTCCGGCTGAGATCGCTCGACCCGGTGCTGCACCACCACGCTGCAGCGATCTTCTTTGCAAACGGCCAAGCGAAGCGCGCGGCCGATGAGTTGGGAGTGGCGCTGACCCACCGATTCACCCTGTCGCCGGGGCAGCTGGAGGAAGCGCTCACGCTCGCCGCCGAGCTCGAGGTAGCGGTCCCCAGGCTGGGGGGCTGAGCCCATGCCGGTCAGGCCATCTGTGATGGCACGGAGGAGCCCCCAGCGCCGTGATCGGACCTTCGTCCCCTCGTTGATCGAGGTCGGCGTATCCGGATGTGTCACCGATCAGGTGCCAGCCGATCCGCCAACTCGGCCAGATCAGCCACCACCAGGTCGGCTTCGGGATATGGAGTCGCCGACACCCCACTGAGGACCTGGACCGACTTCCACCCCGCCTGCTCCGCCATGACCAGATCGGTTTCGGGCCGGTCCCCAACCATCCACACATCTCCCGGAACCAGCCGCTCGTCGACCAGATCCACCATGGCCCGGTGGGGCTTGCCGGCGACCGTCGCTTTGACGTCGGTGGCCCGCTCCACCGCTGCCACCATCGCACCGGCACCGGGCCACTGCCCATCCGATGTCGGGTAGGTGGCATCGTCGTTCGAGGCGACCAGAGCGGCACCGGCTCGCACCGCCAGCACCGCATCGCGCAGCCGGTCGTAGGTGAGGGCACGATCGAGCCCAACAACCACAACCTGGGCCGCCCGCCACTCGGTTGTCATCTCGATCCCGCGCTCTTCCAACCCCTCCACGATGCCAGTACCGCCGAGGACCAAGGCGGGACCCTTTCCGACGAGGGTCGCCGCCGCTCTCCCCGAGTGCAGCACTTGGTCCCGGCCCGCCGGGTAGCCGGCGATTCGATGGATGCGGTCGGCGATGTCCGCCGCACCCCGGGACGAGTTGTTGGTCACGAAGAGCACGTTCCAACCCTTGCCGTCAAACCGTACCAAGGCATCACCGGCGCCCGGCACCGGTTGTTCCCCGAGTAGGACCACCCCGTCGATGTCGGCGACCAGGTTCACCCTGCGGTGCGCCTCCCCCACCCCTCCAGCACACGGCCAAGCAGGTCGGCGGTGCGGCCGAGCGAGTCGACGCTGACACGCTCATTGTTCCCGTGGAACATGTCGAGGAAGTCGGAGAATGATACGCGGTCGTCAAACAGCCCGACCCCGTAGCAAGTGGTCCCGCGGTCGCGGAAGAAGCGGGCATCGGTGGCGGCGGGCGTGAGAGCAGGGACGACGCGTCTCGACCCGGTCATACGATCGATCCCCTCGACGATCGCCTCCCAGAGCAGCCCGCGGGCAGGGCTCGAGCTGGCCATGTGGTCCTTCACCGGCTGCAATTCGATCCGATCGGCGTCGGCACCCATGGCCTTACGAAGGTGTTGGTCGACGGTGTCCATGTCCTGACCGGGGAGCACCCTGACATCGACCTCGCCGACGACGTGGTCGGGGATGAGGTTCGCCTTGCCGCCGGGGCCGAAGACGTTGGGGCTCACGGTGAGATGGGTGCAGGCGTGGACATAGCGGGCCATCCCCATCGACTCCGCCCCAAGCCTTTCGATGGCAGTGTCGACCCGCTCCGAATCGAGCAGGGCATCGCTCTCTGCCTCGGGCAACTCCAGGGCCTCCACGAAGGCGCGCCACTCGTCGCTGATCGCCACCGGCATATCGGCGGCGGCTATTCCCGCCATGGCGCGGGCTAACGGGATCAGCGCGTTGTCCTGGCCGTAGGGCACGCTGCCATGGCCCGGTGTCCCCCGGCTTGTGAGCCTGCGCCAGTGCGGGCCCTTTTCCCCCACGTTCACCGGGTAGGCCACTCCGCCGGGAGTCTCGAGAGCCGGGTAGGCGATCTCCGTCAAGAGTGCCTCGCAACCGACCAGGTCCCACCGTTCCCTGACTAGAGGGTCTGCGCCCAACCCGCCACCGTTCTCCTCGTCGGCCACCGCCAGAAAGATGAGGTCTCCCGGCAGCGGGTCCACCTCACCGCGGCGGTAGGGCCGGAACGCGGCGGCCATGGCTGCGGTCAGGTTGAGCATGTCAACAGCGCCGCGTCCCCAGACGAACCCGTCCTCGACCACGCCTCCGAAGGGGTCCACCGACCAGCCCTCGGGGTTGGCCGGGACGACATCCAGGTGGCCCATGAGGGCGAGCCGCGGAGCCCCGGGCACTCTCCCGGGCACTCGCCAAACCGCGCTCTGCCTCCCCGGCACCGGTTCGACGACCTCGTCGGGATCCCCGATGGCCGCTGCCAGCGTCACCACAGACCTGGATTCGTAACCCGACTCCGGTGTTCCATCGTTGACACACGAGTTGCGAATGAGGGCAACCAACAACTCCGCCACCTCATCGGCGGATGGGGCCGGCCCGGTCATGGCCGGACCTCGATCTGTCCGGCGCTCGTTTGGCTGCCGCCTGCCGTCTGCCGCCTGCCGTCATTCATCAGGAGCTCCACCAGGTCCACCATGGTCGGTGTGACCGGGCGATCGAGGACCTCGTCCAGTGGGACCCACTCGACGGCGGTGGCGTCGTCCCCGGCGGTGGCATCGCCACGCACGACCCTGGCGGCAAAGTCCACCAGAGTGAAATGCCATGCGGGCGGGTCTCCCGGTCCGAGGCTGTCGCCCACCCAGACGACCTCCCCAGGTTCGATCTCGAGCCCGGTCTCCTCCCTGACCTCGCGGATAACCGCCTGACGCTGTGTCTCGCCAAACCGCACCTTGCCACCGGGAACTGCCCACAATCCCCGGCCCGGACCTCTCCCCCTCTGCACCAACAAGAGTGCGTCCCGGTCGACGATCACAGCCCCCACGCCCGGGATCGGCCCAACCATGGCACTCCTGGCATCCATCGGCCGGTCAGGGTAGCCCTGGGTGCTGAGCGTCCTCCGCCGCCGAAGCGCTTGGGGTCGGTTTTCCCAGCAACCTCCGGGCAAGCCGCTCGACACCCCAGCGGGTGACCAGCCACATCGCCTCGAGGACCACGGCGAGTCCCATCTTGGAACGACCGTGTCGGCGGTCGTGGAAGGCGATCGGTATCTCCCGCACAACCAATCCTCGCTCCACCGCCCGCCATGCCATCTCGACCTGGAACCCATACCCCACAGCCCGGCAAGTCGAGGGATCGAGCAGCGACAACGCATCGGAGCGGAAGGCGCGATACCCACCGGTGGCGTCGGCGATGGGAAGCCCAAGCGCCCACCTGGCGTATGCGTTGCCCGCTCTCGACAGAAAGCGTCGCGGCCACGGCCATTCCGGAGTCGACCCGCCCGGTATGTAGCGGGATCCGATCACGACATCGGCACCCGATCTCAACTCAGCCAACAGCCGGTGCATGTCCTTGGGGTCATGGGATAGGTCGGCATCCATCTCAACCACGATCGATGCGCCGTCGGCGAGGGCGAGGCGGAAGCCATCGCCGTAGGCACGGCCCAGACCGTCCTTACCGTTCCGGTGGAGCACCGACATGTGCAACCGGGTGCGAGCGAGATCGTCGGCCACCTGCCCGGTCCCATCAGGCGAGGCGTCGTCCACCACCAAGATGCGGACCTCGAGCGTGTCGAGCGCCTCCACCAGCAGCGGGAGGTTGCGACGCTCGTCGTAGGTGGGGATCACGACGATGACAGAGGGACCGCTGTCATCGATTCCCTCCCCTGGCGTCATCACCGAGGGGCTCCGGCCCGGCACGCGGTGTCTGAAGTCGTGGAGATCAGGCGCAGTCGACGCAGAGGATCTTCTTCCGGTTGGCCAACTGGCTGGCCCTCTTCACGAGGAAGCATGAGCGACAGACGAACTCGTCACCACGCACCGCCTGCGCCTCGACGTTCATGGTCAGCTCCTCGCGCCGTATGGCGCGCAGTTCGGCAACCTCGTCGACCAGCAGCGTTTCGGAGACCTCCTCGTCGAGGAGCTCGAGCTCTTCGGCCTCGAGCTCGTCGAGAGCCTCGGTCTCGTCTTCCTCCTCCTCGTCCGATTCCTCTTCGTACTCGTCGTCCTCGGCGTCCCCGACATCGTCGACGTCTGCGACGTCCTCGATCTCCTCATCCTCCAGGACTTCCTCGTCAACTTCCTCGAGGTCGACTTCCTCGACGTCGGGCGCGTCGAGTTCCCCGGGATCGACTTCGATCTCCTCTTCCGGCATGTTCTGTGTTGACACCTCTGCCCCCCCTCAGGGCTTTAGCTCATCGAAATTTGCCCCCGGCGCGGCGGGAGTGTAGGCAACAGCGAGGGACAAAACGGGTCGCCGTAGCAGCTTGGGAACACCTGAGATCCGGCGGGCATTCCCGGGCCCAACGGACACTCCTCAGAGGCTCGACAAATCTCGATGAGATCAGATCAGGAAACGGATCGCACCCGGGAGAACCCGCCCTTCGATGGGAGTCGTGCCCAGGTGGTCGCCGTCTGCTTCCACCGGCCACGGGACGCCTGTTTCTAGGAGAAACCGTGGTGCGCTCCATCGGCGCACCGAGCGGTCGCCGAGATGGACCCCGCGGACGATGCGCGGGACGAGACGCACCGCATCGCGAATCCGGGCGTCGATCACCTGGACGTCGACCTCACCGTCGACCAGCATCGCCTTGGGTGCGATGTTCCACCCGCCGGCGAAGAACTGGCCGTTGGCAAAGATCACCGCGGCAGCCGGGCCCTCGTAGCTGCGGCGCCCCGCTTCCACCCGGACATCGACGCGGCGCAACCCGGGAAACCGGCTGGCGAATGCCAGCGAGTAGCGGGCGCCGCCCATCGAACGGCTGAGCCGGGCGGCGGTGCGCGCCGCAGCGGCGCCGATTCCTCCCTGGACGACGTTGAGCGCCATCCGGGTGCCAAACGACCCCTCGATGCTCACTGCGTCCACCGTGTAGGTGTCGCCGCGAGCCAGCCGCGTAGTTGCGGCCTCCAGCGATCGAGGCAGGGCGAAGGTGCGGATAAAGTCGCTGCCCGAACCCGTGGGGAGAACCCCGAGCACCGGCGGCTCCGCCCACTCGTGACGTAGCAGTGTGTCCACTGCCAGTCCGAGGGTGCCGTCGCCGCCGACGACGATGAACCCGTCATGGCGGTCGGCAACACCTTCGTCTATCACCGCAGCCATCTCCTCCCGACCCAACGGAGCGGAGACGACGACATCAAGCCCGGCTCCCGTGAGCTTTGCCTCGATGAAACCCGGGTCCACCGGTCTCCTCCCCGAGACCGGGTTGATCGCCACGGTCCAGGTCACGCCAGCCCGCCCGCCGCAACCACCCCGCGGTCCATCGCCTCGATTAGGGCAGTGGCGCTCTCCTCCATCTCGGGCCAGGCGTCGCGGATCTGACGGACCAGATCGAGGATCTGTCTGCACACCCGCACGAAGTCACCGGGTGACACCGAGACATCCTCCAGGAAGTCCTCCAAGTCGTGTTCCGAGGCCCAACGGTGGGCGAGGACGGCGAACCCCGGCTCGGGACGGCGCGTCTCGGGGAGTCGGTGGCGCCCCTCGGCCGCGGTCAGCTCTTCCCACAGCGTGAGAACAGTGTCAAACCTGCGGCTGGTCTCGTCGGTCGGCCACTGGCTGCCTTGGTCATCTAGCCGCGGCTCGAACACGAATACCGACGCCAGCGCTGCGGTCTCGGCGAGCGAGAGTCCGGTGAAACCCCCTCTGCGCACCGTCTCGGTGAGCAGTAGGTCGAGTTCGTTGTAGACGAACCGGAGCTGCTCTCCCGGCGGCGTCAGCCGCCATCCATCGACGTATCCCCAGCCATCGAGCACGTCGAGGATCGCCTCGAAGTCCCGGACCAGGTCCTCGCCGGTCCGCACCGACTCGGTTCGCGCCCGGGAGAGCCGCTGTTCGACGCGGCGCAGCCGGCGCGCCGCCCGAAGGTGGTCGGTCAGGTCGGGGCAGGCGGTGACCGGGTTGGCCGGAGGTGGTGGCGGGGAAGGCTCGACCGGAGCGGACGTTCCCCCGTCCGGGCGGAAGCTGCGGAGGAGCCGGACCACCCGCTGCTGGTAGCCCTTCTCCTTTGGCCGAAACGGGGTGGGGAGGGTGACGCTTCCGAGTCGGCTCGTCCCCTCGACGAGGTCTTCCCATGTCCACGAGGTGACCTTGCCCGATGTGCCCAAGAGCACGAGCCGACCCTCGTCACCCCTCCCGGAGGAACGGCGTAATAGAACGAGATACCGGCCCGCTCGTCTCCCTCTCGGCACCTCGACCACGTCGCCACCGCGCAACCTGTTGGCGAACATCGCCCGGTTCCGGTGCCTCGACCTCCCCCGCTCGGCATCGGCCTCGTCCAGGTATGTCCAGATGTCACCGAGTTCGCACTCCGCTTGGTCACGCAGCCGGATCAACTCCGACTCGAGGCCTTCGATCCCGGCGGCCACGGCCGATGCTCGGTTCTTCCGCTGGAACTGGGCGAAGGAGGCGGCGAGCAGTTCCTCGGCTCGCCGGCGCGGGTAGTTCGAGACGAGGTTGGCCGCCATGTTGTAGGTGGGCCGGAAGCTCGACACCAGCTCGTGACTTCCCGCCGCGGCTATCTCGGCCACCTGGTCGAATCGGACGTATGGCGAGTGGAGCACGATGCCGTAGCCGCGCAGGTCGATCCCTCGTCTCCCCGCCCTCCCGGTGAGCTGCGTGTAGTCCCCCGGCTGCAGAAGCTCGTGGCCCTCCCCGGTGAACTTGGAGAGGGACTCCAGAACGACGGTCTTCGCCGGCATGTTGATCCCGAGCGCCAGAGTCTCGGTGGCGAACACCGCCCTGACCAGCCCCCGCGAGAACAGGTCCTCGACCGTCTCCTTGAAGGCGGGTACCAGACCGGCGTGGTGCGCCGCCACCCCGTGCTCGAGATGTGCCAACCAGGGGTCGTAACCGAGCACACCGAGGTCGCGGTCCCCGAGGTGCGAGGTGCGGGCGGCTGCCACCGTCCGGATCTCCTCCCTCTCGTCAGGCGTCGTGAGCCTCACCCCATCGGCGACGATCTGACGCGCCGCCGATTCGCACCCGTCCCTGGAGAAGATGAAGTAGATGGCGGGGAGGATCCCCTCTTCGGCGAGGTGCTCCACCGTCTCGGTGCGGCGGGGAGTCCCAAAGCGCCTGCGGTGACCCTGAGTGAGCAACCGCTGCACCGCCGGGTTGGGCCGGCGCCGTGCCCCGTCACTCCCCCGAAAGGTCTCGTACATCCGCACCGATGGCTGCGACCAGCGGTCCTTGACGATGTAGAGGCTCTCCAGCGGCACCGGTCGTGAGGTTTCCTCGACCAGTCGCGTCGGCCCGCGTCTCGTCTCCACCCAGGCGGCGAACTCGGGGGCGTTGGCGATGGTTGCCGACAAGCCCACCAGTTGGATATGGCGGGGGGCGTGAATGATGATCTCCTCCCAGACCGGTCCCCGCGCCCGGTCCTGGAGGTAGTGGACCTCGTCGAGGATCACCACCCCCAGCCGGCTGAGATCCTCCGACCCGGCGTAGATCATGTTGCGCAGCACCTCGGTGGTCATGATCACGATGGGAGCGCCGCCGTTGATCGAGTTGTCCCCGGTGAGCAGACCCACCAGATCGTGTCCGTACTCGACGATGAAGTCCCCGAACTTCTGGTTGGAGAGCGCCTTGATCGGAGTCGTGTAGAACGCTCGCTCGCCTGACTCGAGGGCGAGGTGTACTGCTGCCTCCGCAACCAGGGTCTTGCCCGACCCGGTGGGCGCGGTGACCACGACGGTGGCGCCATCTTCCAGCGCCTCGCCCGCCTCCCGCTGAAAGCGGTCGGGTTGGTAGGGCAGCGACCGCCAGAACCCGTCGAGTCGCGCCTGGCGCCGGTGGCTCCCGGGCCCAGCCGCCCGGTCCGGGCTGGCTCCCGTCATTTTCGAAGCAGGAGTCGAACCAGCCAGATGGTGACCTCGTAGAAGATGTAGAGCGGGACCGCCAACAGAGCCAGCGTCAGCGGGTCGCCAGTTGGAGTCACCGCTGCCCCCAGCACCACGATCACCAGAACTGCCCAGCGACGGCCCCTGCCCAGCTGTTCCGATGACACCAGTCCGGTGGCCGCCCCGGCGAACAAGAACAACGGGAACTCGAATGCCAGACCAAACACGAGGAGGAACCTGGTCACGAAAGACATGTAATCCCCGATACGGAGCGTGGACTCGACGTCGGGGATGATCTGCAGCAGGAACCCGAGTCCCCTCGGCAGGACCCAGTAGGCGAAGGCCGTCCCAACGGCGAACAAGAGGACGAATGCCGCCACCAGCGGGATCGCCCAGCGGCGCTCTCGTGGGGTGAGAGCAGGGTTGACGAACGCCCACACTTGATAGAACAACACAGGGCTGGCCAGGACCAACCCGCCGTAGATAGCCACCTTCATGGCGGTGCTGAACTGCTCGGTCGGCGACAGCACGACCAGCGGTGAACCGTCGGGGAAGGCGATTTCGTAGGGACGCCGCAGCAGGTCGATCAGCTGGGTGCGGAAGAGGTAGGCGATGATTGCCCCCACCAGCACCACCGCGGCGCACTTCACGATCCTCCAGCGCAGCTCCTCGAGGTGCTCGAGAATCGGCAACCGCTTCTCGTCGTTTGTACTCGGTCCTCGGTCGTCGATGCTTTCAGCCACGGTGAGCGACCAGTCGCCCGGTCATGGCTGCCCCTCGGTAGCGTCTCGCTCCTCCAGGGCGGCTAGATCGGCGTAGGCGTCGTCCGGGGTAGGCCCGGATGCCGGCACCGGTCCCACCCACTGCACCTTTGGGACGATTGGAGTGGTGTCCTCCTCATCGGCTGCGGCCTCGCCTTCTCCCGGCTTTGGTGGCATTGGCGACACCGCGGCAGGACCGGGGCCGGAGGGCGGCTTCATCCCGCCGTCGATCGAGCGCAGCGTCCGCTTTACTTCGCCTCCGGCGCCCGTGATGCTCCGCTTGACGTCATCGACGGTGCGGCGCGCCTCTTCCATGGGCTCGCGCAGCCCGGCCACCTCGTCATCGAGGCCCCGGCGCAGGTCGGTGGCCGCATCCCTGACCGAACGCGCCCATCCTCCGACCTTCCTCGCCAGTTCGGGGAGCCGCTGCGGCCCAAAGACCACGAGCGCAACGAGCAGGATGATGATCAGCTCTGTGCCGCTGACATCGAACATTTGTTGGATGGTAGGACGATCCACGTCCTCGACCGGCTAGCCGCGGTAGCGGTCCAGGATGGCGCTGCGGAGCTTCTCAGTGGCCGCCGCCACCTCGTCGCCTTCTACCAATTGGGCGGCGCTCCCGAGCCTCACCAACAACCTGGCGGCGACCATCGGATCGGGGGCAGAGAACCGGATGACCGACCAGCCATCGGGTTCCTCGGCCACATTGTCGACCTCGTAGTACTCGGTCACCCACCTCGCTTGAGGCCCGAGCCTGATGGTGGCCACCACGTCGTCCTCGGCCGGCGTGTAGCGGACCTCGGTTGCCGGCAACTGCTCGGGTGCGGGGAAGGCCTCATCGGTAACCTCCAGGTCGCGGATCCGATCAACCCGGAAGCGCCGCTCGGCGCCCGCCTCCCGGCAGAAACCGGTGAGGTACCAGTTCCCCATGGTGGCGAACAGGGTCCACGGTTCCACCGTCCTCTTGGTCGTCTCGCCCTTGCCGAGCGATGTGTAGGTGAGGCTGACAGCGCGCCGCTCTTTCACCGCCTGGCGGAGCGGAGCAAGCAGCTCCGGCTCAGCTTCGACGTCCACAACCAGGACGTCGCCCCCATTGGGCAGGAGCGCCGCCTGCAGCTTGGCCACGGCCGACCCGAGTGCCTCCGGCGCCTGGCCGGCGCTCTCCATGGCAAGCCCGGCTGCGAGCAAACCGAGCGCCTCCATCGGGGTGAGACGGAGCGGACGGGAGAAGTAGTCGGCGGCGTCGATCACCACGTCGCCGTCCTCGATTGAGGCCCACATCAGGTCGCCCGGCCCGTAGCCGGGGAGCCCGCACACCAGAACGGTGTTGAGATCCGCCAACAACTCCCGCTCGTCACGATACCCGAAGCGAGCAACGACCTCCTCGGCGGCGGTCCCCGGGTTGGCGATGACCCAGGGGACCATCGAAAGCAGCCGCACCATCCTCGATGCGGTCTTGGTGGTCATGGGCAAGCAGACAGAAGACCGCGCATCTGAGAGGGCAGACGGCAGACGGCACCTTGGAGACGGCAGACGGCAGACGGCAGACGGCAGCCAATCCGACCTTTCCGTCCCCCAGCAGGGAAGAAGGGACCCGTTGCGTCCTTTCTTTCCGTCCCCCCGGAGGGGGGAAGGGGCCCGCTGCGCAGCAACGGGTAGGGGGGAACCCCGTATTCCCTACGGTGCTCGTCCCGCGGCGTTCGCACCTTTGGGGATGAACCGTTCCCCCCTCCCCCGACGCCTCCGTCGTCAGGTACTCCCCCCGCCGGGGGGGTAGAAAGAACCACCTCATACCGGCCTGTCACGAGCCGCCCTGTACCAGTGTGACGAGGCGATCTCGAAGGGCAGATGGAGAGACGATCTCGGCCGAGGCGCCAAAGGTGATCAGCCAGCCGACCAGAGAATCGCGGTTGGCGACACCGAGCGTGGCCTCCAGCGAGCCGTCGTCGAGCCGGCGCACCGCTCCACCTGGGAGCTGGCGCTCCGCCCACCAGGCGACGTCGGGGTCGAAGCGGACGACCGCCGTCTCGGGCTCATCGGTCCCCGCCTCCCAAGGCATCTCGGGGATGGCGGACTTTGCGTCGAATCCGGCTGGCCGCTTGAAGGCGTCTTCCTTCTCACCCGCCCGGTATCCACTTCCGCGGTCGACTCGGTAGGCGCGTTCTTGGCCCCTCTCCACGGCCATCAGGTACCAGTGCCCGCGGCGATGTATCAGCGCCAGCGGCTGGACCGATCGGGAACGACTCCGGTACTCGAACTCGAGAATGCGGCGGTCGGCGATGGCGCGGAATGCCACCGCCAGGTCGTCAACGCCCACCCCGAGATCGGCCGCCAGCGGTTCGCCCGCTCCGGTCACTGGTGCCCCGCCCAGCTTGAGCAGCCCCTCGGGGCCGGTGGGCCGCCCACCCAGTCTCACCACCTGGGCGGCCAGCCACAGCGCGGCTCGCTCCTCATCGGTGAACCCCGGGTCCTCCAACTCGTAGTCCTCGGCGGGAATCACGTAGCCATGCTCTACTTCCCAGGCGTCGGTCGGACGCAGTTCGAGGGGGACGCCCATCGCCCGGAGGAGCTCCTTGTCGCGCTCGAACATGCGGCGGAATGCCTCGTCGGCGTCGCGGTCGTAGCCGGCCACGGTGCGACGGATCTCGTCCATCGTGACCGGCCGGCCCACCGTGAGCAGAAAGGCCAGCAGGTTGAGCAGCCGCTCGACGACTTTGTTCATGGCGTAGGTACCTACAACCTAGAACCAACCACCTACCACGAGCCGATGAGCTCCGCTCACAAGCTCCTGATGAGCTTCTCCACCCGCTCGTCCACCGCCTTGAAGGGGTCTTTGCAGAGCACGGTTCGCTGTGCCTGGTCGTTGAGCTTGAGGTGGACCCAGTCGACGGTGAAGTCGCGCTTCTGGGCCTTGGCTGCCTTGATGAACTCGCCGCGCAGCCGTGCTCTGGTCGTCTGCGGCGGCGAGTCGGCCGCCCGTTCTATGGCGTGGTCGGTCACCACCAGGTCAACCAGGCCGCGCTTGGCGAGGAGGTGATACACACCGCGGTCGCGCATAACGTCGTGATAGGAGAGGTCGAGCATGGCCAGCTTGGGGTGCGATACCGGGACCGCCCACTTCGCCTGGTACCGCTCGACGAGGTGGTGCTTGATCACCCAGTCCACCTCGCGGTCGAGGCTCAGTGGGTCCTTCTCCAAACCGGTGAGCAGGTGCTCCCACATCTCCACCGCCCGCTGCACACCGGCGGGGAACCCCGGCGAGCGGCTGTAGCGGAGCGCCCGGTCGAGGTACTCCCACTGGATGTCGAGCGCCGAAAGGTCCCGCCCATTGGCCAGCCGCACCTTGCGCCGGCAGGTCGGGTCGTGGCTGATCTCCCGGATCCCTCTGATCGGGTTCTCCAGGGTGAGGTCGCGGAAGACGACCCCGTCCTCGAGCATCTGGAGGAGCGCCGCCACCGTCCCCACCTTGACGTAGGTGGCGTACTCGGACATGTTCGAGTCGCCGGCGATGACATGGAGCCGGCGGTAGCGCTCGGCGTCGGCGTGCGGCTCGTCGCGGGTGTTAATGATCGGGCGGCTTCTCGTCGTTGCCGACGACACACCCTCCCAGATGTGCTCGGCCCGCTGCGACAGCGAGAACATCGTCCCCCGCGCCGTCTGAAGGAGCTTCCCGGCACCAGAGAAGATCTGACGGCTCACCAGGAACGGGATCAGCGTGTCCACCATCCGCTGGAAGTCCGAATGCCGGCTCACAAGGTAGTTCTCGTGGCACCCGTAGGAGTTGCCGGCGGAGTCGGTGTTGTTCTTGAAGAGGTAGATCTGGCCGCGGATCCCCTCCTCCTCGAGCCGCTGCTCGGCTGACCGGACCAAACCCTCGAGGATCCGCTCCCCCGCCTTGTCGTGGATCACCAGCTCCCGAATGTCATCGCACTCGGGCGTCGCGTACTCGGGGTGGCTGCCGACATCGAGATACAGCCGCGCCCCGTTGCGCAGGAAGACATTGCTGCTACGGCCCCAGGACACGACCCGGCGGAAGAGATAGCGCGCCACCTCGTCGGGGGACAGTCGGCGTTGCCCGCGGAACGTGCACGTCACGCCGTACTCGTTCTCCAGCCCGAAGATGCGGCGGTCCATGTGTTCACCGTACGCCGCGGCGCTCGCACCTGAGTGCGGT
>DATADW010000198.1:0-2445 GCA_036258335.1 Acidimicrobiia bacterium
TGGTAGTTGTCGCTGGGCGTCCATCCGGGCATTGGGCACTGCTCCACCCGATAGGTCAGGCCGCGATCCTTGGCTGCTTTCAGGAGTGGAACGAAGCTCTCCTCGAACTCGATCAGGTTCTGGTCCATCGACCTGGTCTGATCCCGGCCTACGAAGCCGGCCACTGCCGGCACGCGGAGCAGCACGGCGGCATCCATCACTTTCAGCATGAAGTCATGCTTGTCCCGCCGGATCGCCGGGTCGTCGTGGAGCAGGTTGTCGAAATAGGCGAGGTCAGCCAGCCACACACCTGAGCTGTCGATCGCCGCCTGCACCCGTCGCGCCCGGCTCTCGTCGAAATTTCGGCGGAGGTCGAGGGTGTTGGCTACCGGATCGAGCATCGCCTCCGGCGGGATATCGGCCAGATCGGGATGCACTGCAGCCGACAGCTCGATGCAATCGACGCCCAGTTCGGATGCGAAATCGAGCCATTCCTCGACCGCGAGGTCAGGATCCGGATCTCGCTTCTCCCTGGGTGTGAGCTCCTGAAGCGCGGCAGTCAGGACGCCCACAGGCATGAATACGGGTTCGAATGGTGCAGCCATCGTCTTTCCTCTCTCTCTGAGACTTCAGAGGTCTCCAATGTCGACTGGCGAGTGCTCCCGCGCCGAGGTCAACGCGGCCGCGAGAACTTTTTGTGTCTCGAGTGCGTCGGCGAAATCGGGCAGAGGCACCACCGACTCTCCCCCGCCGATCACACGCAGCATGTCGGCGGCCTGGTTAACAAATGTGTTCTCGTACCCGAGGCCATGGCTCGGCGGCCACCAGGCATCGGCGTAGGGGTGCCCGTCTCCTCCCCTGGTGACGTCGATGGTTGTCCAGCCCTGGGTCGACGGATCGCCGCTCACGTCGTAGTACCCGAGCTCGTTCATTCGCTCAAAGTCGAATCGAAGGGCACCTCGCTCGCCGTGAATCTCGATTCGGTTGGCGTTGTGGTATCCGGTGGCCAACCGGGTTGCCTCGAAACTGGCCAGCCCGCCTCCTGATAGCCGGCCGATGAAGAGAACCGCGTCATCGACCGTGCTCTTACCAGTCAAGCCCGAGGTCGCAGCGCCGACGCCGGCTATCTCGCCTCCCGCTGCACCTTCGAGGACGGTTCGTTCCTCGATGAAGGTGTGCTCAATCGCTCCGTCGACGGTGACGATCTCCTCGCCTGTGATGAACCGCACGGCATCGATGATGTGGGCATTGAGGTCGCCGTGGGCACCCGAGCCGGCGACGTCGCCCTGAAATCGCCACAGCAGTGGAGTGTCGGGCCCGCCCCAACTCTGCAGATATGCCGCTCGGCTGTGATAGATCCGACCCAGCGCGCCGTCCTTCACCAGCCGATGAGCAAGTGCGAGGGCCGGCACCCGGCGGTACATGTACCAGACGAACGCCTTTCCTTCGGCGTTGGTCGCGGCAGCCGCCATCGCCTTGGCGCCATCCAGATCGGCTGCGAGGGGCTTCTCACAGGCGACGTGTTTGCCTGCCTCCAGGGCGGCGATCGCTTGTTCGGCGTGGACATCGTTGGGAGTGGCGACATCCACGAGATCGACCTCGGGATGGGTGGCGGCCTCGCGCCAATCGGTGGTCCATGCCGACCACCCCCAGGAGTCTGCGAACCTCTCCAAGTCTGCTGCATTCCGGGCCGCCACGGTGTGCAGGTTGGCGGCCCCGGCATCAGGGAAATACTTGCCGACGCTCATCCAGGCGTTGGAATGGGCACGGCCCATGAACTTCGAGCCCAGGAGTGCGACGTTGGTGATGGTCATAGGCCTTTCTCTCCTCGAGACCGCGTCTCAGGCATCGACGCCCAAGTACAGTCGTTGCAGCGTGGGATCGTTTCGAATCTCCTCGCCGCCGAACTCCGCCTCGATCCGCCCCGAAACCATCGCCAGCTGACGATCGGCCATGGCGGTTGCGGCATGGATGTTCTGTTCGACGGCGAGGACCGCCACACCCTCGGCGACGAGGGTGTGAACCGCGGCAATCAGCTTCTCTACAATTGTCGGGGCAAGTCCCTCGGATGGCTCGTCCATCAGGATCAGCTTGCCGTTCAGCATCAGCGCCCGGCCCACTGCCAACATCTGTTGCTCTCCCCCGGACAGGTCACCTCCACGGTTTTGGCGGCGCTGGGCGAGGCGGGGAAACAGCTCGTACACGGCATCCGCCGTCCACCGTTTGCCCTTGGTCCCATTGGCCAGCATCCGTAGATGCTCATCGACGGTGAGGGAAGGAAAGAGCCGCCGACCCTGGGGCACGTAGGCGATCCCCGCTCGCGATGTTTTCTCGGGTGGGAGAGCGGTCAGATCCTGGCCGTCGAAAACCACCGACCCGCGGGTCGGCCTGACCAGTCCCATGATCGTCTTGCACAGGGTCGTCTTCCCCATGCCGTTGCGCCCGATGATCGCCACCGACTCGGTT
>DATADW010000199.1:0-5269 GCA_036258335.1 Acidimicrobiia bacterium
CAACAGCGAGCACCGAGGACCCGTTCGCCCCGGGAAACCGCTTCACCAACCCGGTCGCTTCGAGGATCGGCTCGGTCCTCGCGCGTAGGATGCCAGAGCTCAGTCACCCCCTCCGCTCGCTTCGCTGGCTGCCTCCCCCTCACCGGGGGAGGCAGCTTCCGACTTCCTAATGCCCGAAGTGCTCGCTCTGTTCGCGGCGGAGTTGGTCGACCAGGCGATCGGGTGGTAAGTCGACATCGTCGATCGTGAGCATGGTGTCGGCGGCGACTGGACGGGTGACGCGGGCGCCGGCGGTGAGACCCATGGCGAGGGCCCTCTCAGATTGGGCGACCTCGAGGTTGTCGATCATCCCGTAGACGGTGAACCCGCCGATCCCGTCCAATTCGTCCCCCGGTTCGAGATCCCGCTTGGCCACCGTCACCACCTCGCAGGTGGGAGCGCCGGCGGGGGCGATGGTGGCGTCATCGAAGAGCACCGCCCTGGCCACCGAGAGCGGAGCCTCGAGATGGGTGAGATGGAAGGGTCGGTAGAAGAGGTAGAGCGGTCCGTCGCCCATCTTGAAATAGGACATGTAGGGAGAGAGGATCGGGTCGTCGTTGTACCCGATCACGAAGGCGCCGGATCCGGGCTCTGCGCCGAGAACGAACTCAACGATCCCCTGGTCGAGCAATTCCTTTGGCTCGAGCAGGGGCAGGAGGTCGCGCACATGGTCGAGCTTGGGCCCTTCCATCCCCCGTTGCTTGACCTTGAACCCGGTGGCGTTGGCCAGGACGGCCGCCTCGAGCGACAGCTTGGTCCCGTCGGCGAACGAGGTGACCATGATCGGGCGCTGCCCGTGGGCGTCGGCAAAACCGCGCTGCGTGTCGGGCGTGCGATGGTGGTCGAGAAATCCCTTGACGTTCCCTGCGAGCACCGGCCGGTACCCGATGGCGTCCACGAATCGGAACAGGTTCATCGCCACCCCCGGCTCGTCGCCGTCGGAGTTGGTGATGACGACGCCGGCCCGGTCGGCCCTCACCTTGAGGATCGGTCCCACGGTGGCGTCGAGCTCGGCGTTGACCAAAAGCACGTGCTTGCCCTGATCGATCGCCTCGACCACGACCCGGGCAGCTCCCTCGACCTCACCGGTGCACTCGATGATCGCCTCGATCCCGCCAGCTCGCACAACGAGCATTGGGTCGCTGGTTATGGCTCTCCCCCCGGCGGCGATGGTCCGGTCCATCGCCTCCTGGTCGGATACCAGCGAGGCGGACTCGATCCCTGAGTCGGAAAAGGCCTGATCGGCGTTCGCCACCGTTCGGTTGGCGATCGCCACGACCTCGATACCGGTCATGGTTTCCATGGCTCGTGCCATCCCTCGGCCCATATAACCGGCCCCGACCATCCCCACCTTGATCGGACGCCCTTCCTGTTGACGCCGCTCCAGAGCCCGATCGACGATCTGCATCATGCCTCCTCGGGAACTGGCCCCCACCGCGGCCAGCTCCGGTCCTGATAACTGATGACCGACACCGGTAGCGGCCACGTGATCCCGAAGGCCGGGTCATCGGTGCCTGCTCCGGTGGCGGCCTCCTTGACGAATGGGGTCGAGGTGAAATAGGTGATCTCGCTCTCGTCCACCAGCGTCTGGTACCCGTGGGCGCAACCCTCGGGGATCCACAGTGCAGAACGGTTCTCGGCAGTGAGCTCCGCTCCGACCGACTGCAGGTATGTCGGCGAATGAGCGCGCAGGTCGAGAGCCACGTCCCACACCGCTCCCAACGTGCACCGCACCAGCTTCACCTCGGCGTGCGGAGCCCGCTGAAAATGCATACCACGGAGAGTTCCTGCCTTGATGCTGAACCCGACGTTTGCCTGCACCCACGAAGCCTTGAGCCCTTCGGCGGCGAACCCGGTCTCGTCCCAACTGCGGGCGAAGAACCCCCTGTCGTCGCTGATCCGATCCACCTCGACGAGCACCACACCATCGACCTCGGTCGTCGTGAACCTCATCGCCCGATCCCCCGATAACGCGACACCGAGCCGGGATCGAGCATCCGTCTCCCGTCCACCACGAGCGGCGCCTGCTCGCCAACCAGGTTCGGAACGTCGAGATACTCGCTCCACCGGGTCACGATCACGATCGCATCCGCCCCTTTGACCGCAGTCTCCAATTCGTGCGTGTGCTGCACGGTGGGGAAGTCGGCGAGGGCGCCTGGACCGACGATGGGGTCGTGGACGGTCACCTCGGCTCCGGCATCGAGCAGGCGTCGCACGACGGGGAACGCCGGCGACTCCCTGATGTCGTCGGTGTCCGGTTTGAAGGCGAGACCGAGCACGGTGACCTTCCTCCCCGCCAACCCGTCAAGACCCTTGGTAACCAGGTCGAGAAGCCGATCGGCTCGTTGCTTGTTGACCGTGGCGACTGCAGTGAGCAGGGGCATGGTAAGACCCGCCGACCGCCCGCGTGACGTGAGCGCGGCAACGTCCTTGGGAAGGCAGCTTCCGCCGTAGCCGCAGCCGGCCTCCAGGTAGGGAGCCAGCCCGGCACGGACCCTCCCGCCGTCGGGGAGCGTGGTGGTCAGGTAGCGCGAGGCGTGCACTCCTGCCATCACCTCGGCGATGTCAATCTCCCCAATCGCCGACCCCAGGTCGGCGATCTCGTTGGCAAAGGAGATGGCGGTGGCGAGCAGGGCATTCGAGGCGTATTTGATCATCTCGGCGTTGCGGGTCGAGGTGGCGATGACGGGAACCCCTTCAAACGGCTCGTAAAGACGACGAAGCACCTCGACGGTTCCGGGGTCGCCACCGATGACGATGCGGTCGGGGCGCAAGAAGTCGTCCACGGCCTGACCCTCGGTGAGGAACTCAGGGTTGACCCCGACGCCGATGTCCACCCCGACTGACCTCCCCGATGCCTTCTCCACGGCCGGCAAGACGACGGTGTCAGTGCTCCCGGGCACGACAGTGCTCTTCACCACCACGGCGTGGAAGCGGGTCTGCCCCACTAGCGCTTCCCCGATCTGGCCAGCGGCGCGCTCTACGAACGAGAGGTCGATGCTCCCGTCGGGCCGCGACGGTGTGCCGACGCAAATCAGGGTGAGGTCGGCTTCCCGAACCGCGGCGGCCAGATCGGTGGTGGCATCGATCCTCTTGGCGGTGAGAAGATCGTCCAGCCCCGGCTCGTGGATCGGGGCTTCGCCGCGCTCGACCATGGCCACCCTCTCGGGGTCGATGTCAACGCACGTCACCTCGTGCCCCATGGCCGCCAGTCCGGCGGCACTCACCAGCCCGACGTACCCGGTTCCTATCACCGCTACCTTCATCGCGTCTGCCCCTGGTTCGTGAGTCGTCGGGAGTCATCCAGCCTCACTACCCGCTGCTCCGCAGCGGGTCCCTTCCCCTCTATGGGGGGACGGAAAGAGAGGCGCTGCTCCGGAACGTGCGTCTTGCTGCCGTCTGCCGTCTTCCGGCTTCGGTCTTCCGTCTTGTTCATGCTTCCTCCCCGCTGCGGTTTGCGCCGTACCAGAGCAGGGTGCGTCGCAAGCCCTCCTCGAGGCCGACCTTGGGGTCGAAACCGAGGTCGGTGCGCGCCTTGGTGATGTCGGGGCTGCGGCGGTTGGGGTTGTCGATCAGGTACTCCTTCTCGGGGCTCTCCCCGAGGACGACTTCGCCCTGATACCCGAACAACTCGCGGCCCAGCCTGGTGACGTTCTCGGCCAGGTCGGCCATGGACGTCTCCGGACCGTCGATGCCGACGTTGTAGGGCTCGCCGGCCCCGCCCTTGCCCAGCACCAGGAAGTAGCCGGTCACAGCGTCGGCCACGTAGCAGAAGGTCCTGGTCGGCGACCCGTCCGAGTACAGGACCAGGTCATGCCCGGCGATCATGTTGCGCGCCAAGTCGGCGATGACGCGACCATCGGTGATCTTCATCCCCGGTCCGTAGTTGTTGAACGGACGGGCCATAGTCACCGGGAGCCCGTGCTGCTGGGCGAAGTTGACGCACAGCGTCTCGCCGTAGCGCTTCGACTCGTCGTAGCAGGCGCGGGGCCCCGTGCACGACACATTGCCCCGATAGGTCTCGGGGGTGGGAATCGCCTCGGCCTCCGGATCGCCATAGATCTCGGACGAGGAGAAGAACAGGAACCCCCTCACCGGGGTACCAGCCGCGGTCTGCGCTACGGCATGGTCAAGCAAGTTGCGCAGCCCATTGATGTTGGCGTCCATGGTCTCGATGGGATGAGCCCGGTAGTAGGTGGGGGACGCCACGCCGGCGGCATGAACGACCCACTCGAAATCACCCATGTCCTCGGGGAGGGGCAGGCGCATGTCGTGGTTGCGCAGGTCCAGGCCGTCGCGGCCCTCGAGCTCGCCCAGCCAACCGGGAACACCTCGGAAGTAGTTGTCGAACACCGTGACCGATATGGGAGCCCTGTCGGGGTTGGCCGCATTCCAGGCGAGCGGCGCTTGGACCATGTAGTAGCCGAGGAACCCGGCGCCTCCGGTGATGAGGAGCCGCTGCCCGGACATCGCCGAGAAAACGGCCCCCAGGTCGTCACCCATCACCGCAAGGTCGGCGGTGACCACTTCGGCGGCCCGATCGGTGGCTGCGAGAGTCACAGCAGCACCAACTTCGAGCAGTGGAAGGCCTCTGCCAACCCAGACGGGGCGCGGCTCTCGATGCCACGAAGCCGGAGCAAGGCCCTGAAGGTCTCATCGGTGAACCACTCGCGGCGCTTCTGGCTGGGAAATCCCTCAATGATCCCCGCCAGCTTCTCCTCGGCATGCCGTTCCTCGAGATGGACGTACACAGAGGGCCGGCCGAGGTCACCATCGAATTTGGGTATCTCGTACTCGAGCACGAGCTGGTTCCGGAAGGTGTTGCCCACCAGTTCGGAGACGGTGCGATGGTCCTGGTGGGCGTCGCCGCGCCACGGGCACAACACCAGGTCGGGGTCGATCTCCCGGCCTAGAGCGTCGAACCACTCCTTGAGCTCTGCTTGATGGGGGAAATACCGCTCCCGAAAGCTCTCGATGCGCACCCGGGTTTCACCGGCGCCGGTGAGGAACCGCTCGGCGCTCGCCGAAGCCTCGTCGGCCCGCTCCCCGGGCGCGGTGAGGACCACCCAGTCGACCTCGAGATCCGGACAGGCGTCCAACAGTTGCAGCACTGTTCCGCCGCATCCGATTTCGATGTCGTCGCTGTGCGCTCCCAAACAGAGCACCCGCCGTACCTGGGCGCCTAGCGACGCCGCGCCAATCTTCAACATCGAGAGCTCACACCTTCTCC
>DATADW010000200.1:0-6847 GCA_036258335.1 Acidimicrobiia bacterium
GAGAGGCGGCTCTGTGCCGGTGTTGCGGGTCCGCTACGAGACGCTCACCGCCAACTTCGAGCCATCACTGCGAGTGATCCGCGACCTGCTGCTGCCCGAGCATGCCGGCCGTCCATTAGAGGTGGTGGGTGACAAGGTTCGGCTGCGCCCGGTCCACTCCGTTTCCGGGAACCCAGATCGGATGACGTCGGGGATGCTCACCGTCCGACCCGACGACCGGTGGCGAGTGGGTCTGGCCGGGCGCCGCCGGGCCGCGGTTGTCGCCATCGCAGGCTTCCAGATGGTGAGGTACGGATATCCATGGACCGGAGCGTGAAGGATCAACCGGCGGCCGCTGGTTCCCGTTTGGGGCGGGAGAGCGCAGCCGCCGGGCTCGGATCGTTCGTAGCACTCGGGGTCGGGCTCCTCCTCGAACTCTCCCTGGCATTCTTCCTGGGGGCCGACTCCGAGACGGACGCACTTTTCGTTGCCCTCCGCATTCCGTTGGGAGTCGCCGTCTTCTTCCCTCCAACAGCGATCCAAGTGCTGGTCCCGGTGATGACGCGCTGGCTCGATGGGCAGGGCACGCGGGCCACCAACGCCCAGACGACAGGGGTGTTCGCCGGGACGTTCCTGCTCTCGACGGGTCTCTCGATAGGGGGCATCCTGGCTGCACCGGTCCTAATGCCGTTGCTCGCTCCCGGTTTGTCGGTGGCCACGCAACAGCTAGCGGCGGAACTGGCGCGAATCGCCTTCCTTATGGTCCCCATGATTGCGTCGTCCGAAGTGCTGCGCGCTTATCGGCATGCTCGTCGCACACACGGTATGGCCTCGGCTCTGCACAGCCTCTCCGGAATCACGATTGTCACGGTCCTCCTCGTGTCCCTGCCGAATGTGACTGTGCGCGTGGCAGCCTGGGCATATGTGGCGGGCGCCTTGGTACAACTCGTGGGCGCCTGGCTGATGGCACGTACTTCGGGGTTCTCCTTCGTTCGCGGATCGATCATGAGTCGGGAGACGAGGGCCATCGGGGCGATGGCGATGCGCCCACTCGGCGCCTCGGCGATCCAGTTGGGGACGAGACTCATAGAGCAGATGGTGGCCTCCTTCCTGGCCCCTGGCTCGATCACGATCCTGACCTACGCCAATCGGTTGGCCAGTGCCGTTGGCGGAACGCTCTTCTTCCGCCCCATCACGACCGCGTTCCTTGTCCCGATGAGCCTTCTCCATGCGAGCGGCGATGTCACAGGGATTCGAGGGTTGCTGCGACGTGGCTTACGGTTGATGCTCGGAATCTCGGCATCTCTCACAGTCTTGGTGGTTGTGGCGGGCACGCCCTTTGTGGCCGGGATGTTCGCCATGGGAGACCTCAGCGCCGATCAGGCCTGGCTCCTGGGTATAGCCGTTGCAACCTATGCGTTGAGCTTTCCGTTCGCTGCATTGCAGAGAATGTTGCTTGGTGTTTCCTTTGCCGGGCTCGATACCGGCGTCTACCTCTGGAATACAATCTTTGGAGCGGTCGCCAATGTCGCACTTCTATTTGCGATGTATTTCTTCTGGCAGCCTCGACTGGAGATCTTGATCGTTCCCATTGCATACGGTATAGCTCAAGCCGTGAACGTCTGGCATGCGGTGGTGGTTGTGCGCCATGATGTTGGTCCCCCGTTTGCGGACGTGAGCAGGGGGGGTCTGAGGTTCGCTGTTGTCTTGTTGGTCACATTGGGCGCCATGCTGGTCGTCGTCATACCGCTGTCTCGCGGCTTGACGGAATCACCGATCACCCTCGTCGTAGCCGGGATAGCCTCCGCCCTGGTGGGGATGTTTGCGCTTGCCGTGGGGTCGATGTGGGTTGCTCCAACAGAGGTCCGAGGTTTCCTGAAGCGAAGGCAGAAGCCGCCGGTCACGTCACCAGCGAATCGAGCCGACGACTGAGATCGTCGCACAGGGCGAGAATCTGCGGATGTATGTCGGTGCTCGGAAGTGGGCCTTGAGGCCTCGTCTCGATGAACCTGACGAGATCCGACGAATAGGGCAGGGCCAGGAATCCACACACCCGACGCATGGTCTCTTCGGGCGCCGCCACCAACCGATCGTACGAAACGACGTGAACGTCCTCGCGCTCGTGGAGGCCGAGTTCGAACAGGAGCCGATTGCGTATCAGCCAGAAGAGGGCTGCGCCATCGGCCGGAGTCAGTTCTCGGGTGTCGAGGCTGTCGAGTAGTGCGCTGCTCGCCTCGCTGAGGCCCGCGTCGTCATTGAGCTGCCAGTGTCGCAGTCCAGGGTCCCGGGTCCTCTGGCGGATGATCCGAAGGTTCGAGTCCCCGAACTTGGAGAGCTCCGAGCGGACTCTTCCTCGAACGTCGCGATAGATCCAGATTGCTCGCGGTGGCGTTTCAGTGCCCAGGTCCAGCAATTCGCGTGTCCGGTGACTATCCACGAGGGGCTTGAAGAGCACATACCGGTGACGGCTTCGGCTGACTAGTGCCGCGATATGATCGCGCTCACGCAACCGGTAGTTCGCAAATGCCTTTCGGTTCCCCTCGTTGTACACCTCAACTTCGGCCGACATCGCCAGACCATGCGTGAGCATGTTGGTTCCCGATCGCTGGACGCCGACAACGAAGACTGGCCTTGCAGTGCCCGGCGGCGACGGTGACCGGCGGCGCCAGAGGAACTTCCGCAATTCTCGAGGTATGCGGACCCGAAGATTGAGATCATGCTCCTCGAGCAGGTTGGCCCAGCCATGCGAGCGACCCCAATAGACATTGCGCGCCGCGACCGCCGCCACACGTCGGAGACCCGAGAGCTCGGCCACCGGAACGGACAGAGGGTGTTTCCGCTTCCTCATCGACTCGGTAGGATTCGGGGAAATCGACAGTAGCCTCACTGGTGGGAGTTTTGGCTGCAAGCACCGATGTCGGCATGGCGGACTCGATCGCGACGCCCTCCACTCGAATGATCGCGGCCACCGAGCGCGCCCTTCAGGCCACCAGAGAGACCTTCGCCGACCGTTTGCCGGCGAGCACATCAAGCGCTACGGACGAAATAAATACTTGACTTGGCCCCTGCAACAGGCAAGTTTGTTGCGAGGACCGACCGGCTCACAGGTGCCGGATTCCCGATAAAGCCTGGGGGTTTTATGTCGACTCTCGCTCGCACTCGTTGGATGGTCGCCTTGGTGGGCACCCTGCTGGTAGCACTTGCCCTGCCGGCGGCTGCGCAACCTACGACCTGTCTCGGCTTTCCGGTCACTCCACCCATTGGCACCGACGGAGCCGACACGCTTGTCGGAACCACTGGCGCCGACGTGATCAATGCTGCAGCTGGCAACGACACTGTCGAGCCCCTTGCTGGTAACGACGTCGTTTGTGGCGGCGACGGCAACGACAAGGTCGTTCACAGCAATGGTAACGACCGCATCCACGGTGGTCCCGGTAGCGACGACCTCGAAGGCGGCGCCGGCAATGACACATTGGAAGGCACCGGCGGCAACGACGTCTTGCAGGGTGGGAAAGGCTCCGACAACATAACTGGAGGGCCGGGGCACGATATCCTCCGAGGCGCCCAAGGGGACGATGATCTGACGGGCGGCGACGGCAACGACAACCTCTATGGCGGGGCGGGAACCGACGTGCTGAACGGTGGAGCAGGCGTCGACATCTGCAACGACCAGGACCCGGGAACAGTCTTCCGCAACTGCGAGATCATCAACCCATAGACTCGGCTTCCGCCGTTCCTGATGCGGATCGCAATGATCGGCCAGCGCGGGCTGCCGGCGACGTATGGGGGCATAGAGCGTCACGTGGAAGAGCTCGCGACCCGTCTCGTGGAACGTGGCCACGAGGTCGTGGTGTTCTGCAGGAGGAACTACACAATCGGTCGAGCGCGCTCTTACCGGGGAGTCAGGTTGGTCCACGCTCCGACCTATAGGTCCAAGCACCTCGAGGCGGCGGTGCACAGCGGAATCTCCAGTCTCATGGCATTGGGCCTGGGACTCGACATCGTGCATTACCACGCAGTGGGCCCCGGCCTCTGGTCGGCGGTGCCACGCTGGCTGTCCGGAGCAAAGGTCGTCCAGACCATCCATGGGCTCGACCAGGATCGCGCCAAATGGGGTCGGTTCACCAGACGCGTGCTCCGCGCAGGAGACTGGTTGAGCAAGCGGGTGCCCGACGCCGTCATTGTCGTCGGCGCCTACCTCCTCGACCACTACCGTGATCGTGCCGGGCATACGGTCCACATCTCCAACGGTGTGACGCCCTCTTCCGGAAGAGACGACGGGATTCTCGGTCGACTTGGACTCCGCCCAGGCGAGTACGCCTTGTTCGTCGGACGACTCATTCCGGAGAAGGGTGTCGACCTTCTCATTCGTGCGTTCGCTCAAGTGAGCACCCAATGCTCTCTCGCGGTCGTTGGCAGCACCAGCTACACCGACGACTATGAGCTGGCGCTCAAGAAATTGGCACAGGAGGATCCGAGGGTTGTGATGCCGGGGTACATCTACGGCGACGAACTCAACGCGCTCTTCGCCAATGCCCGGGTATTCATCCAGCCGTCTCTGCTAGAGGGCCTCCCCTTGACGGTGCTCGAGGCCATTTCCCATGGAGTACCAGTGGTGCTGAGCGACATCCCCGGGCACCTCGAGATCCTCCCTGCCAGCCGTCCGGGAGGCCGCCTCTTCCCAGCAGGTGACATCGCCGGTCTCAGCGATGCTCTAGGCGAAGCGCTGAGGACCTCCGACGATGAACATGAGGCCTGGCGGAGCGCCTCCCGGGAGATCATCGCCCGGTATAGGTGGGAATCCATTGCCGAGCAGACCGAGGATCTCTACCGGCGGGTGCTGGCGCGATGATGCAGGTGCTGCACGTCATGAGCCGGATGTCTCCGGGAGGAACCGAGCACCAGTTGGTCAGGATGCTCGAGGCGGCCCACTGCCGGCATTGGGAAGCGACCCTCTGCGTACTCCATGCCGGATCGGACCTGACTTCGACAGTGCGAGCTGCCGGGGTGCCGGTCATCGAACTGAACGGCAACGGCATCGGCGACATACGCCGAGCCGCCGCTCTGCGCCGCCTGGCCTCACGCCACGATGTCGTCCACTCCTCGCTACCCGGGGCCAGCGCGTTCGCCCGCCTCACCACCGCCGGCCCTAGTCGCCCCGCCATGGTCGTTTCCGAACGTGCCTCCGACGACCACCGGACGCTCCTTCAGGTGGTGAATCGCCTCCTGCGGGGAGTGACAGATGCCTTCATCGGGAACTCGTCGGCTGTCGTCGACTTCCTTCGTCGGACGAGTGGGATCAGTGCCGACGATCCGCGGCTGGCGGTGATTCCCAATGGACTCGACGGTGAAGTCTTCCACTCCGCCTCTCGTCCTTCTCGACGCGAGGGCGGCCCATGGCGGCTGGTGGCCGTTGGCCGTCTGATTCAGAGCAAACGCTTCGACCGCGCCGTTTCGCTCCTCCCGCGCCTCCGCGAGAGTCATGACGCGGAACTGGTGATCGTGGGTGACGGCCCGGAACGACGCCGTTTGGAGATCCAGGCTCAGCACCAGCCGGTGCGGTTCCTCGGCCACGTCGCCGAGCGTCACGTATTGGCTGACGCCCTACGCGCCAGTGATGTTCTGTTGATGCCTTCGATGAGCGAGGGATACCCAAATGCCGTACTCGAAGCTCTGGCATGCGGCACTCCGGTTGTCGCATCGGACATTCCGGGAAACCGGGCGCTCGCTGGTGCCGGTGTCCACCTCGTTGACAACGACGAGGATCTGCTGCGGAGCACTCGGGCGGCCCTTGATGAGGGTCCGTTGAAACCCGGCTTGGTGGCGGATCGCGTTCTATCGTTTGACGAAGTGGCCCGACGACATTTGGCGGTCTTCGAGGCTGCGTTGGCGCGCCGAGCTTCGATTGTCCGACGACCTGTCGCAGCGAATCCATGAGACGGAGAGTCATCAGCGGCCTGCTCATGGCCCTTGCCGTCGTGCTCTCGCTCGCCATCGCCTCCTCGACAGCCTTCTTCACTTATCGGACGTTGCCGGTGCCGGCGGAACGTCATCGAGCGACGGTGGAGATCAAGCCGCCAAGCACCGTCCAGGATTCGGCGAGCGCCGTGAACCTCTTCATTGCGGACGTGGGCGAGGAGATCGAGGCGGACTCGATGGTGGAGTTCGTACTCGACAAGGTGCCGGAGTTGGATCGAGAGACCTACCTGGCGGGCATCGAGGCGGAGCGGCGCGGAATCACCTCTTTGGTCGACCTTTCTTTCGTGCACGCCGACCCGGTTATCGCCGAGCAGACGGTGGATCTGGTCTCCCACCGCCTGCTTGACGACGCTGCCAAGGGCGACTTTGAGCGCAGCCGATTCCTGCTCAACCGAGCCACCAAGCGACTCGAAGATGCGGAACAAGCTATGGATGAGTTCTTGCGCGACGAGTCCATGGTCGATCCCGAATTCGAGTACCGAAACGCTCTCAACCAGGTGGCGCAACTCGACCAACAGATCGCTGCCGCAGAGACGCTCACGAACACCGACACCGCCACGGATACCGACACTGACACCGACATCAGTGAGTTGTGGGCCGAGCGCTATCGAATTCAGTCTGACCTCCCTGGTCTCAGCGCGGCGGTGCTCGAATACCGACGGCTCGCGACGAATCTCGAGCAGGCGCAATCGGCTTGGCAACAAGCCATGGTCAACAACGACACCGCCGCATTCGACTACCGCGCGGTAAACACACTCGAGAACCTCATCACGAATCGCAGCGTCGCTCCGTTCGTCGATGACAACCCGCGCCAACAACGCACGGCGCTCGCCGGGGTGGTGGCGTTGACGTTGGCGTTGCTGATCGTCACTCCGATGGCCAATAGCCT
>DATADW010000201.1:0-5123 GCA_036258335.1 Acidimicrobiia bacterium
AGCTTCCGGGACATCGACATGGACGTAACCCAACTCGACCGGAGCATCGGCGATCTCACCTCCAGCCTCGGCGACCCCACCCGGCGCGGCATCTACCTCACGGTCCGGGCGTCCTCGGAGCCGCTGACCACGTCGGACATCGCCTCGATCTTCGATATCCACCCCAATGTGGCTCGCCACCACCTCGACCGCCTCGCCGGCGACGGCTACCTCCGCGTGACCCGGCGGCGGCCCGAGGGGAGGGGAGGCCCCGGCGCCGGACGGCCCGCCAAGTGGTACGAGGCGACGGAGAAGGAGATAGACGTCAACCTCCCGACCCGTCGGTTCGACCTGCTGGCCGAGCTCTTATTGCGTCTGGTCGACCGATTGGCACCCGCCGACCTCGCCGCCGTGGCAGAGGACGTGGGCCGGGACTACGGCCGTGACCTCGCCGCGCAGATCGGGCTACCCGAAGAGCCCGGCTACGAGCAAGCAGTTCGAGCGGTTGCCCAGGCAATGACCATGGCCGGGTTCGAGATCGATGCAGAGCCCGATGCCCATCGGCTGCTCACCAGCTTTTGCCCCTTCGGCACCACCGCAATCGCCCATCCCGAGGTGGTCTGCTCATTGGACAGGGGAATGGTGACCGGTCTGCTCGAGGCCCTCCACCAGGACTGGCGCACCGTCACCCTCACCCCCCACCCCGCCGACGCCGAAGAATGCGTGACGAGCCTGTAGACGGCGGACGGCGGACGGCGGACGGCAGACAGAGTTCAACGGCCGCGTCGGGCTTGTCTCAAACCTGTTCGTGCGGTTCGGCTGTTGCTTCCGTCTTCCGTCTTCCGTCTTCGTCACCCAAAACCCACTTGGCGATCACGTTCCGCTGAATCTCCGAGGTTCCCTCGTAGATACGGGGCGCGCGCACCTCGCGGTAGAGGTGACTGAGGGGATGGGTCTCCTCGAGGGCGCGGGCGCCAAGGATCTGGACGGCGCCGTCGACGACATACTGAGCGGTCTCGGTGGCGGCCAGCTTCGCCATGGCCGCCTTGGCAGTCAGCCCGGCATCATCGCGCTTGTCGTAGGCGTCTGCCGCGGCGTACACCAGCAGGCGGGCCGCCTCGGTCCTCGTCGCCATCTCGGCGATGCGATGTGAGACTGCCTGGAACTCGGCGATAGGCCGGCCGAATGCATGACGCTCCTTGGCGTGCTCCACCGCCATCGCCAGCGCCGCCTCCGCCATCCCGACGGCGAACGCCCCAACGCTGGGGCGGAAGAGGTCGAGGGTGCGCAATGCGACGGCGAATCCATCACCAGAAGGTCCCAGCGGCTCAGCGGGTACGCCGTCGAACCACATCCGACCGATCGCATGCGGGGCGAGCATGGCGATCGACGCCCCTCCCAGCCCAGGCGCGCCGCCGGCCACGATGAAGGCCGATATGCCCGCCCGGCCGGTCCCGGTGCGTGCGAAGACCGTGTAGAAGTCGGCTTCGGGGGCGTTGGAGATGTACGTCTTCTCTCCGCTGAGCCGGTATCGCTCGCCATCGGGCTCAGCGGCCAGCTCGAGGGCAGCAACATCGGAGCCGGCACCGGGCTCGGTGAGTGCGAAAGCCGCCACCGCGTCACCATCGGCAACTGGTGGGACCCAGCGGGCGATCTGCTCGGCGGTACCCGACTGGACCACCGGATAGGTGCCCAGACCCTGTAGGGCAAGCGCCGTTTCGGCCTCTGTGCAGCTGCGCGCCAAGCCCTGGCGCAGAGCGCACAGCGTGCTGGAGCTAACCGGGCCATCCTCGGGGAAGACGGATCGCAACAGCCCGAGTTCCCCGAGCGCCTTCACCAAGGGGCGATTGACACGGCCCGGCACGCCCGAGTCGGCCACGGCCCGCAACCCCCGTCCGTGCTCCTCGGCGCTGGTCACCAGATCGGTCACCTTGGCCAAGGTAGCCTGCTGGGCGTGCGGATCGGTGTGGGCCTGCCGACCACGACACCAGGTACCGACGGCAACCTCGTCATCGAGTGGGCACGGCGCGCCGATGCCGGGCCGTTCTCCAGCCTTGGGGTGGTTGACCGCGTCGCCTACCCCAGCCTCGAGCCGATAGCGGCGTTGTCAGCCGCGGCAGCCGTCACCGACAACGTGCGATTGGTCACCATGGTGGTGATCGGACCGCTCCGGTCTCCGGCGCTGCTGGCACAGCAGGCAGCGACGCTCGACCTGCTAAGCGAGGGCAGGCTCACGCTTGGGCTCTCGATCGGCGCCCGTCACGATGATTACGACGTGTGCGGCATCGACCCGCGCAGGCGGGGGGAGATCCTCAGCGACCAACTCGCCGAGATCCGGCAGATCTGGGAGGACGGCACCGCCGGCCCTACCCCCAATCAACCCGGAGGTCCGGATGTGCTGGTCGGCGGTTCGGGTGGACCGGCGATGCAGCGGATGGCGCGCTCCAGTGATGGTTTCGTTCACGGCGGCGGCCCTCCCCGGGCATTCGCCGCCGCCGCCGAGCGGGCCCGTTCCGCCTGGATCGAAGCCGGCCGCCCCGGCTCCCCCCAGCTTTGGGGTCAGGCCTACTTCGCGCTCGGTGATGTCGAGAGAGGAGCCGCTTACCTCCGCGATTACTACGCCTTCACCGGGGGCTTCGCCGAGCGGATCGCCGCCGCCAACCTCACCACCCCCAACGCCGTGCTCGACCTGGTACGTGGATACCGCGACGCGGGGTGCCATCACCTGGTGCTGTTGCCCACAGTGTCCGACCTCGATCAACTCGAGAGGTTGTCCGAGGTGGTGGGTCAGTGAAGATCGGCGTGGCAGGAGGAGGTCCCGCTGGGCTCTTCTTCGCTGCGCTATCGACAGACGGCGGGCACCAGGTCAGCGTGTCCGAGCGCAACCCGCGGGGCGCAACCTATGGATGGGGAGTGGTGTTCTCCGAGGGGACGCTCGGCGAGCTGGCTCGGATCGACCCCGAGGTCCACCGTGTCATCGACGATCGGGCGGTGCGATGGAGCGCCATCGAAGTCCGGGTCAGCGGCCGGGTGGTCCACTCCACGGGTCACGGGTTCTCCGCTATCTCACGCCGGAGCCTGCTCGAGGTGCTCCAGGAAGTATGCACGAGACGCTCGGTGGAGCTTCGCTTCGAGGACGAGGTCGAGCCAACGGATCCGTTCCCAGGGGCCGATCTGGTGGTGGCTGCCGACGGCGTCCGCAGCCGGATCAGGACGCTGCACCGGGACGCCTTCCGCCCCGAGCTGAGACCCCACTCAACCAGGTACGTGTGGTACGGGACCACCCTGCCGCTCGACGCATTCACCTTCGTGTTCGAGGACACGCCGGCGGGGCTCATGCAAGTGCATGCCTACCCGTTCGACCACGCCAACTCGACGTTCATCGTGGAGTGCACCGAGGAGGTCTGGCGAGGCAACGGACTCGACCGGATGGACGAGGAGGAGAGCCTCTCGTTCTGCGAGAAGGTCTTCGCCGACGTCCTCGACGGCCACCGCCTCCTCTCCAACCGCTCCGAGTGGCTCCAGTTCGCCACACTCCGATGCCGCACCTGGCACCACGGCCGGGTGGCCCTCGTCGGCGACGCCGCCCACACCGCCCATTTCTCCATCGGGTCGGGGACCAAACTGGCGATGGAGGACGCCGCCTCGCTCTGCCGTGCGCTTGGCGAGCACCCTGACGACCTGGCGGCGGCCTTTGCCGACTACGAGGCAGAGCGGATGCCTGCGGTCGATCGGTTCCAACAGGCAGCGCTGGAGAGCAGTCGGTACTTCGAGGAGGTTGCCCGCTACCTCCACCTCGACCCGGTGCGGTTCACCTACAACCTGCTGACCAGGTCGGGGAGGGTCGCCCACAGCGCCATGGTGCAGCGAGACCCGGCACTCACCGTCGCCGCATCGAGGTCTTTGGCCGAGGGCCACGCGGGCACAATCGTGGCGGCCCCTCCCCATCTCTCTCCGTTCACCTCGAGGTCGGTGAGGATCCCAAATCGCGTTGCATTGGCCGCTCCCGGTCATGCCCCAGCCGACCTGGAAGCATTGGCCGGCGCCGGTGCGGGTTTGTGCCTGACGCACGAGGTGGCGGTGAGCGCCGAGGGGAGGATCTCCCCAGACTCGCCAGTGCTCGACGAAGTTTCCGTCGAAGCATGGCGAGCGGCGGTCGACGCCGTCCACCGCGCCGGGTCGTTGGCGGGAATCGTCCTGTCACATGCAGGACGGCGTGCCGCAACCCGGCCGCGCGCTCGTGGCTCGGATATATCCCTGGGCGACGAGGCGTGGCCATTGGTCGCCGCATCCCCGCTCGCCTTCACCAGACGGGGTCGGGTTCCGGCCGAGATCGACGAGGAGGGGATGACCCGGATCCGACAGGCGTTCGCCGAGGCGGCAGCCCATGCCGCCAAGAGCGGTTTCGATCTCGTCTCGGTCGACCTCGGCGGGGGTTACCTCCTCGGTGGGTTCCTCTCCCCTCTCTCCAATATCAGGACCGACCGCTATGGGGGCGACATGTCGAACAGGCTGCGGTTTCCCCTCGATGTGGTGGAGGCGGTACGCGCAGGGTGGCGCGACGATCGGCCCATGGCGGTGCGGCTCACGGTCACCGACTGGCACCAGTCCGGTATTTCACTGGATGAGTCGGTGACCGCGGCGGTGGGACTCCGCCAAGCCGGCACCGACCTCATCGAGGTAGCCGGTGGCGGTGCCCTCCCCGATGCCGCCCCGGACTACCGCCGCCTCTATCTCGCCGGCCATGCTGACCGCATAAAGCACGAGGCACGGGTACCCGTAATGGCCAGGGGGGCGATAACCACATTCGACCAGATCGACACCCTGGTGGCGGCTGACAGAGCCGATCTCTGCCTGCTCGACCCGTGGCGCTATCGCCGCACCTTCATCCTTTGAGCTGACCGCCGAGCGCGCTCGGTAACTTTCGTTGCCATGGCACAGCAGGGCGACGTCCGCCGCATCGCCTTGGCGCTACCCGAGACCGAGGAAGACGACGAGCGGTTCGCCTTCCACGTCCGCAGCGGGGAGAAACGCAAGGGGTTCGCTTGGGTATGGCTGGAGCGGGTCGAGCCGAAGAAACCACGTGTCCCCCGCCCCGACGTGCTCGCCGTCCGGGTCGCCGACCAATCGGAGAAGGAGCTTCT
>DATADW010000202.1:0-19606 GCA_036258335.1 Acidimicrobiia bacterium
CGCAGCCAACCGCCGAGCTCGGCGTCTACTGCCTCCGCTGAGGCGAGCCGGATCCGCTGCGCATAGGTGACCGCTCCGTAGAGGTCGATCCGGTCGAACCGCAGATGGTCGACCCACTCCGGGAGGATGAGCGTCGCATCGACGTGTCCCGATCCCAACGTGGCGCTGGCGAACGTCATCCGGTTGATGAAGGCGATTCGGGTCTTGGTGGCATGGACCCGCGATTCGCCCTGGAGCAGCATCGCCTCCTCGAAGGTGCGGTAGATCAGGGTCGCCGGGTCGGTCTTCCCCCTGAGGTGCTCCTCCACGGTGACCGTTGCACAGGCGTGTGTCTGGTTGCGGCTGGCGAAGCTCCGTCCGCACCTCGGGCAGGTCCACATCGATCGGTCCACGGCGGATCGAGGGTACGCCGGGCGCTGCCCTGCTCTACCCTCCGACCGCAATCCGGAGAGGAGACCAGTGGCCGAGCCCGTCCATCTCACCCCGCTGACACCGCTCTCTTTCCTGGGTCGGAGCAGCGAGGTCTTCCCCGACAAGACCGCCATCATCCACGGCGGCGGGCGCCTCAGCTACCGCGCGATGGCAGAGGCGGCCACCCGGCTGGCCCATGCGCTGCAGGCGTCGGGGGTGGAGCCGGGAGACCGGGTTGCCTATCTCTGCCCCAACATCCCCGAGCTCCTGGTGGCCCATTTCGGCGTGCCTCTGGCCGGGGCGGTGCTGGTGGCGATCAACACTCGGCTTTCATCCGAGGAGATCCGGTACATCCTCGAGCATTCCGGCGCCAGGCTCCTCGTTGTCGACACCGAGCTCACCCCGTTGCTCGAGCCGATCCTCGAGGACCTAGGCGGGGTGGAAGAGATCGTCGCGGTCGACGACACCGGCCGTGGCTCGTCCGTGCCGGCGACCGATCTCGCGGACCTCATGGCCCGCGGCGACGACCAACCCGTCGACTGGGCGGTCGACCACGAGGACCGGACCATCTCGATCAACTACACGAGCGGAACCACGGGAAGGCCCAAGGGTGTCATGTACACCCACAGGGGGGCTCATCTCAATGCCTTGGCCGAGGTGATCCACTCGCGCCACTCGGTCGACTCGGTGTACCTATGGACCCTCCCCATGTTCCACTGCAACGGCTGGTGCACCACGTGGGGGGTGACCGCCATCGGCGGGACGCATGTCTGTCTGCGCTCCGTCGATCCCTCCGCGGTGTGGCGGCTGCTAGGGGAGGAGGGGGTAACCCATCTCAACGCCGCCCCTACGGTCCTGATCTCGCTCGCCAATGCACCCGGGGCACGCCCGCTGACATCGCCACTGGTGGTCACCACCGCAGGCGCCCCGCCCAGCCCCACGCTGATCGCCCAGATGAGCGCTCTGGGCGCCGAGATGGTTCACGTCTACGGACTCACCGAGACCTACGGCCCGTACACCGTCTGTCAGGAGCAGCCGGGTTGGGAGGTGCTCGAGCCGACGGAGCGCGCCCGGTTGCTGGCCCGCCAGGGCGTGGCGATGGTCTCGGCGGACCCGATAAGGGTGGTGGATGAGGAGATGGGCGACGTGCCCCGCGACGGGTCGACCATCGGTGAGGTGGTGATGCGGGGGAACAACGTCATGAAGGGCTATTTCGACGACTCCGATGCGACCGAGCAAGCCTTCCGCGGGGGGTGGTTCCACTCCGGTGACCTCGGCGTCTGGCACCCCGACGGCTATATCGAGCTGCGCGATCGGGCTAAGGACATCATCATCTCGGGCGGGGAGAACATTTCGACCATCGAGGTGGAGCAGGCCCTGGTGACCCACCCCGCCGTCCTCGAGGTCGCCGTTGTTTCGGTGCCCGACGATTACTGGGGGGAGCGTCCCAAGGCCTTCGTCGTGCTCAAGTCGGGCACCGAGGTGACCGAAGACGAGTTGATCGGACACGTCCGCCAGCGGATCGCCAAGTTCAAGGCGCCGGATCGAGTCGAGTTCCTCACCGCGCTTCCAAAGACCTCGACCGGAAAGATCCAGAAGTACGTCCTGCGGGACAAGGCGTGGGCTGGGCGAACCAGCCGAGTCAACTGAGCGGGGAAGAGATGGGCATATCGGGCCCGGATGTCGGCACTGATCCGGGCGAGACCGCGGCCGCCGAGAGCAAACCACGGTTTGAAGTCGAGCGGATCAGGGGCCATTTCGACTTTGTCGGGCGGGGCCGGATCGTGACCAACAACGCCGCCACCACCCAGTCACCTCGCGAGCTCGTCGAACTGCTGGCCGAGCTCGTGCCCGGCTACGAAAGCGTCCACCGCGGCAGATCAACAGCGGCGCGGTTGATGACCGACCTCTTCGAGAGCGCATACGACACCATCGCCCAGTGGATCAACGCGCCGAGCAGGCGCAACATCGCCATCTACCGCAACACCACCGAGGCGCACAACGCGGTGATGTACTCGATGCTGACCGAGTTCCGCGACGGGGACAACGTGGTCACCACCAGGATGGAGCACAACTCCAACTACGTCCCTTGGTATGGGATGACGAAAGAGATCCTCGAACCGATGGGGCGACACGTCGAGTATCGACTGGTCGACTTCGACCGCGCAACCGGAGAGCTCGACCTCGACCACATGGCGCACCTCGTCGACAACAGAACCAAGCTGATTTGCTGCACCGGCGCATCGAACTTCCTCGGCACCAAACCGCCGCTCGCCGATGTCCGGGCGATCGCTGATGGCAGCGGATATGAGCAGCCCGATAGCCGTCTCCGGTCGCTGCTACTGGTGGATGGGGCTCAATTGGTGCCGAGCAATCCGGTTGACGTGGCGGCTCTCGACGTGGACTGGTTGTCCTTCTCCTTCCACAAGATCCTGGCGCCGTTCGGAGTCGGTGTCCTCTATGGGAAGGAGGACCTCATCGCCGGCACGCGCCCGTTCCTCTATGGCGGCGACATGATCGCCGACGGCGGGGTCTGGGATGACCACATCGAGTACGCCGACCTCCCTTGGCGATCGGCGGCGGGCACCCCTGCAGTCCTCGAGGTGATCGTGTCGGGCCAGGCGCTCCGCCTTCTGGTCGATATGGTGAGCGGACCGGATGCCGAGCCCTACTTCCGCACCGAGAGGTCCGTGCCTCGCTCTCTCGTGAGCGAGGTGATGAGTGCGGTTCGGGACCACACCAAGATGCTCACTTCCCACGCAATGGAGCACTTGTCCGAGGTCGGCGGGATCACGCTATATGGCCCACCGGCAGGCCAGGACCGATCCCCGCTCGTCGCCTTCAACGTGGAGGGGTGGAGCCCGTACGACCTGGCCGACGGTCTCGACTTGCAGGGTGTCGAAGCCCGCGCCGGGTGTCACTGTGCCTCGCTGGCCCACCGTTGGTTGGGCCTCGCCCCTCAGGCCACCTGCCGGCTCAGCTTCGCTCTCTACAACACGATCAACGATGTCGATCGTGCGGTGAATGCGCTTTGCCGGCTGGTCGAATTGGACCAGCGCCCCGATCTCGTAGCGCAGCGTTAGCCTCATCGACGAGACCCGACGAGGAGGGCGAATGAGCAATGAGCATCCGTCGCTGCGCGATGAGGACATCCGGACCGTGATAGGCGGGGCTTCCTCGTCCCAGAAGGACGATGCCGACGGTGCCGACGGCGTAGATGGCACCGATGCCGACGGCGTAGATGGCACCGATGCCGACGGTGTTGACGGTGTTGATGGCACGGATGCCGACGGTGTTGACGGAACCGACGCCGACGGTGTGGACGGGACCGACAGCGACGGCGTGGACGGGACCGACAGCGACGGCGTGGACGGGACCGACGGCGAGCGCTAGGAGCACTACGTCGCAAGGCCGATGAGGACCCGATGACGTCCGATACCGGCCTGGAGCGCTGCGTCGGCGACCCTGCCTCCTTCGGCGCTGAGGTGTGGGGAAAGCGTCCGCTGCTGCACCGTTCTCCCGATGGCTTCAGCGACCTGCTCTCGCTCGACGATGTCGACCGCCTCATCTCCTCTGCCGGCCTCAGGGTGCCCGCCTTCAGGCTGGTTCAACAGGGGAAGATCCTCTCCCCGAGCGGTTATACGAAGACGACGAGAACCGGGTCCCAAGCGGCGACCGGGGTGGCCGACGCTGCCGCGGTGTTCGCCCGTTTCGAGGCCGGGGCGACCATCGTGCTCCAGGGCATGCACCGCTACTGGTCCCCGGTGGCCGGCTTCGCCCGCAGCTTGGAAGTGGCCCTCGGCCACCCGGTCCAAGTCAACGCCTATGTGACTCCGCCCGGGTCGCAGGGCTTCGACCTACACCAGGACGACCACGACGTTTTCGTGCTGCAGAGCCACGGGAGCAAGCGCTGGGTGGTCCACGATAGGAATGACCTGCCGCCGACCCGGGCTGCGGTGGTCGAAATCGACCTAGGACCGGGCGACAGCCTGTACATCCCGAGGAACTTCCCGCACGCCGCTGCCACCCAGACTTCGGCGTCGGTGCATCTCACCATCGGGGTCCTCTCGATCGGGACGAAGGAGGTGCTAGAGGCGGCGCTTTGGCTGCTCGAGACGGACGGAGAGTTGGACGAGCCCCTGCCAGTTCGGTTCGCCGACGATCAGCAGGCGTTGAGGGCGACGGTCGACCAGCGTCTCGATCGGATCGGCGAGCTGCTGGTGAGCAAGGTCGACAGGGATGCGGTCGGTGGTCGGCTGCAGCGGAGGTTCTTCACCACCCGCCAACCATTGCTCTCCGGCCAGATGCGCCGGCTGCTCGATCTCGACCAGTTCACCGACCAATCGTGGGTGGAGGTGAGGACCGGTGCGCTCTGCCTCTTGCAGCCAGAGGGGGATGACCTGGCGGTGTTGCTCGGAGACCGAGAGCTGAGGATGCCGGCATTCATGGCGCCGGTGATGGCCCAGATGCTCGAGCGCGGACGGATCAGGGTCGGCGAGCTGCGCCTGGATGCAGAGAGCCGGATGGTCCTGGTGCGGAGGCTGATCAAGGAGGGGTTGCTCGAGGTGGTCGGTTGACCGCCGACCGGTTCCGCTGCTCGACCGAGGCGCGGGACCGGGAAGAGCCGCTGTTCGCCACCGCGTCAACAGTCGCCGCTTGGCTCGCCATCGAACAGCCCGGGCCATGGGGTCCCGAGGCAATGCTGGAGAGCCGGCTTCCCATCGATGTGGCCATCGAGCTCGAGCGGCGTGCCGCGGTCCACGGAGTGCGGGCTTTGTTGATCCGGCGCGGCCGCTATGCCACGGGCGAGCGGGTGATTCTCCTCGCCCACAGCGCCGGCCCGGAACCTGTGTTGATCCGCCAGACGCTCAACCGGCCTGAGGACGTGCTGGATGTCGATCTGGCCGCGCTCGCCGCCGGAGAAGCCTTGGGCCCCCGGGAACTCCGACCCGTGTACCTGGTGTGCACCCACGGACGGCACGACATCTGTTGCGCCGATCGGGGGAGGCCGCTGTACCGGGCAGCGTCCGCCCTGCTCCCGGAGAGGGTGTGGGAGACATCGCACATAGGAGGCGATCGGTTCGCCGGCAACCTTCTCGTCCTGCCTCACGGGGCCTACTTCGGTCGGGTCGAGCCGGAGGAAGCCACCCGTGTCATCGATTCGTTCGAGCTCGGTCGCTTGGAGCTGGACCGCTACCGGGGTCGGAGCTCGATGCACCGCATCGCTCAGGCCGCCGATCACTTCATGCGGACCCGCTTTGGATGGACGGGAATCGATGACGTGGAGGTCGTCGGTTTGAAGCGCTTGGCGCCGGGCGAGGCCGAGGTATCGGCGCATGGCCCTGGCGGGGAGAACATCACGGTCAGGGTCGCCTATGAGAGTGCCGCCGGAGAGTCGGTGCTCACTTGCCGGGCCCCGCACCCTTCCCGCCCGCCTGTCTTCTCGGCCGAGCCGATCGCCTGAGCTGCGTTCAGCCCGGGATCACCTCGACCACCGCGTTGTACTCGGGGATCAGAGCCTCGGGATCGCGCACCCCGGGAGCGAGCAGAACGTTGGCCTCTGGCCAGAAGGCCTGGAGGTTGCCCGGCCTGATGCGCCCGCTCCTGGCGACCGCAGCCAACTCCCCGTGTGCGGAGCGAACGGTCACCGAGGCGCCGTCGGCCAACCCCAAAGCCTCCAGATCGGTGGCGGCCATCAGCACGTCATGACGACCCATCCCGGTCAGCGGGTCCCGATCGGAGAACACCATGGTGTTGAACTGCTTACCCCGCCTCGTGGAGAGCCGGAATCGTCCCGGTTCCGGTGGAGGCGGTGGCCTCACGACGGCGAAGTGCGCCTTGCCGTCGGGCGTGGGGAATCGCCCTCCCTCGCCAAGTCGCTCCCCACCCCATTGCAGGTTGTCGCCCAGCTCCGAGAAGGACTCGACGCCTTGGTAAGCGGGCACCACCCGTGCGATCTCGGCGCGGATGTCCTCACCTGAGGAGAACTCGATCATGTGGGAGCGGTTGGGGTCGACCCGTCGGGCGAGATCGAGGAAGATCTCCCATTCGGTGCGCGCCGCACCCACGGGCGTCACCACCTGAGGGCCGAACACGACGCGTCGCTCGGTTGTCGTCTCGGTGCCGCCGTCCCGCTGCTCGTAGCGGGTGGCAGCGGGAAGCAGCACCACATCCTCACCAGGATCGATGAGCATCTGGGTGGTGACGACGACATCCTGGTAAACCCGCAACGGGACACGCTCCAAGGCCGCTCGTACCTGGTGGGGATCGGGGAGGACCTCGAGGAAGTTCCCACCGCAGGAATAGAGGACGTCTAGCTCGCCCCGGTGGGCAGCCTCCACCATCTCGGAGGCGCTCAGCCCACGGTGTGCCGGGACGGTGAACCCATACTCGGCTGACAACCGCGCCGCGGACTCGCCGTCGAGGGCGATACCGCCGGGGAGCGACGTCGCGTAGGCGCCCATCTCGGCGCCGCCCTGGACACCGGAGTGGCCCCGGATCGGCATCAGCCCGGCACCTGGTCGCCCGACGTTGCCCCGCGCCAATGCGAGGTTCGCTATGGCGCGCACGTTGTCCGATCCGAAGACGTGCTGGGTCACGCCCATCGACCAGATGAGGATTGTGGAGCGCGCCTCGCCGTACATCCGAGCGAAGCGTTCCATATCGTCCCTAGTCGAACCCGAGGCGAGCTCGAGGTCACTCCACTCGGCGGCCTCCACCTCGGCTCGAAGCTCGGGCCAGCCCTCGGTGTGTGCGGCGATGAAGTGGGGATCGACGGTCCCCTCCGCCATCATGGCCTTGATGACGCCGAGCACAAACCCGATGTCCCCTCCGGTGTGGATCGGGAAGAACTCGTCGGTGATGCGGGTGCCGAAGATGGCGCTCTCGGGGTTGGAGGGAACCCAATAACGCTCCAATGCCGGCTCGCGGAAGGGATTCACAACGACTACCCGCAAGCCCTGTTTGCGCGCCAGAAACAGGTATTTCATCATCACCGGTTGGGCGTTGGCGACGTGACTGCCAAACAGGACGACGAGGTCGGCTGCGAACAGGTCGGTGTACGAGACGGTAGTTGCCCCAAACCCGATCGCCCCTTTCAGCGCCATGGTGGAGGGGGCGTGGCAGACCCTCGCCGCGTTGTCGATGTTTGGCGAGCCGAGGAAGCGGACGAGCTTCTGCGCCACGTAGTAGGTCTCGTTGGTCAGACCCCTAGACGTGAGGTAGAGGGCGAACCTTGCCGGGTCGGACCGTCGGATCCGGTCGGCGACGAGATCGAGGGCCTCTCCCCAGGTGGCCCGACGGAACCCGGCCTCACCACGTCGGCGGACCATGGGATGAGCCAGCCGTCCCAGAGCGCGCAGTTCCTTGCCCGACTTGGCGCGGAGCGCCGAGACGTCACCGAGCACATGTGGGTCGAGCGCCCCCATCGTGTTGAGCCGGAGGAGGTTGAGCCTTATGGTGCACAGGTGGACCCCGTCGATCGTCCAGTCGTGGAGACCGGCGGTGCCTAGGGCACAACCGTCGCACACCCCCTTGGTCAGGATCGCCCAGGCGCGGGGGAGCGAGTCGCGGTTCTCCCACACGGTCCGGAAGATCTCGCGGTAGTGGTTGGGTTTGACCTCACCGACCCCGTTTGGCTTCCACCCCGCCCACAGGTCGGGACGCACCCGGCGTCGCTGCGGTGAAGCTCCCGCCATGCCGCCACGGTAACCGGCACTCACCCCCGTCCGGGCCGGTCCTGGGAGGGGTGGCCCGCCGGTGCTACGCTGGCCTCCCGTGATGAGCCGCCGCCCGCTGCGCTCCCGGGATTTTCCCCCTCCTTGGCGCACCTACCGGCCTGAGGAGGAACGATGAGCAAGCACGTCTTTGTCACCGGCGGTGTGGTCTCCAGCCTTGGCAAGGGGATAACCGCCGCCTCGCTCGGCAGGCTGCTCAAGGCCCGTGGCCTGCGGGTGGTCAACCAAAAGCTCGACCCGTACATCAACGTCGACCCCGGGACCATGAACCCTTTCCAGCACGGGGAGGTATTCGTCACCGATGACGGTGGTGAGACCGACCTCGACTTGGGGCACTACGAGCGGTTCACCGGGGAGAACCTCCGTCGCACGTCGAACGTGACCACGGGTTCGGTGTACCAGGCGGTGATCCAGAAGGAGCGGCGTGGCGACTACCTGGGCGACACCGTGCAGGTGATCCCGCACGTGACCAACGAGATCAAGAACCGGATACGCCGGCTGGGCGACCCGGAGGTGGACGTGGTCATCACCGAGGTGGGGGGGACGGTAGGAGACATCGAGAGCCTCCCCTTCCTCGAGGCGATCCGACAACTGCACAAGGACCTGGGCAAGACGAACACCGTCTACATCCATGTCACATTGGTTCCGTTCATCGGCTCGTCCGAAGAGCTCAAGACCAAGCCGACCCAGCACTCGGTCGCCGAACTGCGCAGCCGTGGGATTCAGCCCGATGTGATCGTCGTCCGTTCGGATCGACCGATCGACGAGGGGGTCCGCCGCAAGATCAGCCTCTTCTGCGACGTCGACCCGGGCGCCGTCATCAACGCCACCGACGTCGGGGACATCTACGAGGTCCCTCTGGTGCTCAACCGCGGCGGTCTCGACCGGGTGGTATGTGAGACGCTGGAGTTGTCGACGCCCGAGCCGGACCTGGACGACTGGGAGCGCATGGTCCATCGCTCCGCCGTTGCCGGTGACGTCGTCACCGTCGGGGTGGTGGGCAAGTACGTTGACCTTCCCGACGCCTACCTATCCGTCGTCGAGGCGCTGCGCCACGGAGCCACTGCCAACGACGTGAGACTCGATCTGCGTTGGGTGCCCTCCGACGACACCGTCGGGCTGTTGGCCATGACCAATCTCGATGACCTCGACGGGATCCTCGTCCCCGGCGGGTTTGGGGTGCGGGGGATCGAGGGCAAGGTCCAGGCGGTGAGGTTCGCTCGGGAGCAGGGCATCCCATTTCTCGGTTTGTGCCTCGGGCTCCAATGCGCCGTCATCGAGTTCGCCCGGTCCCTGCTCCACCTTCCAGATGCCAACAGCTCCGAGTTCGACCCGACCACGGCCCACCCGGTGATCGATCTCATGGAGAGCCAGCAGTCGGTGGACGAGATGGGGGGGACGATGCGGCTCGGTCTCTACCCGGCCACGCTCGAGGAGGGATCCCTCGCCCGCAGGCTCTACGGCAAGGAGCTGATCTACGAGCGGCACCGCCATCGGTTCGAGGTGAACAACCGCTACCGCGCCGACCTCGAACAGGCCGGGATGCGCCTATCCGGCGTGGCGCCCGACGATTCGCTGGTGGAGATCATCGAGCTCCCCGGGCATCCCTTCTTCATCGCCAGCCAGTTCCACCCCGAGTTCAAGTCGCGGCCCGACCACGCTCATCCGCTGTTCGCCGGTTTCATCGCCGCCGCCCTGGAGAGGCGGCGTGCCACCAGTGGGGATCGGCCGGTCGAGGCACCATTGGTCGAGTTGGGCTGAGTGCCCGTCGATGACCCACGATTCAAGTTGCTCGGGGAGCGGGTCATGGCGAGCGGGGTTTTCCTCGAGCTGAGCAGGCACCATCTTCTGGCGCCGGACGGGCGATCGGTGGCGCGAGACGTGATTCGGCACCCGGGTGCGGTCGCCGTAGTGCCACTCCTGGGTGGTGATGTCGTCCTCATCCGCCAGCATCGCAGCGCAGTGCGTAGCTTTTTGTTGGAGATCCCCGCCGGAAAACTCGATATTCGAGGCGAGGACCCCGAGGAGGCAGCGCGACGGGAGTGCGTCGAGGAGGTGGGTTTGCAGCCGGGAACGCTGGAGCCACTGTGCGAGTTCTTCACCGCGCCCGGGTTCACCGATGAGCGAATCGCCCTGTTTCTCGCCGAGGATCCGGTGCCTGTCGAGGCCAGCCCGGTCGGCGCCGAGGAGGAGATCAGCGAGATCGTCCGGCTACCGCTCGTCCGGGCAATCGAGATGATTGGGGAAGGTGAGATCGTGGATGCCAAGACGCAGATCGGCTTGTTGATGATCAGGGGTCGAAGGTGATTGTCGGCGTTCCGACCGAGATAAAGGCGTCTGAGGGGAGAGTGGCCATCACCCCGACCGGGGTGCGCGAGTTGGTCAGCCGCGGGCACCGGGTTCTGGTCGAGTCCCAGGCAGGGGAGGGATCAACCATCCACGATGCCGAGTACGCCACCCAGGGAGCCGAGATAGTCCCCAGCGCCGAGGATGTCTTCGACGGAGCCGACCTGATACTCAAGGTCAAGGAACCGCAGCCGGTCGAGGTCGAGCGCTTCCGCCCGGGTCAGATCGTTTTCACCTATCTGCACCTCGCCGCCTACCCGACGCTGGCGAAGGGGCTGGCGGAGAGCGGTGTGGTGGGGATCGCCTACGAGACAGTCCAACTCGCCGATCGGTCGCTCCCGCTGCTCGCCCCCATGTCAGAGATCGCCGGTCGGATGGCGACCCAGGCGGGCGCCTACTTCCTGGAACGGGCTCAAGGAGGGCGCGGGATCCTCCTCGGCGGGGTGCCCGGTGTGGCGCCGGGCAAGGTGGTCGTGATCGGTGCCGGGATCGCCGGGACCAACGCCGCGGTGATCGCGGTGGGGATGCAAGCCGAGGTGGTGGCGCTCGACCGTGACCTGTCGCGGCTGCGGGCCATCGACTCCCTCTACCGGGGCCGGATCGTGACCCTCGCCTCCAACCAACTCACCCTGGAGCAACAAGTGGAGGACGCCGACTTGGTGATCGGATCGGTGCTGGTTCCGGGTGCGTCGGCGCCCCGGCTCGTCACCGAACCGATGGTGGCGAGCATGAAGAGGGGTGCGGTCCTGGTCGACATCGCCATCGACCAGGGCGGTTGCTTCGCGACCAGCCGCGAGACCACCCATGAGGACCCGGTCTACTCGGTGCACGACGTCGTCCACTATGCGGTGGGCAACATCCCCGGAGCCGTGCCCAACACCTCCACCTACGCCCTGACCAACGCCACCATCCCCTACGTCTTGGCGCTGGCCGACCTCGGCGTGCGCGAGGCATTCCGACGCCATCCCGAGCTCGTCCCCGGGCTCAATGTCGCCAACGGCTCCTTCGCCAATCGGGCGGTGGCCGAGAGCCTGGGCATGAGCTGGGTGGCGCCGGAGGAGGCGCTGGCGGGCGTCGCCCCGGTGTGAGCGCCGGCGGAGGGCGCAGCCACGATCTGACAGCTGCGGTCACCGAATACCTGGGGCACCTTTCCGCCGAAAGGGGCCTGTCGGGTAACACCGTCGCCGCCTACCGGCGTGACCTGGCGGGCTACCTGGATCATCTCGACGGGGCGGCACCCAACCCCGAATTGGTGGACTCGTTTGTCAACCGGCTCTCCACCGCCCGTCTTGCTCCATCGACCGTGGCAAGAAAGACGGCGGCGGTGCGCGGGCTGCACCGCTTCCTTGTGACTGAGGGCATGGCGTCGGACGACCCGACGGTGCTGCTCGATCGACCGGCTCGGCGGACTGCGCTCCCCAAGGCGCTGACGGTCGACGAGACCATCCGGCTGGTTGAAGCACCCGAAGCGGCGACAGCTCTGGGCAGACGCGACCGGGCGCTGCTCGAGTTCCTCTATGCCACCGGCGCCCGGGTAGCGGAAGCAGTCGGGCTCGACCTCGCCGATCTCGAATTGGAGGAGCGGAATGCCCTGGTCACCGGGAAGGGCTCAAAGCAGCGCCTGGTGCCACTGGGAGCGGCTGCGGTGGACGCTATCAACACCTACTTGCCGGACCGATTGAGCCTGCGCCGACCCGGGCAAGACCCCGGCGCGCTCTTCCTCAACTTCCGCGGCGGCCGGTTGACTCGCCAAGGGGTATTCGCAGTGGTTCGGCACGCCGCGGCTCGAGCCGGGCTCGACCCTGCAAAGGTCTCTCCACACGTGCTTCGGCACTCGATGGCGACACACATGGTCGAGGCGGGGGCCGATCTGAGGACCGTCCAGGAGCTGCTCGGCCACGCTAACATCAGCACAACGCAGGTTTACACCAAGGTGTCCGCTGGGCACCTGCACGAGGTGTACGTCTCCTCTCACCCCAGAGCCAGATGACCACGTCCTCATACGATCTCGATACCGCTCGTCACACCCTCGACGAGGAACGCTCCCGTCTGGTGCACCAGCTCAGCGAACTGGGCGCCACCGAGACAGGCGACCTTCGCTCCGACCTCGAGTTCGGCGATGGGTTCGCCGATGCCGGTGCCGCCACCGCCGAGCGGACCGAGCTGCTTGGTGTGGTCGAGTCGCTCAAGAACCAGGTCGAGGGGATCGATAGGGCGCTTCAGAAGATCGAGGAAGGCACCTACGGAGTGTGTGACCGGTGTGGCGGTGAGATCACCGCCGCCCGGCTCGAGGCCAGGCCGTCCTCGGTGCTCTGCCTGGAGTGCAAGGCGCGCCACGGCTGAGCTCGTCCCGGGGTCGAGGATCGACAAGCACCGCGACCCGTGGGGCCATCTCGTCAGACGTTTCTTCGACGTGGCGTCGGCGGACCCACTCGATGAGGACGAGACGGTCTTCGTTGAAGGGCTGCTGGGCGGCTCCGAGGCGGTGCTCTTCTGGGAGCAGCCTCCTGCCGATCAACGTCACGCATACCGGGCTGCTCGGGTCGTTGAAGGACAAGCCCGGGACCGGGTCGATCTCGCCCGGGCTGCGCTGTTGCACGACGTGGGTAAGCGCCATGCGCAGCTCGGCATTTTCGGTCGGGTCCTCGCTTCTCTCCTCCGCCAGGTCGGGTTGAGAGGCTCCGGCCGGATCGCCCGTTACCTCGACCATCCGGCAATAGGCGGCGCCGAGTTGGAGGAGGCTGGATCCGACCGACTGGTCATCGAGTTCGCCCTCCACCACCACGGCGACCGCCCCGGGACGATCCAGCCGGATGACTGGGCGCTACTGGTGGCGGCCGATCATGCCACCGGCGGCAGGTTCGCCGAGTAGACCTCGATCGTTGACCTCTGTGATCCACCCGGGCACCATGCGACCTCCGATGAGCTGCCCAGCATGACCTACTCAGAATGACGTACACGGTGCGGACAGCGGTTTTCGAGGGCCCGCTCGACCTGCTGCTCCAACTCTGCAACCGCCACCAGATCGACGTCACCGCGGTGCGGCTCTCGGAACTGGTCGCCGAATACCTCTTCCATCTCGAACAGATGAACCGGCTCGACCTCGAGGTGACCAGCGAGTTCGTCCTCGTGGCGGCGACACTCATCGAGCTCAAGGCAAGACGGCTCCTGCCGGGTCCCGATGACGTGGACCTCGACGATGAGCTGGCATTGCTCGAAGAACGCGATCGATTGCTCTCTCGACTGCTGGCATGCGTCACTTTCAAGGACGTCGCCGCGGTGTTGGGAAGCAGGCTCGAGGAGGGGTCACGCTGGCACCCGCGGATCCCTGCGCCCGGCGACCTTCCCCCTCCATCGGCATTGGACGTCACGGTCCCGGTCAACGCCCCCGGGCTCGCAGTCATTGCGAGCTCGGTCTTGGCGACGGCGGACGAGGAGCTCTCGATCGATCACCTCGACCTCGGGCTCCCCTCGGTGGCCGATGCCATCGACGACCTCCGGGCCCGGCTGGCACCGATCGCCGAGTCCGGTTTCGACGATCTCGTTGCCCATTGCACCCGGCCTGTGGAGGTGATCGCCTATTTCCTCGCCATGCTCGAGTTGGCGCGTTGGGGCATCGTCGCGATCGAGCAGCCCGACTGGTTGACCGAGATCCGGCTGCGCTCGGTGGGGGCGGAATCGTGAACAGGCCGGTCGGTGAGGAGACCCTCGATACCGCGGCCCAGGTAGAGGCGATCTTGTTCGTCGCCGAAGAGCCGCTGACGGTGGAGGAGCTGGCCGAGGTGCTCGAGATCCCCCGGCACAGGGTGGAGGAGGACCTGGAATTGCTCGATCGCAGGCTCGACGACCACGGCATCGAGCTGCGCCAGGTGGGTCGGGGCTGGCGGATCTACACCAGGCCCGGAGCAGCTCCTCACCTCGAGCGTTTCTCGCGTGCTTCGGCCGCCCGATTGTCGCCGGCCGCGCTCGAGGTCCTGGCGGTGGTCGCCTACCGGCAGCCGGTGACGCGCGCCCAGATCACCCATGTCCGGGGGGTGGACTCCGAGTCGGCGGTGCGGACCTTGGAACGTCACGGGCTCATCGAGGAAGCGGGACGCCTGCCTCTACCAGGGAACCCAGCGGTATACCGGACCACTCCCACCTTTCTCGAGAAGCTCGGCATGCGCTCACTCGACGAGCTTCCTCCCCTGGCGGACCATGTTCCCCCGGCCGACGTGGTCGATCGGCTCGAGGAGACCTTCCGCTCCGAGGTATGAGCGTGCCCGGAGGCCCGGAGCCGTCCCGGTTCCAGAATGCACCCGAGGCGCCCCGGCTGCAGAAGGTCATCGCCGCCTCGGGCATCGCCTCGCGCAGGGCCGCCGAGGAGTGGATCAGAGAGGGGAGGGTCCAGGTAGGCGGCCGCACCGCCCGGCTGGGTGATCGTGCCGACCCGGAGACGGCGGCGGTCGTGGTCGATGGGGTGCCCCTGCCGGTCCGGCCAGGGCTGGTCACCTACTTGCTGAACAAGCCGGCCGGTGTCGTCAGCACAAGCGTCGATCCCCAGGGCCGACCAACCGTGGTCGGCATCGTTCCCCCAGAGCCCAAGGTGTTCCCGGTGGGGAGGCTCGACGCCGACTCCGAAGGCCTGTTGCTACTCACCAACGACGGTGAGCTGGCCAACCTGGTGACCCATCCTCGTTACGGGATCACCAAGACTTACAACGTCATGGTGGCTGGCCGCCCCGACGCCGCAACTCTCCACCGGCTGGAGCAAGGCGTCGAACTCGACGACGGGCCGGCGGCGGCGATCTCGGTCCGCCTTCTCGGCTCGAGCGGCGGGCGCTCTCATCTCGAGCTGAAAATGGGGGAGGGTCGCAAGCGCGAGGTCCGCCGCATGCTCGACGCAGTCGGGCACCGGGTGCTATCTCTTTTCCGCACTGCCGTCGGGCCCATCTCCGACCCCGGGCTTCGCCGTGGCGAGTGGCGGCCGCTGAGTCCCGGGGAGATCCGGCAGCTCTACGAGACGGCCCACCGCCCGGGTCTGCTACACCGACGGGCACCTTGACCTCCTCTTTTCCGGCGCGACTGGAGATCGAACCTCTCCGCGGTGCTCTCGACGCCACGGTCCGCCCGCCTGGTTCGAAGAGCATCACCAACAGGGCGCTGCTCGTGGCGGCACTGGCCGCCGGAGCCTCCCAGCTGGCGGGAGCGCTGCGCAGCGACGACACCGACGCCATGCGCCGCTGTCTCCAGGCTCTGGGGGTGGAGATATCCGACGAGGAGGATCCGTGGCGGGTGGAAGGGGTGGACGGAGCGATGGCCGAGCCTGCGGTCACGCTCGATGCCGGTGCCTCGGGCACAACGGCGCGCTTCGTCACCGCTGCGGCGACCCTCGCCGCCGGGCCCTCGACCATCGATGGCACGCCTCGGATGAGGGAGCGACCCATAGGCGATCTGGTGACAGCGTTGAGGGCGATGGGCGGGGAGATCGAGACCCCACTCAACGAGGGCTTCCCGCCGGTCCGGGTCGATGGCGGAGGAATCGACGGGGGCCAGGTGACCATCGACGCCCGACGATCGTCGCAGTTCGCCTCGGCGGTCCTCATGGTCGCCCCGTACTCGCGGACAGGGCTGACCCTCGGCTTCGTCGATGATGTGATCGTCTCCAGGCCGTATGTCGGCACAACTCTTGAGGTGATGACCAGCTTTGGCGCCGAGGCTCGTTGGGCTGGAGAGGCGAGCGTGCGGGTCGAGCCAGGGGGATACCGCGGCATCGCATACGCGGTCGAGGCAGACGCCTCGGCGGCCGCCTACCCGTTTGCCGCCGCCGCCGTCACGGGAGGAGTCGTGCGGGTGGACGGCATCCCGTCGGGCTCGACCCAGGCAGATCTCGGTCTGCTCGATGTGCTCGAGGCCATGGGGTGTGAGGTCAGCCGCAGCGGTGATCGGATCGAGGTCAGCGGCCCGGGGCCAGGGGATTTGCGCGGGGTGGATGTCGATATGACCCAGATGCCGGACGCGGTGCTGGCGCTTGCCGTGGTCGCCGCTTTCGCCGACCGGCCGAGCACGATCAGGGGAGCGAGCACGCTCAGGATCAAGGAGACCGACCGGCTGGCGGCGCTCGAGACCGAGCTGCGACGGATCGGCGCCGGAGCGTCGGCCGGGCCAGACATGCTGACGGTGGTACCGGCACCGCTCCGCGGTGCGTTGGTTCGCACCTACGACGACCACCGGATGGCCATGGCGTTCACCATCGCCGGGCTCAGGGTCCCCGGGGTCGTGATCGACGACCCGGGTTGTGTGACCAAGACGTGGCCGGGCTTCTTCGCCGAGGTGGCACGGTGGACCGATTGATCGTCGCCATCGACGGACCGGGCGGCTCGGGGAAGTCGACGGTGAGTCGCGAGACGGGTCGTCGGCTCGGCCTGCCGCACCTCGACACCGGTGCGTTCTACCGGGCTGCGACCTTGCTGGCGCTGGAGCGTGGGATCGACCCGGGGGACGGACCTGGTCTGGCGGCGGCGCTCGCCTCTGCCGACATCCGGTTCGAGAGCGGCAGGACGGTGCTCGACGGAGACGATGTAAGTGATGAGATAAGGGGCGAGTGGGTCACGGCAGTTGTTAGCACGGTGTCGGCCAACCCCGAGGTGCGGCGGATCATGGTGGATCGGCAGCGTTCCTGGGTGGCCGACCACGGCGGTTCGGCGGTGGTCGAGGGGAGAGACATCGGCACCGTCGTCTTCCCCAACGCACCGGTCAAGGTGTTCCTCACCGCCCGGCCCGACGTGCGAGCGCGCCGACGTTCAGCGGAAGAGCCCCAAGGCGCAGAGGAGGCCCTGGTGGCGGCCGAGTTGGCGCGGCGTGATCGATTCGACTCGACCCGGGAGATCTCACCCCTGCGGCCCGCCGCCAGTGCAGTCGAAATCGACACCAGCGACATGGACGTCACCCAGGTGGTCCAACGGATAGTCGAAATGGTCCGGTCGTCGGGTGCGGAACCGGCCACATGAGGCCCTCAGCACAGCCATTGCCTGAGGCTGCACCCTCCCTGAACCTCGACCGGCTGTAGCATCGCCAGCATGCCCGGCCGTGCTCTGCTCGATCCGGGGCGGCGCGGCCTGGTGATCCTCGGCGTCGCCTTCATCGGCCTCATCGTCGGCGTTGTTGGTCTGGGGGCATTGATCCTCGCCCCTCCGCAGCCGGCGCCAGTGGCGGCACCGGGCCTCGAGCCATCGTCACCGACCACCGCCGCCGCACCTGCCACCACCGCTCACGTCATGACCAAGACGACAGCAGACGTCTTCGTGCTCGGCGAGAACCCAGGTGCGGTGCTCACCGCCCACGGCGGCGTGGAGGGGGAGTTCGTGCTCCACACAGTCGAGATGAAGGATGCCCCCGTGGGCGGCGGTCTGTCGGTGGAGTTTCGCTCCGGCGACGACCGGTTGCTGATGACGGTTCGAAACTGGGCAGGCCGCGAGAAGGAACCGGAGTTCGAACGCCCCGCCGAGGCGACGTTCGTGCTCGGTCGTTCCACCTTCATCGCAAGTCGGGGCGAGTGCACCGTGAATGCGCGGGAGACGGAGATCAACGACATCGAGCCGACGATCATGGCGGTGGATGGGGTATCCCGGACGGTGGTGGCTCTGGCGACGCTCGAAGGTGGTATCGAGTGCGAGCCGATCGAGGCAGTACGCGATCCGGTCGAACCGGTTTCGATCGACGGCCGGTTCGCCGCCTACCTGGCCGTCTGGGAGGACTAGGAGAGGATCCTGGGTTCTGGAGTTTTTGGGCCTAGCTCAGATTCATTCAGAGCTGGCTCAGAACGTCACCCACCACCCACGACTTCCAAGGCCGCGGTCGCCCCCCAGCCCCGGTCCTTCTCCAACAAGCCCGCTTCGCCGGGACGGCGCGCCGTGTACCCGGCCTCCACCAGCGCCTGGACCGTCGAGATCATCGATCGGAGTGCAGGTGGGAGCGGGAAGTACTCGTCCTCTCCGGTGACGTGGAGCAGCTCTACCCCTTTGCTTGCGTCAACCCGCTCCACGACCTCGGCGACGAGATGGTCGGGCGCCGATGCGCCGGCGGTAACACCCACAGTGCCAACCCCGTCGAGCCAGGATTCCTCGATTTGTCCTGCATGATCGATGCGGCGGGCGGCCACTCCCTGCTCATCCGCCACCCTGACCAGCGCCTGGGTGTTCGAAGATGTCTCGGAGCCCACAACAAGGATTAGTTCGCACTGCTGCGCAAGTTCGAGGACCGCCTCTTGGCGGTTGGTGGTGGCATAACAAAGGTCGCCGCGCCGGGCCGTCCAGAGATCGGGGAACCGCTCCGAGGCGTGGTCCATCACCGAGCGCCATTCGTGGACTCCCAGCGTCGTCTGCGCCAGCAGCGCCACCCGCGACCGGTCGCCGGGATCGAAGGAGCCGAGCCCGCGCTCGGGGTCGACCAGCGTCATGGCGTTGGGCGCCTCAGCCATGGTGCCCACCGCTTCGTCGTGACCCTCGTGGCCGATGTAGATGATCTCGTACCCCTGGTCGGCCATCCGCCGCACCTCGTGGTGCACCTTGGTGACCAGCGGGCACACCGCATCGACAACGACCCCCGCCCGGTCATTGGCCCCCGCCACCACCTGAGGGGCAGACCCGTGAGCCGAAAGCATCACCGGCGCCCCCTTCGGCACTTGGTCGATGTCGTCGACGAAGACGACACCGGCCCGCTCGAAGGCCTCCACCACCCACTGGTTATGCACGATCTGGTGGTAGCAGTAGACGGGCGGCTCGAAGACCCGCACCATCCAGGTGAGGGCCTTGATCGCCATCTCGACACCAGCGCAGAACCCGCGCGGTTCGGCTAGCAGCACACGATCGACCATTGGTTGACATGGTATGAGGCCGGAGCCGCTACGTCTGCCCCGGCTGTGATACCGGCCGCCAGCTGTGTTGACTGTGGGCATGTCTTCGGTGCCCGTTGTAGCGGTGGTCGGCCGGCCCAACGTGGGAAAGTCGACGCTGGTCAACCGGATCATCGGGTCGCGATCTGCTGTTGTCGAGGAGTTGCCGGGCGTCACCCGCGATCGCCGGGAATTCTCCGCCGATTGGGCCGGTCACGGCTTTCTGCTGGTGGACACCGGG
>DATADW010000203.1:0-1727 GCA_036258335.1 Acidimicrobiia bacterium
GGGCAACGGCCACGTGGGTGACCGGGACGGCCGCCTCAGTGGTCGACATGGCCTACACCGCTGGCGGCGGAAGCTCGATCTACTCCAGGAGCCCCCTCCAGCGTCGCCTTCGCGACATCCACGCCCTGACCCAGCACTTCGGCGTCAAGCGCGACACGTTCACCAAGGCCGGTGCGGTGCTGGCCGGCCAAGACGTCGACCTCACGTTCCTGTGACGGAGTAGTGGACAACGATGAGGCTGGCAACGATTCGCATGGGTGACGGGCGTGAACGGGTGGCGGCGGTCCTCGACGGTGAGCGCGGTGTCCTGGACCTGGGCACGGCCCACGAGCGCGTACGGGGAGGTGAGCACCCGGCTTTCGGGTCGATGGTGGCGCTGATCGAGGGAGATGAGGCCGCCCTCGATGTGGCCCGGGAACTCGTGGAGGCGGCGCCGGAGGAGGCAACGGTGGACCGGTCGGCGGTGAGGCTGCTGGCCCCGATCCCGGTGCCACCCCAGATCCGCGACTTCCTCGCCTTCGAGCAGCACTTGAAGGGGGCATTCTCCATGGCCGAGCAGCTCACCGGGCGGCACATGGACATCCCCGCCGTCTGGTACCAGCAGCCGATCTATTACAAGGCCAACCGGTTTTCGGTGGTGGGACCGGACGCCGAGGTGCGCTGGCCGGCCTACGCCCAGGTGTTGGACTACGAACTCGAGCTGGCCTGTGTCATCGGCCGCGGCGGGGTCGACATCGCCTCCGAGGAGGCGGCGAGCCACGTCTTCGGGTACACGATCTTCAACGACATCTCGGCCCGCGACGCCCAGGCGACCGAGATGGAGGGCCAGCTCGGTCCAGCCAAGGGCAAGGACTTCGACACCGGCAACGTGTTCGGGCCGTGGCTGGTGACCGCCGACGAGGTCGGCGACCCCTATGACCTGACCATGGTGGCGCGGGTCAACGGCGACGAGTGGAGTCGAGGCCATTCGGGCTCCATGCACCACCGCTTCGAGGACATCATCGCCTTCGTGTCTCGGTCAGAGACGCTGCATCCCGGTGAGATCCTGGGCTCGGGCACCGTCGGCGGGGGCTGCGGCCTGGAACTGGGCCGCTTCCTCAACTCCGGCGACGTCATCGAGCTCGAGGTGGAACGCATCGGGGTGCTCCGCAACCGGATCAGCAAGGTGCCGTGATCGCTGCCACAGTGACGCCGCCGACCGCCGCGGTGGCAGGCTGGGAGCGGGCGTCGACGACAGGAGGCCAGTGTGCTGCACGTGCAAGGCATCGCCTGGGTCGGTACTCGCACCGGCCGATGGTCGGACACGGTCGAGATGTTCGAGCGGGTGCTGGGCATGCGACGACTGGACGACCGGCCAGGGATCGCCGTCTTCGCCCTCGACAACGGCGACACCGTCGAGGTCTTCACCACCGACGAGCCCGACCATCACCACTTCACGACCGGTCCCGTGGTCGGCTTCGCCGTCCAGGACATCGACGCGGCACGAGCAGAGCTCGAAGCAGCCGGCGTCGACCTCCTGAGCCCGACCCAGCGCGGTGGCGGCCTCGCGTGGCTCCATTTCCGGGGGGCCGACGGCAACGTCTGGGAGCTCACGGCCCACGACGAGTGATCGACAGTGATCGATGGAGACACCCGCACCGTCTGCCCCGCGCTGGCTCCGGCTGACGCTGCGGTCAGCCCGATACCGATCCAACCAATGAACCTATTGCGGTCGCCCTCGGCGTCGT
>DATADW010000204.1:0-4665 GCA_036258335.1 Acidimicrobiia bacterium
GGTCATGCCTACCGCCCCGGCGATGGCGGTCGCGGTGGCAGCGTGGTCGCCGGTCACCATTGTCAGATGAATGCCGGCGCCCTCGATCTCGGCGACTGCCGCTGCAGCTTCTGGTCTGGGCTGGTCGGCAAGCGCCACCAAGGCGACCAGAGTCAGCTCTTCCTCGGCTGCTTCGAGGGTCGTGGGAGGCCGACTCACCCGGCGCTCGGAGAGAGCCAGTACCCGCCTCCCGGTGGTGGCCAGCTTCTCGACCTCCTGGTTCAGGAATGACCGATCGCTGAGGTCGAGCGGCACAGTGTGGCCGGCGGCGGTGATCGCCGTGGTGCACATCGCCAGCACCACCTCTGGTGCGCCCTTCACCAGCAGCAGGAACTCATCGTCGGCCGGGTGGAGTGTGGTCATCCGCTTTCGTTCGGATTCGAACGGCAGCTCATTCACCCGCGGGTACCGGTCGCGCAGCTCGGAGACGAGTGATGCTCCGAGGGCCTCGAGCAGCGCAATCTCGACCGGATCGCCCTCGGGCGGGTCGACGGCGGCATCGCTGCACAGCGCCGCCACCAGCCTGAGCCGCTCCGCAACCCCCGGCTCGAGTTCCTCGAGGGTCCGTTCGCCTTCCAGGGTGCCTACCACATCGAGGCGCATCCGGTTCTCGGTCAGCGTCCCGGTTTTATCGGTGAGCAGCACGGTTGTCGAACCGAGCGTCTCGACCGCCGGGAGACGGCGCACGATCGCCCCTTCTCCGGCCATTCGCCTCACACCCAGGGCGAGGGTCAGCGTGACCACGGTCGGAAGCCCTTCCGGGACTGCGGCAACCGCGAGCGCCACGCTGGCCAGAAACGCCTGCTCGATCGAGTCGCCACCCTGGCGCAGCATGAGAAGGACGAAGACCAGCGCGGCAACCAGGAGCGCAACCACCCCGAGGCGGCCCGTGAGCCGACTCAACTGACGCTGCAGCGGTGTGACCTCCCGCCTTTCCCGGAGTTGCGCAGCCAACCCGCCGACCACAGTGTCCTGACCGGTGGCAATTGCCAGCCCGCGCCCATTCCCCCGAGTGACCAGGGTTCCCGAAAACGCAGTCCAGGGGCGGTCGGCAACCCCGGCGTGTCGATCCACCATGGCCGCCGAGCTCTTGTGCGCCGGGAGCGATTCCCCGGTGAGCGTGGCCTCGTCCACCTCGAGTGAGTTGGTCTCCACCAGACGCAGATCGGCGGAGACCGCGTCTCCGGCGGCGATCACGACTACATCGCCCCATGCCACCTCCGAAGCCGCCACCCGCCTGATGGTGCCTCCTCGCAGCACGGTCGCCCGCCGAGCTTCGAGGTGGCGAAGCGCTTCCAGAGCGCGGTCGGCCCTTCCTTCCTGGACGGTGCCGATCAGCGCGTTCAGGATGACGATCGAGAGGATCGCCACCGCGTCCACCGCCTCGCCTAGGGCGATACCCGAGATCCCTGCCGCGACGAGCAGCAGGATCGACATCGGATCGCGCAGTTGACGCAGGAACCGTTTGGCGGGATGTACACGCGCCGGCGGTGGGAGTTCGTTGCGCCCTCGCCGTGCCAGCCGGTCCTCGGCGTCGCCCGGGCTCAGACCGAGCACGGGGTTCGTGCCCATAACCTGGTAGAGGTCGCCAGGCTCGAGGAGGTCGAGCCGATCGGACCCGGGATCTGTGGACTCATCGTGATGAACTGGGGCCGAACCGAGGTAGCCACGATCGGGCCCCGGCAAAGGGTCAGCGCCATTCATGGTTCGCACCTTGCTGACAAGCGGTGCGCGTACCGACGGTGCAGGCGTCAGCCCTTCCGGTTGCGACCCGGTGACGTGTCACGCAAGCGACCGTACCCGGGCAGCTCCAATCAGAGAACGGCGCTGTCGGTTCGATCTGGTCCAGGCGATATCGCTCGATGGCGCCGGCTCCTACGCGTCAGGTACCAAGTGACGGCGACGGTCAGGATTCCGGCAATCAGGCCGCCGAGCAGCGCCTCGTCGAACGACAGCCCGTCGATGTTCGGCTGCAGTTCCGCTTGGGTCGCCCACCCAAACCAGACCTCGCTCGTAAATAGGCCGCCGACGAAGTAGGCGACAGTGGCGATTAGCCACAGCCGGCTTGTCGTTGCCCTGCCCACAGCAAGCTGAGCGATGACGCCGAAACCGAGCGACATGACGATGAGCAACCCCAGTCCTTGAAAGCCGAGGTCCCATTGCATCTGCGTCCACCTCCTCTCTGCGGACCTGTCCGCCGACCGTCCGCACTTGTATCATCTCGGCGCTATCTGAGGCGCAGTAGGGGCGTATGCCATTTCATTGACATCTCCAGCCCTTTCTGCAAGCGGGAAGACGGCTACCGGCAATGGTCAAGCCCGATGCAAGATCCGGTGACATTCGATTATCGGAGTTGAACCGGATACTCGCGGACGTTGATGCGGCTTCCATATTGCAGCGAGCTCGTGGTCGATGCCGCCGAGACGGGTTCAAGGCGCACACCTCTTGGGCCAGCCGGGCGAACCTCGGCAGGCTGACAACGTCCGAAGCGGGCCGCCACAGGTCTCAGCGGACCAGCATGCGGCTAGCAGCCCTAGGAGGGCTCTATCAAGCGGCCTTCTGCAGGGTGCGCTCCGGCGCTGAAGTCCGAGCCTCGTTCGGTCCCCCCGCCATCCAGTGACGGACGGTGGACATTGCCCACAGCACAACCGTTGCCCCGACCACAATGCTGAGCATCATCTGACTGGCGGCGGCCAGCGTGATTATCCCAGCCACCAAGGCCAATCCACCGATAACCGAGGCCGCTACGACATACGGCATCGGGGGGTGCGGCCGATCCCGATCAACCCAGTAGACCACGGCCATCTCTCGCTGGTTGGCCATACAGCCTGCCATGCCGAGGCCGATCACAATCATCCCGAGGACTCGGGTGGTAAGACCCTGCATGGCCATCCCGTTAGCCCACAAGGCGTATAGCGCCGCTGCCACCAAGACGAACACGGTGGCCATGGCATCCCTAATCGTGAGACGCATCTCCGCCTCCTTTCCATCTCCGAAACCGGACAACTCCTGGTCCGGCTTCGGGCTACTGATCCGTAACGTCTCACGGCCGATCGCCGCGGCGGAGAGGCGTGAGGCCATTGCGCCTGGGACTTCGGACCCAAACCTCCGCCGGGTCCCCTGCAGATAACTGATTCGCTGGCGCGCCACCGGGCGCACCCGAAAACCCAGGATTCACAACGTCGCGGCGCGACTCTCCCAGCCCACGGAATGGGGGCGGGCGACGGAGTCCCAATGCGGAACCGACCTTCGACTCTGGTTCGGATGCATCGCAAACCATACGTTGCCGATATGGACCCCACGGTCGAGACGGTCACCCTCACTCCCTTCGCCGTTCGCTCGATTGAGGCGCGATGAAACGGCTCGTAGTCCTTGGGGCGGGAACCGCCGGCACCGCGCTGGTGAACCGACTGCGCCCCCGTCTCGCGCTGGAGGAGTGGGACATCACTGTCGTGGACCGCGATGACGCCCATCACTACCAGCCGGAGTATCTGTTCGTGCCCTTCAACATCCATCGGGCGGAGGCAGTGGCGAGACCCCGTCGTCGCCTTCTCGCCGACGGTGTGCGTTTTGTCGAGGCCGCCGTCGACGAGGTTCGGGTCGACTCACACTTGGTGGAGTTGGCCGGCGGTGAGAAGCTTTCCTACGACCAATTGGTGATCGCCAGTGGCACTCATCCCCGGCCGGATCAGACGCCCGGGCTGTTGTCCCCGGAATGGGGCCACACGGTCCACACCTTCTACACCCTCGATGGCGCCGTTGCTCTGGCTCGCGCCCTAGAGCAATTTCGGGCCGGGAGACTGGTCATCAACCTCGTCGAGATGCCGGTCAAATGTCCGCCCGCTTCGCTCGAGTTCGCCTTTCTCGTCGACGCCTGGCTCAGGGCTCGAGGCCGAAGGGATCGAGTCGAGCTGGTGTATGCCACCTCGCTGTCGGGGGCCTTCACCAAGCCGATCGCCTCGCGACTGCTGGGCGACATGCTCGACGAGCGCAACATACGCCTCGAGTCGGACTTCTACCTGGAGCGGGTGGACCCCGAGGCGAGGATGGCGATCTCGTACGACGAGCGACAGGTCCCCTATGACCTCCTGGTCACGGTGCCGGTGAACATGGGATCCGATTTCGTCGGCCGATCGGGATTGGGGGATGAGCTCAACCACGTCATGGTCGACCGCGGCACCTTTCTGGCTAAGGGCCACGAGAACATCTTCGCAGTGGGGGACGCGGCAGATCTGCCCACATCGAAGGCGGGATCAGTTGCCCACTTCGCGGTTGAGGTGCTTGTTGAGAACTTCCTCAAGCACATCGGGGGACTGCCAATGCCCGATCGCTTCGACGGCCACGCCAACTGCTTCGTCGAAACGGGCGATGGGAAGGCAATGCTGATCGACTTCAACTACGAAACCGAGCCGCTTCCCGGCACCTACCCGGTCCCGCTCATCGGCCCTTTCAGCCTGCTGAAGGAGTCCAGGATCAACCACTGGGGCAAGCTGGCATTCAGGTGGCTCTACTGGAATGTCCTGCTCCCCGGCCGGCGACTGCCGCTGCCGAGGGCAATGTCGATGGCCGGGAAGAACCAACCGCCCGAACGAGCCGGAATCGAGAGCCCATGAGGAGGTCGCGACA
>DATADW010000205.1:0-4565 GCA_036258335.1 Acidimicrobiia bacterium
CGACCGCTTCCTCCGCTTCCACTCGGCGACCGGTCATCGCCATCTCCATGGCGCGTGACACGCCAATGCTGTGGGTGAGGAACCAAGTGCTCCCCGAGTCGGGGATCAGCGCCACGTTGATGAAGGCGCTGATGAATGAGGCATGCTCCGAGCCCAGTCGCTGGTCGCACGCCATGGCAAGCCCGATCCCGGCGCCGGCGGCGACACCGTTGACCGCGGCGACGGTGGGGACGGGCACCTCGACCAGCGCCCGGATGACCGGGTTGAAGCGCTCACGGATCACCCCGGCCAGGTTGGGAGATCCCGCCTCGTAGTCGGCGGCGAGATCGGCCAGGTCGGCACCAGCGCAGAAAGCCCTCCCGGCGCCGGTGACCACCAGTGCCCGAGCCTCCTCGCCGGACCGGGCGAGGGCCGCCCGAAGCTCATCGGCCATGGTCTGGTCCACCGAGTTGTAGACATCGGGACGGTCCAATGTGACCAGCGCCACGTCACCCCGGAGCTGGTACTCGACCGCCAACCTTGACCCCTCCTCTGGACCTGAGAGGCCAGCCTAGGTGGGGGTCACCACCGGTAGCCTCGGTGCGTGCCGATCGACGATCTCTCCTGGCGGCGTGCCGATCAATGGCTCTCCACGCCCCCCGAGAATGCGATACCGGACCTGATCGTCGCCGGTGTCCCCACCGCCGTCGGGTCGCTATCGCCGTCGCAGGGCCATCTCACTCCCTCGGCTTGGCGCTCGGCAATGGGTCGGTTCGCCACCTTTGACGGGGAGAGGGGCGTTGACATCGATGGTCTGGTGGTCGCCGACCGTGGTGACTGGGGGGTGGAAGGCCTGGACCTCGGCGGGGCCCTCCACGAGATCGAGAATGAGGCGGGTTCCCTCCCCACGGCGCAATGCTTCGGGTTCATCGGTGGGGACAATGCAATCACCAGGCCTCTGGTGAAAGGGCTGGCCGGTCGGTCGTTGGGCGGTGTCGGGGTGATCACCCTCGACGCCCATCACGACGTCAGGACGCTCGACCGCGGGCCTACCAATGGGACTCCCATCCGGGGACTCATCGAAGACGGTCTGGGGCACGGTCGGGTCGCCCAGGTGGGGATTGCCGGTTTCGCCAATTCCGGGGTGTATCGCCAATTCTGCGACAGCCATGGTTTCACGGTCATCACCATGGCGGATGTGGAGACATGGGGGATAGAGGAGGCGATGGGGGTGGCGCTCGACGCTGTCGCCGGCGAGTCCGATTGGGTGTTCCTCGACGTCGATGTCGACGTGCTCGACGGGGTCTTCGCCCCGGGTTGCCCCGGAGCACGCCCGGGAGGGATGACCCCCCGCCAACTGGCGACGGCAACCTGGTTGGCCGGGCTCCACCCAAAGGTCCGGGCGGCCGACTTCGTGGAGGTGGATCCGAGCATCGATGTTGGCGGGGTGACCGTGGACGCTCTGACCAGGGCATTCCTCGGTTTCGCCGCCGGTCTGGCCAGGCGTCTCGGCCGCGGGTGATGCCATTCCATCGGGCAGCAGACGCGATGCGGCTCGCCAGTGGTCGGTACGGTGCGTTGACCGATAGAGGAGTCAAATGGCCCTGCGCTGGTACACGACCGTTGTCGACTGCAGAGACATCGCGGCCCAAGCGCGCTGGTGGGCCGAAGTGCTCGGATGGAAGGTCGAATACGAGGCCGAAGACGAGGTCGTGATCGTGCCGGCCCACGAGGAGATCTTCCGCGACTTTCCGTTCGAACAGGTCCCTCCAGCCCTGGTCTTCGTCTCCGTCCCCGAGGACAAGACCGTGAAGAACCGTCTGCACATCGACCTGGCGCCACACACCAGCGACGACCGGGATGCCGAGATCGAACGCCTGCTGTCGATGGGCGCCACAAGGGTCGATGTCGGGCAGGGGGCGGATGTGACCTGGGATGTGCTCGCCGACCCTGAGGGCAACGAGTTTTGCGTGCTGTCGTCACGCGACGACTGATGGCGCCTCGACCGGACCCGCAGACAGGACGTCACCAGTGACATTGGTGCTCGACGGCTCCGCCCTGAGCATCGATCAGGTGGTTGCAGTGGCGCACCGGGCGACCGAGGTCGTGATGGGTGAGGAGGTGGCCGAGCGGATGCGCCCAGCCTTGGAGGTCGTGGACGGGGCGGTGCGAGACGGCCGGGTGGTCTACGGGGTGACAACCGGGTTCGGTGCCTTGGCCAATACCCGGGTCGACTCCGCCGAAGCGGAGGCCCTCCAGGTGAGCCTGTTGCGCAGCCATGCGGCAGGCGTGGGCGAGCGGCTCCCCGACGAGTTGGTGCGGGCCATGCTGCTGCTCAGGGCACGGACTCTGGCACAGGGCCATTCCGGGGTCCGGCCGGTCGTGGTGGAGAGACTGGTCGAGCTGTTGCGACGCGATCTGCTCCCGATCGTCCCGGGACAGGGCTCGGTGGGTGCTTCCGGTGACCTGGCGCCGTTCGCTCACCTCGCCTTGCCACTGATCGGTGAGGGTCGGCTGCAGCGCAACGGCGAGGTCGGGCAGGCTGCCGAGGTGTTGCACACCGAGGGGCTGGAACCGCTGCGGCTCCGTCCGAAGGAAGGTCTCAGCCTGCTCAACGGGACCGAGGGGATGCTGTCCTACGCCGTTCTCGGGCTCCACCGAGCGAGACGGTTCGCCGCTGCCGCTGACGTTGCCTGTGCCCTCTCGGTGGAGGCGCTGCTGGGGAGTGCCCGCCCCTTCCGTCTCGAGATTCATCGGCTCCGCCCCCACCCCGGTCAGCTTGCGTCGGCGGCGGCGATCGCCGCCCGACTCGAGGGGTCGGAGATCGTCGCCAGCCATCATGACGACTTCGCCCACGCCGTCCAGGATGCCTACAGCCTGCGCTGCGCACCCCAGGTGCACGGCGCGGTTCTCGACACCATCGAGCACGTGGAACGCGTTGCCGAGCGCGAGCTCGGGTCCGTGGTGGACAACCCGATCGTGCTTCCCGAGACCGGTGAGGTCGTTTCGGCGGGCAACTTCCACGGTCAGCCGCTCGCCTTCGCCCTCGACTTCCTCACCATCGCGGTGACCGAGCTCGGCTCGATCTCGGAGCGCCGCACCGACCGAATGCTCGACCCACAGCACTCATCCGGACTGCCCGCGTTCCTCTCGCCCCGACCCGGGGTCAACAGCGGCTACATGCTCGCCCAGTACACCGCAGCCGCACTTGTCGCGGAGAACCGAGTGCTGTCCCACCCGGCAAGTGTCGAGTCGATCCCAACCTCGGGCAGCCAGGAGGACCACGTTTCCATGGGTTGGGGTGCGGGTCGCAAGCTGTGGGATGTGCTCGACAACACCTCCCGGGTGCTGGCCGTGGAGCTGCTCTGTGCCGCGCAAGGGGCGGAAGCGCGGCGTCCTCTCAAGCCTGCGCCCGGCACCGGCGCGGCCCTCGCAGCGATCCGTAATCGGGTCCCGCCGCTTACCGAGGACCGGGTGTTGGCAGACGAGATAGAGATCGTGGCGCAGATGATCGAGAGTGGTGAGTTCGAGTCCGTAAGTAGCTGACCACACAACTACCGGTGGGCGGTTGTGGTGCGTTCTGTGGGCTCGAGCCGTTGCTGTGTGTCGGCTCGAACCCCGGGTTGGGGTTATCTGGTCGGCCCCCAGCTCGCGACGCTGCTCGGAGCTGACCGAGTCACAATCGAGACGAGGCGCCGCCCTTCGGGGCGGCGTCGTCGCGTTCATGGTCAGAAGCTGGTATCTATGAGCGAGTTCGAGCCTCCTAGAGGCGAGATGCCACACTTGGAACTGCTATCCGCCCGGTTCACCGGTATCGATCTGTGGAAGGGCCGCCAACCGACCACGGCGCAGCCGCGCAAGCGTCGCCGGATCGGTCGGAGGCGGAGGAAGGTGTCGCCGCGGAGGCCGGTCAGCTAGCTCGACGGCGAGGCACCGGTTCGCCCGATTCAGGATCCGCCCTGTGGTTCCTGAAAGGCGTACAGATCGGCCGACGACGCTCCGGTGAGACGGCCAAGGAGCGTCGGCCCGCCCATGGCGGCGAAGAGTCGCTCCGCCTCCTCGTGGCGCGCTGCCGACAAGGGATGATCGGGGAGCAGTCGGGCGGCGGCCACCAGACAAGTGGCCAGCTGCCAGGTGTTGTCGATCTGGCGCCACAGCTCTATCGCCTGCTGAAAGGCGTGGTCAGCTGCCTCCAGGTCGCCGTCGAGCGCCGCCCTGCCAGCCGCGATTCCCAACCGGCCAGCGTCAACGACCCGGCCGCGGGCGGGTACGCGATCCAATGCCTCCGCCGCCATTGCCATCAAGCCTGCGTCGCCGAGCAGCAGCGAAGCGTCCGCCGCCAGCAGGGCCAACCCGAAATGCGAGGTCGGATCGGCACCGAAGATCCGGAGAGAACCATCGACTGCGGCCTCGAGGTGGCCGGCGGTGAGGTCGATGAACGGCTGCATGCTCTCTTCCCCGCGCCGCCATTGTGGGTCCAACTCGTTCGACCGTTGCGATAGGCGCTCAATACGTCCGACCGCGGTGGCATGATCACCGCGAAGCGCATCGATTGAGCCTCGGACGAGTTCGGCCACGTCTTGGCC
>DATADW010000206.1:0-4261 GCA_036258335.1 Acidimicrobiia bacterium
GATCCCGAGCGGGATGCCGACGATCAGCGCGAGCGACAGGGCCGCGATCGAAAGCTCGATGGTCAAGGGCAGCCGTTCCATGAGAATCACGCTCACCGGACGGGAGAACCGGATTGATTCCCCGAGGTCACCGGTGAGCAGGTTGCCGAGATAGATGCCCATCTGTACCCACACCGGCTCGTTGAGACCGTTGGCCTCGTCGAACGCTTGACAAGCCTCCTCGCTGGCCCGTTCTCCAAGCATCGCCCGGCAGGGGTCGCCGGGCACCGCCCGGACGAGTAGGAAGACAACGAGGACGATCCCGATCAACACCGGGATGGCGTATACGAGCCGTCTGGCGATGTAGTTGATCACTCAGGGTGCCCGCTGGCACGTGCCCATCGTCATCGTGAGAGAGGGGGGAGCAAGCTCCCCCCTCTCCCCGGCCATGTCAGCCCTCCGCCGGCGGCGGGTTGATCAGGCTGTCCCAGAGGTAGCTGTAGTACTCGAACGCCCCCGAGTTGCCCACGTGCAGCGGGTTGGCCGCGTCGATGCCGGCGCCGAACGAGGTGATGACATCACCCGAGTCGAACTCGCTGCCGTCGTGGAAGGTGACGCCCTCGCGCAGGGTGCAGGTCCACTCGGTACCGTCCTCATTGCTCTCGCACCCGGTGGCCAGCTTGGGTATCACATTGCCCTCGAGGTCGTACCCGAGCAGCGCCTCGATAACCTGCTGGCAGGCGTTCAGCGACTCGCCGTCGGTCTCGTCTGTGCAGTACAAGCTGATCGGCTCACCCGCCTGGACAAATACCAGCGTGTCCTTGCCCGGGTTCATGAACTGGAACTGGGGTGCACCGAAGTTGGGGCTGGCTGCGCCCTCCAGGCTGGCAGTGGCTGCGCTCGCCGCCGTTGCGTGGGCGATGGGCACCATTGGCACCAGTTCCTTGATGGCATTGTTTGCCTGCTCGTAGAGCGGCGCCGCCTCCGCCGGATCCGAGATGGCCGACGCCTCAACCAACGACTCGTAGATCTCCGGGTGGGCGGTGCCGAACTGCGGGTTGGCCTCGCCGAAGTGGAAGTCGAGGAAGTTGGTGATGTGCGGGTAGTCGGCGCCCCATCCCAGCATGTAGAGGGGGTAGCCGACATCGGCCGTCGCCGTCTCGATGAACTCGCCGGATTCCACGACCTGGGCGGAGACGTTCCATCCCAGGTTCTCGCTGAGCTGCTGGGCGAGTTCGTTGGCCACCGCGGTGGGCTCGGGGAGATAGACCCGAGCCTCGGCACGGAAGTAGATGGTGGCCTCGAACCCTTCCTCGACCCCGGCCTCCGCCAACAGGTCCCTGGCTGCAGCGGCGTCGAACTCGTACCACTCATCACCCTGGCACCCGTTCTCGATGGCGCACGGGGTGAAGTGCGACGCCACCTCGGACCCTTCCAGGTAGAAGTTGTCCACGATCTGCTGCCGGTCAATCCCCATCGCCAGAGCCTGCCGCACCATCAGGTTGTCGAACGGCTCGTAGGGAGTTCCCTCCAAGTCGTTAGTGGCGATCCCCAGATAGAAGATGTTGGGGTTGAGCGTGGGCAATACCTGGAGGTTCGAGTCGGTTGCGACGGACTCCGCGTCAGCGCGCAGCAGGTCCTGGACGTAGTCGGCATTGCCCGACTGGAGCTCGAGCACTCGTGCAGGGCTCTCGGGGGACCAGCGGAATACGAGCGTCTCGTACGGCACCGGGTCGCCCCAGTAGCTTTCGTTCGCCTCGAAGACGATGTCCGATCCCCGGTTCCAGGCGCCGAGCGAGAATGGCCCCGTACCGATCGGGTTATCTAGCGGCGCACCGCCGGTGGCTTCGAGGTGTTCGGACGGCTGGATCCCGAACGGGGTGAAGGCGATGATCTGCTGGAACGCCGGCACTGGGCTGCACATCGAGAACACGACGGTGAGCGGATCGGGTGCAGTGACCGACTCGATCTTGCCCCCGTAGTCACAGTCCGGGGCGCGCACCTCGGCTGCGCTGGCGGTCGCGGTGGTCTCGGTGGCGCCGGTCGTTTCCGTAGCTCCCGTTGTTTCGGTGGCCACCGTGGTCTCGGCCGCTGCTGTGGTGTCCGCGGCTCCCGTCGTGTCGGGCGCCGATGTGGTGGCGGTTGTACCACCGCCGCAGGCGCCGGCTACCACGGCGAGAACCGCCAGCAGCGCCAGCCATCGGAATCGTCGCATGAATGCCTCCAATGCTGTCAGCTTCCCGGCGGGCGGCGGCATATCGCGCCACCCGCATCAGAACGCTACCCAGCCGGGGTGGTCGCGTGCTGTTCGCAGAGCCGAAATGTTGGACGCCTGGCCAACGGGCCGATCAGTTCCGACCCTGGTAGCCCCCGCCCGATCCGCGACCCCACGAGCGCCCACCGCCGCCGTCGCGCGGCCGGGACCCGCCCCCCGAGCTGGGCCGCGCCTCATTGACCGTGATCCGGCGCCCACCGGCACTGGAGCCGTCGAGTTCCTGGATGGCCTGACGGGCCTCCTCGTCGTTCGCCATCTCCACGAAACCGAACCCGCGGGAGCGCCCCGTGTCTCTATCGAGGATCACCTGCGCCGACGTCACCGTCCCGTGTGCCGAGAAGAGACGCTCCAGGTCGTCATCGCTGAAGGCGAAGGGGATCCCTCCTACGTACAAGTTCATTCCCGTCCTCTCGTCCCTGCCGCTTCGATCGCCCGTCAAGGGTGCGCCGGCGGCTCCTCCGGCGTGCGCACCGAGGCGATGGCGGCGGACGCCGGATCGGCCCCAGGAGCAAACACGTGGCGCGGACGTTAGCGACAGCAGGTGCGTCGATGCCACCGAGAACCGCCGAATAGCCTACGGCGGTGCCCTGGGACCCAACCAGCTATCTGCGCTTCGGCGGTCCCCGCACCCGACCCGCTATCGACCTGCTCGATCGGGTGCCGGCCGTCGAACCGGCGGTTGTGTATGACCTCGGGTGTGGTCCCGGCAACAGCACCGCCCTACTCACCGAGCGCTGGCCGAAAGCGGGCGTGGTGGGGGTCGACCGCTCCGAAGCGATGCTCGGCGAGGCACGGGGCCGCGTGGCAGGCGCGTCTTTTGTCCTCGGCGATCTGGCGACCTGGGAACCGGACCGGCCAGGCGACGTGGTTTTCAGCAACGCCACGCTCCAATGGCTCGACCACCATGAGCGCCTCTTACCTCGGGTCGTGTCCTGGGTTGCCCCCGGCGGCGTGCTGGCAGTGCAGATGCCGCGCAACTACCACTCGCCATCGCACATGGCGGTGGGCGAGGTTGCCGCCTTCCCGCGCTGGTCGGGACTGCTCGAGGGTGTCGCGCGCAAGGACCCGGTGGCTGAGCCTGCCGTGTACCTCGATCTGGTCGGGCCGCTGGTCGACTCGATCGACCTCTGGGAAACCGAGTACTTCCACGTACTCGAAGGGGACGACCCGGTGCTCAACTGGCTGCGGGCGACGCTCCTCGTCCCGCTCCTCGATGCCCTCCCACTCGAGCAGCACGAGGAGTTCCTCCATGAGGTCAGAGAGAACCTGCGTCGCATCCATCCACGTCGCCCCGATGGGACGACCCTGTACCCATTCCGCCGATTGTTCCTGGTGGCAACCGTCGGCGCGCGGCGACAACCGTTGGGAGTTCGGTAGCCCCCCTACCCGCTGCTGTGCCGCGGGTCCCTTCCCCCCTGCTGGGGACGGATTCTTTGCTTACGTCTTCCGTCTCCTCATTACCCTGTCCGGCTCTGTATCCAGGAGCTGAATGGTGCCGGCGTACGACGTCACCGCCATAGAGAAGAAGTGGCAGGACCGCTGGGAGTCGGAGAGGACGTTCTACGTCACCGAGGACCCAGAGCTGACCAAGTTCTTCAACGTCCAGATGTACCCGTATCCCTCGGGCGATCTCCACATGGGGCATCTGCGCAACTACGGGTACCTCGACCTGCTCACCCGTTACCGCCGAATGCAGGGGTTCAACGTGCTGGCGCCGATGGGATGGGATTCCTTCGGTCTGCCCGCCGAGAACGCCGCAATCCAGACTGGCATCCACCCCCGCGTCTTCACCGAGGAGCAGATCGCCCGTATGAAGGTGCAACTGCGCCGTCTCGGTGCGGTGTACGACTGGGATCGCGAGCTGGCAAGCCACACCCCCGAGTACTACCGATGGGATCAGTGGCTGTTCCTTCGGCTGTTCGAGCGAGGCCTCGCCTACAAGAAGAAGTCACCGGTCAACTGGTGCCCCAACGACCAGACGGTGCTGGCCAACGAGCAGGTCGTCGA
>DATADW010000207.1:0-4179 GCA_036258335.1 Acidimicrobiia bacterium
TTTCCCAGCCTTCTCCAGCCGCTGGGCTACGACACACCACAACGACCGGATTCACAATGTCCGGTTGACATGTGACCATTTGGTCACCTATGCTGTGAGTGTGGCCGACGACGACCGTGTCTTCAGGGCCTTGGCCGACCCGACGCGGCGCTTCCTGCTCGACCGGCTCTTTGTGCGTGACGGCCGCACGCTCACCGAGCTCGAGTCCGAGTTGGAGATGACCCGTTTCGGGGTGATGAAGCACCTCCGGCTGCTGGAGGAGGCGGGTCTCGTGGTCACCCGCAGGTCGGGCCGGGAGAAGCTGCATTTCCTGAACCCGGTGCCGATCCGGCTGATCCACGACCGGTGGATCGACAAGTACACCGAGCGCCAGGTTTCGGCGCTCGCCGACCTCAAGAGCGAACTGGAGGGAAGTGCATGACCACGAAGACCGAGACCACGGTGACCACCCAGATGTACCAGGTGTACATCCAGGCCACCCCGGAGGCGATCTGGGAGGCGATCACCAGCCCGGAGTGGATCGAGAAGTACGGCTACCGGGGCCGCGCCGAGTACGACCTGAAGCCTGGCGGGAGCTACAAGGCGTTCGCCAACGAGGACATGAAGGCGATGGGATCACCCGACGTCGTGGTGGAGGGGGAGGTCATCGAGGCCGACCCCCCGCGCCGGCTGGTTCAGACCTACCGCTTCACCTGGTCGCCCGACCTTCTGGCCGAGGGCTTCACCAAGGTGATCTGGGAAACCCAGGACGAGGGTGAGGGGATCACCCGGCTCACCGTGACTCACGAGCTCGAGGGTGCCCCGATCCATGCAGAGCAGGTGGTCGGCCTGATGCCGCTCAACCAGGGCGGCGGCGGCTGGGCCTGGATCCTCAGCGACCTCAAGACGCTGCTCGAGACCGGCAAGGCACTCGGCAGCTGAATCTGTGCCCGCGGGGACCCTGGCCGACGGGGTCCCCGCGCCGCGCTTTACTCGGTTGGCGTGAGCGACCATCTGGAGTTGCGCGGCACGACGAGCCGGCCCGCGTGGCTGGCGGCGGTCTTCCTGGCGGTGCTGGTCACCGGAGTCTGGATGGTGCTAGACGGTGCCGGGCTCGGGTGGGTCGTCGTCGCCATCGGCGCAGTGGGGCTCGGCGTCTTCGTATATCAGCTGATCCGGCGGGACACCCTGACCCTCGATGCGGACGGCTTCACGATCGCCAGCCTGGGCCAGATCCGCACGATCCGCTGGAGTGCGGTGGAGCGGTTCCGTGAGGGAACCCTCGGTTTCCTCGTTGTCGCCAACCGTGCCGTGGTGTGGGACTACCGCCCCGGTGCTGAGCCCCGCGGTGCCGCCTTCGGCAGGTCGATCACCGGCGCCCAGGCGGCGCTCCCCCATACCTTCGGCTTGAAGCCGACCGAGATGGTGGCGCTCCTTGAGGAGTGGCGGCTCAAGAGCGCTTCATGAAGGGATCGCCGGATGTGCTCGGCACCTGTGCCAGCCGCTTGAATCGCCTCCTCCGACCGAAAGGGCAGAAACGATGAGCGTCGTCGAGTGGCTGCTCGATTCCGATCCATCCATCAGGTGGCAAGTGATGAGAGACCTCACCGGCGAACCCGCCGATGCCGTCGCCGCCGAGCGTGCCAAGGTGGCCACCGAGGGCTGGGGGGCGCGACTGCTCGGGCTCCAGGGCGAGGACGGTCGCTGGGGTCGGGATGAGCTCGCTGCCTCGGGCGGGGACTGGGGGGATGGCTTCCCCGACGTCGCCACGAGGAAGTTGCTTCTCGACCTGCACCACATCTCCCTCGACGATCTCGGCGGCTTCCTCGACATAGACACCGCCACCCTCTCCGCCTGGGCGGAGGAGGACGAGCCGGATCGCAGCGACGAGCGGGCCGGCCGCTACCGGTCCGCCCTCGTCTGGCTGAGGGATGCGGTCGGCACCCTGAAGCCGGAGTGGACGTCGACCACCTGGACCCTGTCGCTGCTCCGCTACATGGGGCTCGACCCGGCGAGCAGCGAGGCTCGCCGCGCCGTGGCGCCGGTCCGGGACAACGTCAAATGGGACCACGATGGCCAGGACTATTTCGATGGAGAGGTCGAGCCGTGCATCAACGGCAAGGCGGTGGCGCTCGGTGCCTACTTCGGCGAGGACGTCGACGGCATCGTGGAGCGGCTGCTCGGCGAGCAGCTCGACGACGGCGGCTGGAACTGCGAGGCGGAGCGGGGCTCGACCCGGTCTTCGTTCCACACCACTGTCTCGGTGCTCGAGGGCTTTCTGGAGTACGAGCGGGCCAAAGGAGGTCCCCCGGCAGTGACCGCGGCCCGTCAACGGGGTGAGGAGTACCTCTTGGAGCGGTGCCTGTTCCGCCGCCTCTCGACCGGCGAGGTGATCGACCCGGCGTGGACGCAGTTCTCGTTCCCGACGGGCTGGCGCTACGACGTGCTGCGCGGACTCGACTACCTGCAGAGCGCCGGCGGCGTGCCCGACGAGAGATGCGAGGAGGCGATCGACCTGGTGGAGAGCAAGCGGGACGCCGACGGGCGGTGGTCGCTCGAGAACACCCACCCCGGGCGGGTCCATTTCGAGATGGACGAGGGCGACCGCAAGCCGAGCCGCTGGAACACCCTCCGTGCCATGCGGGTGCTCGCCTGGTACGGGCGCCGCCCCGACTGATGCGCCCCATGTTCGGCCGAGAGGAAATCCGGCGCATAACCTGACCCGGTGGAGGTCAGCAACCCAGACCGGGTGGTCTACCCCGACGACGGGATCACCAAGGGCGAGGTGGTCGCCTACTACGAGGCGATGGCACCCCGGATGCTCCCCTTCATCGCCGGCCGCGCCCTCACCGTGGAGCGCTTCCCGAGGGGTACAGGCGCGAAGGGGTTCATGCAGAAGAACGCCCCCGACCACTTTGGCGATGACCTCATCCGACGCCACGAGACGCCCAAGGAGGGCGGCGGGACCACGGTCTACCCCGTCGTCGACTCCGAGGAGGCGATCGCAGCCTTCGCCAACCTGGGCGTCATCACCTTCCACGTACCCCCGGTCACCGTAGACGACGAGTGGTATCCCGACTGGGTGGTCTGGGACCTCGACCCCCCACCGGGCCAGGTCGACCTGGTGCGCGAGGCGGCCCAGCGCTTGCACGCCATCCTCGACGGTTTCGGCATCGCCACCGTCCCCATGACCTCGGGATCCAAGGGGTACCACCTCCGTGCCCGGTTGCAGAAGACGCTCGACATCGAGGCCGCGGCCACCATGGCTCGAGGGGTCGCCGCCCTCGCCTCCGCCGAGCATGACGCGCTGTTGACCATCGCCTTCCTCAAGAAGGAACGCGGCGACCGTGTGTTTGTCGATTGGCTGCGCAACGCCTCCTACTCCACCTCGGTGGCCCCTTGGTCGTTGCGAGCTCGTCCGGGGGCACCGGTGGCGACCCCGCTCACCTGGCAGCAGGTTCCCGAGATCGACCCCGACGGGATCCACCTCGGCGATACCGTGGATGTCGATCCCGACCCCTGGGCAGGCGCCGAGCCTGCCGACCTCACAGATGCTGCCGCAGCCGTAGAACAAGCCCTCGGGGACGCCGGGATCGTGCTCGAACCCTTCGACAGGTTCCGGCCGTAGAAGGTCGTCTGGCCGTGTGGCATCCTTGCCCGTGACGGCCCGAGCGGGGGGAACGCAGTGAGTCAATTGGCGTTCGACGACGACACCGCCAAGCAACTCGAGGTGCTGTACGCCACCCGCGATGTCCTGCGTCGTCGGCGACTGGTGCGTGAGGCGCTGGCGGCGCAGCCGGGCGAACGGATCCTCGACGTCGGCTGCGGCCCTGGGTTCTATGTCGCCGAACTGCTCGACCAGGTCGGGCCGGACGGATCGGTCGTTGGAGTGGACGGCAGTCCTCAGATGATCGCTGTGGCGCAGCGGCGGACCGGGGGCCGGGAAAACGTCGAGTTTCAACTCGCTGACGCCGTTGCCCTACCGGTGGGCGACGAGGAGTTCGACGCCGCATTGTCAGTGCAGGTCCTCGAGTATGTGGACGACGCCACCACGGCACTGAGCGAGATGCATCGCGTCCTCAGGCCCGGTGGGCGGGTGGTGGTGTGGGATGTCGACTGGTCGACCCTTTCGTGGCACACGAACCACCCCGATCGGATGGAGCGGATCCTGCGCGCCTGGGACACCCATCTCACCCATCG
>DATADW010000208.1:0-4957 GCA_036258335.1 Acidimicrobiia bacterium
AGCGCCAGACCGGCGACCGACGGGCAGGCGATTCCGCCGAGCGCTGATCTACCGGCGACTCTCGTTGGTCAATGCGGTGGCCGCTTGACCGGCGAGCAGCACCGCGATGACCTGTTGGTCGAAGTCCACCGTGCCGCCGGGTTGCGGCTCGAGAACGAAGTGCCCCAACGACGTGCCCTGGTACTGGACCGGCAGGTCGAGCCCTCCAGGGGGGAGCTCGAAACCGGTGCGGCGGGCCACCACGACACCGGACGAGCCGAGCAGGCCGTCGGTGCCGAGTACGGCACGAGATCCATCGGGCTCACCCGGTTCGAAGCGGGCCTCGCGCAACTCAAGCTCGGCGACCAGGGCCGCCCGGACCGACTCGACGACCTCTCGGGCGCTCGCCCCGCCCAGCACCAGCTTGGATACGTCGTTGAGCCGCTGCAGCTCGGCGTGATGTACCCGACCTCTGCGCCGCTCTCCTTCGAAGAACTGCGCCAACTCCCCCACCACCAGACCGATCACGACCAACAGAAGCGTGGTGATTAGGTCTTCTCGCGAGTCGATGTCGAGGCTCAGATAAGGCTGGGTGTGGAAGAAGTTGAAGGAGAGCCCGGCGACGATCGCTGTCACCACACCGGCGATGCGGCCCCCGGCGGCCGCGGCGGCGACGACCACCGCCAACAGGATGAGGGCGACGTTGGTGTTGCCCATCCAGTCGCGCAGCGGTCCCAGCGCCATCGCGATGAGCAGGGCGGCGATCCCGCCCCCGGCGGCTGCCAGCCAGTCGACACGATCCTGTCTCATCTCTGCCTCGCCTTTCCCGCGTCCGGTTCGAAGCGGTAGCCCATGCCCGGCTCGGTCACGAAGTACCGCGGCCGACTGGGGTCAGGCTCGAGCTTGCGCCTGATCTGGGCCATGTAGACCCGTAGATAGTTGGTCTCCTCCCCGTAGCTGGGTCCCCAGACATCATGGAGGAGTTGGCGCTGAGTTACCAGCCGACCCGGGTGGCGGGCGAGCAGCTCGACTATCCCCCACTCGGTCGGTGTCAGCCGCACCTCCTCGTCGTCCCGCTGAACCCTCTTGGCAGCGAGATCGATGACGAAGTCGTTGGTGGTCACCGATGCCGGCTCCTCCGACGGTGTCGCCCGGCGAAGCGCGGCTCGAAGCCGGGCCAGCAGTTCGCCCATCCCGAATGGCTTGGTCACGTAGTCGTCGGCACCGGCATCGAGCGCGGCGATCTTGTCCCACTCGCGGTCGCGCACCGAGAGGACGACGATGGGGACGCTGGTCCACCCTCGCAGACCGCGGATCACCTCGACTCCGTCGATCCCGGGCAGCCCCAGGTCGAGGATGACCGCATCGGGGCGGTGGTTGGCCGCCTCGATCAGCGCGTCCTCGCCGCTGGCCGCCGAAGCGACCTGGTACCCGAGCGCCTTCAGGTTGGTGAGCAGGGCACGGACGATCTGCGGCTCGTCGTCTACGACCAAGACCCTGGTCACGGGCGGCCCCCGGCCGCCCGGCCGTTTCTGAGTACTGAGTACTGAGTACTAAGTACTGGCCTCACAACGCCGCCTTGATGCCGACCACCATGGTGGTGCCGCCCCCGGGCGTGTCCTCGACGATCAGTTCGTGCCCCATCGCTTCGACCAACCCATGGGCGACGGCCAACCCGAGCCCGACACCGGCTCCGTCGGGGCTGTCGCCAAGACGCTGAAATGGTTGGAACACCCTTTCTCGATCCGATTCTGGGATGCCCGGGCCCCGATCGGTGATCCGAAGGTCCACCCTGCCCGCCACCTCGCCCGCCGTCACCCGGACGAGCTCTCCTTCGGGCGACCAGGACACGGCGTTCTCAACCAGGTTGGCTACGACCCGCTCCAAGAGCGCCGGGTCGGTCTGCACGCTGGGCAGGGACTCGGGTACGTCGATCACGAGCCGGGACGCCACGTCGGGACGCCCAGCGATGGCCGAGGCAACCACCTCGTCGAGACCCACCACCTGGAAGAAGACATGGACCGCCCCGGTCTGAATGCGCGAGGCGTCGAGCAGCTTGCCCACCATGTTGTTGAGCCGTTCCGTCTCGGAGAGGATCGCCTCGAGGAAGTCGTCCACCTCTTCATCGGACCAGTCGACGTTCGTCTCCAACAGGCTCGTAACCGACGCCTTGATACCCGCCAGAGGAGTGCGCAGGTCGTGTGAGACCGCGCTGAGCAGCGCCGTGCGCAGCCGGTCGGTCTCCGCCATCGACTGCGTTGCCGCCGCCTCGATCTGGAGCTTCCGGGCTTCGAGCACCGCTGCGAGCTGGGCGGTGAAGACGTGGAGCACACGCAAGTCGTCGGCGCCCAGCCTCGACCCGAGCAGGGCTAGCCGGGTCCCCGACGCCAGCTCGAGGACCTCGCTGGCCAGTTCAGGTGTCGCCGGTACCGGCTCCCCTGCGCTCGCCACCACCTCCCACCCTGCGTCGGTCGGACGGAGCACGGCCGCCGCTTCCAACTCGAATGTCGCCCTGATTTGGTGAACGAGATCGTCGAGCGCGTCGCGGTCGAGTGTGATCGAGCCGGCGAGGGTGGCCAATGCCTCCGCCTCGCGGCGTGCCCTGCTCGCCTCGGCCGCCCGGCGTGAAGCAAGACCAACCAGCCCGCCCACCGCGCCGGCCACGATGAGGAAGACGACCAGCGTGAAGAGGTTGGCTGGCTCGGCAATTGTGAAGGTCCCCGTAGGCTCGGTGAAGAACCAGTTCGCCAGGAGGAAGGCGATCACCGAGGCGACCAGCGCCGGGAGAATGCCACCTATGGCTGCCACCGCCACCGTGACCAGGAGCAACACGAGCAGCTCGGTGTCGAGCCCAGTCTGGTCACTGAAGGGGAGCAGCGCCGCCGTGGCCAGGACGGGGATGATGACCGCCAACGCCCAGCCGGCGATACGTCTGCGGCGAGGCAGACGAGACCTGGGCAAATCGGGGGTGGCGAGCCTTCTGCCCGGCAACCCGGGGTGCGAGATGACATGGACGTCGATGGGGCCTGACCGCCTCACCACTTCGAGGATGGGCGAGCCACGCATCAGCTCCTCCCACCGGGTCCGGCGCGAAGCCCCCATCACGAGCTGGGTCGCATTCTCGGCCCGGGCGAATCGGACCAACGCCTCGCCTACGTCATCCCCCACCACGTCGTGGTAGGTGCCCCCCAGATCAGTCAGAAGACGACGCTGGCTGGCCAGCTCATCGGCGGCCCGACTCCCCACGGCGAGCCCGTCCTGGGCGCGCACGTGGACGCCGAGCAACTCGGAGCGAGCCCGCATCGCCATGCGCGCCGCCCGACGAACGACGTGGTCCCCCCCGGCGAGGCCGGCGATGGCAACAACGACCCGCTCCTTGGTCTCCCACGAGGCGTCTATCCCGTGCGTCTCGCGGTAGCGCTCCAGTGCCTCGTCCACCCGGTCGGCGGTCCAGGAGAGGGCCAGCTCGCGCAGCGCTCCCAAGGTCCCCGGCCGGAAGAAGTTGGCCAGGGCGGCGTCGATGCGCTCCGCCGGGTAGATCGTCCCGGCCGCCATCCGCTCCCGGATGCCTTCCTGGGTGAGGTCCACCATCTCGATCTCATCGGCGCGCCGCACCACCTCGTCGGGGATGGTCTCCCGCTGCACCACACCGGTGATCGCGGTCACCACGTCGTTCATCGACTCGAGGTGCTGGATGTTGAGAGTGGTGATGACGTCGATGCCGGCGACGAGTAGCACCTCGACGTCCTCCCACCTCTTCTCGCGGCCCGAGCCGGGCACGTTGGTGTGGGCCAACTCGTCGATCAAGGCGATGTCCGGTTTGCGTCGGAGCACCGCATCGAGATCCATCTCCTCGAAGGTGTTGCCGCGATAAGTCACCGTGCGCCGCGGGATCACCTCGAGACCCTCGATCAAGGCCGAGGTGGCGGCCCGTCCGTGCGCCTCAACGAGGCCGACCACCACGTCCAAGCCGGCGACGGCGAGCCGGTGGCCCTCCTCGAGCATGGCATAGGTCTTGCCCACCCCGGGAGCGGCGCCCAAGAACACCCGGAGCTTGCCGCGCCCCATTAGACGGCAGACGGCAGACGGCAGACGGCAGTCATCAAGGGGAAGTCTCGCGCTCCTCGAGCGCCAGATTGAGCAAGAGCACGTTCACCGACGGCTCGTTGAGGAAACCGAGGGTGGGGTTGACGGTGTTCTCGTCGATCAGGGCAATGACCTCGTCCACCGTCAGGCCCCGGGCCTCCGCCACCCGGGCTGCCTGAAGCCGGGCATTGCCGACCGAGATGTGGGGATCGAGACCGGAGCCCGACGCCGTCACCGCGTCAACCGGGGCGGTGTCATCTGGCCCGAGCCCGTTGAGCTCGCGGTAGGCGCCGATGCGCTCCTCTATCGACGCCACAAGGTCGGGGTTGAGCGGGCCCAGGTTTGATCCGCTCGAGATCGTGGGGTCATACCCGTCTCCGGCAGCCGAGGGCCGGGAGTGGACGTACTCGGGGGCGGTGAAGCCCTGGCCGATCAACTCCGACCCGACCGGTTGTCCGCCCCGTTCGAGAATCGACCCGTCGGCGCGGTCCCCGAAGAGCAGTTGTCCCACTCCGGTGACGGCGAAGGTGTAGGCGAAGCCGGTTACCGCCGTCATCGCGACCAGCATCAGAATCGAAGGAAGCAATTGACGCCGCATCACACCAGTCCGATCGCGTTGATGAGCAGATCGACGAGCTTGATCCCCAGGAACGGGATCACCAGCCCGCCCACGCCATAGACGAGCACGTTGCGCCGCAAGATCGCCGGGGCGCCCGCCGCCCGGAAGCGGACCCCGCGCAGGGCCAGCGGAATGAGGGCGATGATGATCAGGGCGTTGAAGATGACCGCCGAGAGGATCGCCGACTCGGGCGACTCGAGCTGCATGACGTTGATCCGGTCGAGCACGGGGAACACCGCGGCGAACATCGCGGGGATGATGGCGAAGTACTTG
>DATADW010000209.1:0-9135 GCA_036258335.1 Acidimicrobiia bacterium
AGCAGGTACTTGACCGGCGGTGCATCGTCGGCGCCTTCCCATGGAAGTTCGAAGGCTTGGAATCGTGCCCGTGCCGCATCATCGCCTTCCTCGATGTGGACGAGGTGGCCGTTGGGGCATTGGCTGAGGCAATAGAAGCCCACTGACCGGCGGTCCGGAGTCCATCGCGGTGGGCGACCAAGAGGAGCGGAGTGGATACACGTGCCGCAGTCGGTTCCACCGGTCCGGCCGAAGGACCCGGCCCGGACGCCGAGGCCAAATCGGGTGGAGCTCCCCGGGGGGCGCTCCGGCTGGTCATGGCTCAAGGCCAGATTCGACACGAAATAAGGTCGTCTCCACGCTGATGTTGAATTTCATCGCCGGCTACCTGGCGATATGGGTCATCTCAGAGGTCTTCCCGGAAGGCTTCGTCAACCGGACCGAGGGCCTCCTCGAGTCCCCGGTCTCGGTGATTCCCTTCAAGTCCACTCCCGGAGACCGGATCCGAACAGGTCGAACTGTGATCGAGAGGAGAGTTACCTGACCCTGGAGACGGTCGCGACGGACAAAAGGGAGACGCCAGTTTGGGCCCGAACGCTGGTTTCGCTTGCCGGCACCTTGGCGGCGATGACGCTGTTGGTTTGGGCGCTCGGTGCACGCCCCCTCGAGGTCCTCCAGACCATCGTTGTGGGCGCCCTGGGTAACCCCTTCAACATCAGTCAAACCGTCATCATCACCGGAATCCTCATCATGACTGCTCTCGCGGCAGCCATACCGTTCTCGGCGCGCCTCTGGAACGTCGGTGGGGAGGGGCAGATGACGGTCGGGGCAGTCGCCGCTGCCGTACTCGGGATCGTCCTCCCCGCCACCTGGTCGCCGTGGCTCCTGATCCCGATTGTGATGATCGGTTCAATGGTGGCGGGCGCGTTGTACGGCGCCATCCCGGGCTGGCTGAAGGCCCGGTTCGACGCCAGCGAGATCGTCACCACCCTGATGCTCAACTTCGTCGCCCTCAATCTCGCCACTTGGGTCATCTTTGAGGTCTTCCCAGAAGGTTTCGTCCAGCGAACCATCGCCATCCATGTCAACGCCGAGCTCCCTCGGCCGATGGAAGGGTCTCTCGTCGATATCGGGATCCTCATCGCGATCGCCACTGCGGTAATCGCCTGGTTTCTCATGAAGTACACGCGATTGGGTTTCTCGATCCGTGCGATCGGCGCCAACAACCCGGCATCGCGGCTTTCGGGTGTGCGAACGGAGCGGGTAACGGTCCAGACCTTCCTGCTGGCAGGTGCCATAGCCGGACTCGCCGGATCGCTGATCGTTCAGGGTCGTGATCACTCCCTGCTGCAGGACTTCTCGGGGAACCTCGGATTCCTAGGCATCGGCGTGGCACTGGTAGCGCGGCTCCACCCACTCTGGATCATTGCCTCGTCCCTGTTCTTCGCAATTCTCCGAGTGGGCTCGAACAGCCTTCAAGCAGGCGCCGGGTTGTCCCCGGTCGTGGGCGAGATCGTCATAGCCACCTTCGTCGTGCTCCTGATGGTCACCAGAGTGATCAGGTTTAGGTACCCGGAGAGCGTGGATGCTCACTGAGGCGCTGGTCCTTGCCTTCTTCGTGATCGGGATCCAATTGATGGTGCCGATTGCGATGGCGGCGCTCGGCGAGGCGGTGGCCGAGAAGTCGGGGGTACTCAACGTCGGCATAGAGGGGATGATGCTCATCGGGGCCTTCGTCACCGCCTACATGGGGATCACCCGGGACAGCGCCACACTCGGGATCATCGCGGCCGTCGTTGCCGGAATCGTTTTTGGAGCCCTCCTCGCCTTTCTCTACGTGAATCGGGGCACCGACCAGATCGTCACGGGGTTGATGTTCAACATATTCGCCGTGGGGCTCACTGGAACCCTCCACTCGTTGTACCTGGCCGGGCAGAACGGGGCGACCTTGAGGGGAATCGACATCCCGGGGATCGGATCGCTCCCCTGGATCGGCGAGATCCTCGGGAGACAGAATCTGATGCTCTACCTGGCCATCGCGATGGCGCTCGCCGTTTGGTACCTGCTCAACAAGACCTGGTACGGCCTTTATGCGCGGGCAGCCGGCGAGCGACCTATCGCCGCCGAGTCCGGCGGCCTCGACGTCGTGCGGCTTCGCTACCCCGCCGTCATCGTGGGGTCGGTTTTTGCTGCACTGGGAGGCTCGGTTCTGGTCTTGTCGACCTCGGGCGGATTCGTACCCGGCATGACCGCCGGCCGGGGCTTCATCGCTCTGGGCGTGGTGGTGCTCGCCAGATGGAGGCCAGTCTGGATAATGATCTTTGCACTCGGGTTCGGCTTGACCCAGGGTCTCCAGTTTCTGGCTGCCCAGGTGACCGCGCTCTCCGCGGTGCCAAAGCAGTTCTGGGTCGCCCTCCCCTACATCGTCACCGTGATCGCGGTGGTCTTCGCCCCCGGCTCGACATACCCGGCCGCGGTGGGGATCCCGTACCGGAGGGGCGGTTCCTGACCACCGGCTATTTGGGTCGCCCGACCGTCGCCGTAGATAGAGTGGATGGGGTGCCGCGGCACGCGGTAGGTCGACCCAGGGAGATGCAGATGAACATGACCAAGCCGAGATGCGCGCCACGATGGCTATTGGTCGTCGCGGTGATGGCAATGTTCCTCGCGGCTTGTGGCGGCGGCACGGCCGGTACCGCCACGACCGCCGGTGGAGGCGCCGGAACATCAGCTCCCGCTACCGAGACAACAGCTCCTAGTGCCGGGACAACAGCTCCCGCTGCCGACACGACAGCGCCGAGTACAGAAACCACCGCCGCGGCCGCCGGGACCACCGAGGCGTCGGGTGGCGAGGCGTATCAGGTCGCGCTGATCTACCCGGGAACTGCTGACGACCTCTCCTGGTCTAATGCCTGGTTCGACGGAGCGGAGCAGGCGATGGAGGCAAACCCGAACATCACGGTGGAATCGGTTGAGTTGCTGAACGATCCCGCCGCGGTGCTCCAGCAGGGATCGGCCTTCGCATCGGAGGGCTTCGATCTGATTTTGATCGCCCACGGTGCGATGGTGGAGCCAGCGCTGACGCTGGCGCAGCAGTTCCCCGACGTGCAGATCTGTCTCGCACCGTACAACCCCGCAGAAGGCGAAGAGTGGCCGGCGAACCTGTGTTGGGTCGACGTGGCGCAGCACAACGCCAACTTCTTCGCCGGCGCGCTGGCCGCCATGGTCAGCGAGAGCGGGCACATCGCATCTCTGAACGGGTTCGCCTTCCCGGCCTTGACCCGCCAGCCCGAAGCCTTCAACCTCGGAGCGCGATGCGTCAACCCCGACATAACCTTTTCCCAGCAGTACATCGAGACCTGGACTGACACCGGGATCGCCAAGTCGGCGGCTCAGGCCGAGATCGCGGGTGGGGCCGACGTGATCCTGTCGGCCACCGACTCTGCCGTGTTCGGGATAATCGAGGCCGCCGCCGAGGCGGATGGCCAGGTGTGGGCGGTGCCCTCCTATTACGAAAGCCAGTCGCTCGACCCGGACCACGTGATGACGTCGGCGATTCACGGCCTCGCCTTCGCCTCCAACGAGATCATCCAGGCCGGTGCCGCGGGTGAGATCGAAGAGAGCGCGTTCATCGATTTCGACGCGACGAACGATCCCGAGATCGACGCTCCGCTGTACGACAATATCCGGGCGATGCTGAGCGCGGACGAGTTGGCCCAGTACGAGGACATCGTCGACAAGGTGCGGTCGGGCGAGATCACGATCCCCGACGAGACGACAGGCGATCCCACCATCGGCACCGAGGGGTCCGGCGGCGAGATCGACCCGGCGTCAATCGGCTGCGGCTGATCCCACAACACGGGGAACATCGGGAAGGAGGGGCGAGGCATGAAGACCGACATGTACTGCTACATGGAAAATCGGACCAAGTTGGCCCTCCCATCGGGCGTCCCCGGATATCCCGCGGCGTTTGACGATTGGCTCGACCCTGCCCACACCGCGGTGCTCGAGATCGACATGCATCGCGGCCATGTCGGGGAGGATGACCGTCTGACGCTGGCGGTCCCACGGGCTCGGGAGCGGGTTCCTGCCCACAATCGCTTCCAGGCCGAGTGCCGAAGGGCGGGGATCCCGATCATCCATGTCCAGCACTGGCAGCGAACTGGGGGGATCGACGACCTCAACAACCGGAAACACAACCGGATGGCCAATTGGCGGGTGCTCTATTACCTCTATGTAGAGGACAACGAGTTGATGGACGAGCACTCCTGGGAGGGGACCAAGTGGCTCGACTTGATCACCGAGGAGGTCGCCGGCGACTACTACGTCCGCACCAAGAAGCGCCTGTCGGGGTTCTACCCAACCGACCTGGAATTTCTGCTCCACAATCTCGATGTCCACAACGTGGTGATCACCGGGACGATGACCGACGCTTGTGTGTTGTCCACTGCCTTCGACGCCGCCAACCGCGACTTTCGGGTGATCGTGCCCAGGGATGTGGTAGGTGGCTACTCGGAGGAGGCGGAGCACGGTGCACTTCAGGTCATCTCGCTCCACCTCGGACTGGTTGTCGACGCTCCGACCCTTCTCGCCGAGTACTTCGCTCGCGCCGGGATCGAGTTGCCTCAGGACCTCGTCGGAATGACCGACATCAACGAGGTGACCGGAGTGCTCCATAAGGCGACGCTGTAGACAGCAGGCGGCCGTAGTCGTACTGATGTAATTGGCGAGATGGGAGAGACCATGCCGAGTGACCGCAAGGCGATCTGGGGTGACGAACCAAAGCCGCTCATGCCTTACAGCCCGGCGATCAAGGCCGGTGGCTGGGTGTTCTTCGCCGGCCAGCTGGCGTCGGATTTCAAGACTGGGCTGGCACCCGAAGCCGGAGGTGACGGACGCAATCCGAACGTGGATAACCAGTTGGAGCTCCAGTCACGGTTCGTCCTGGAGAATCTGAAGAAGACCGCCGACGCCGCCGGCATCGACATTGGCAAGGACCTCGTCCGTATCTATCAGTGGTTCACTTCTCCTTACCCCACGATGGACGAGTTCGCCTCGGGAAACACGTGGCCTCGTATCTCGATCACGCCGTATCTCGATACGCGCAACGAGTTCATCTCCGAGCCACGTCCGGCGTCTACGGGGATGGGGATCCGTGAGACGGGTCTGTTGGTGAAGGACACCATCATCGAGGTTGACATGATCGGGATGGACCCAGAGGTAATTCCCGGACCGAGCGAGGGAACGGCGGTACCCGAGGGTACGCCCTCGCCTCTGGCCGGTTACTCACCCGCCATCCAGCGCGGCGATTGGGTGTTCCTGGCGGGTGAGATCCCGGTCGACTGGGTGGGTGACTGGGGCCGTGCCGAGTACTACGGGTCTCCGAGCGGTGTCGCCCTGAAAGCCAGGAGCAACCCCAACTTCTGGTATGACTCGGACGTCGAGCGTCAGACCGACTACATCCTGGAGAAGCAGGCGGCCATCGCCGAGGCCGCCGGCACCTCGCTCGACCGGGCAGTCAAGGCGACGGTGTACATCGGGCACCCGTCCGAGTTTGAGGCGATGGACAGGGTGTGGCGCCGCTGGTTCCCGGAGAACCCTCCGGCGCGGGTGGTGATCCCCTATATGGGTCTCGGTGGCAGGGGTTCGCGCGTCGAGATCGCCTTCAAGCTGCTCTCGGGGACCTCCGATCTCTCGATCGAGAGCATCGAGGCCGAGGGCGTGCCTCCTGGTCTCGGTCACGAGCCTCAAGCGGTCAAAGCGGGGAACTTCCTCTTCTTCTCGACCATGGCGCCTTTCGATCACAGCGGATCACTCGAGGAGTCGACGCAGCGGCATCCGAGCTTCCCGTTCTACGGTCAGCCACCGAAACTCGAGATGCGATACGTGCTCGACAAGGCAGCCAAGATATGCGACGCGGCGGGCACGTCCCTCGATCAGATCTGCCGCCGGCAGGCTTTCCACGACGACTTCACACACTTCGCCCAATCGATCGAGGAGTGGGCAGCCCACTTCGACGGTGACAAGCCGGCGTCCACCACTCTCGAGATCGGCGGACCGCTGCTGGTGCCGGGCTCCCATGTTCTCCTCGACCTCATCGCCTACTGCCCTGATTGATCGCAGTCGGCTCCGAGACCTCCCCTCGCACTGGTCCTGGTGGTGCTCCCTGGCCCTGGGCCACCCGCGATCCTCGACGCGGCGGCGGATGACACAACGTGCCCGGTGACTCGCGCTACTGGTCCACCGGGGCCTTCGACCAGGTCAACGGGTTCCCTCGCTACCCAATCGACGAGATGGAGCGCAGGCATCGATGGGCCGCGGACATGCTGGCCGAACACGAGGTCGACCTCCTGCTCGTAGGGGGCCCCACCGGCCCGTTGGAGACATCTATTCAGTACTTCAGCAACTGGCCGAGCCAGGTACAGAGCTACTTGCTGTTCTTCTCCGAGGAGGCCCCTGTACTCCTGGTCCGGTTGTGGAATCACCTGCCAGACGCTCAACGGATCGCCATGATCGACGATGTCCGCTATGGAGGGGATACGCCCGCCGAGCTCGGCGAGAAGGTGGCCGCCCTCGCCTTCGAGCACGGTGCCCGCCGTATCGGAATGATTGGGGTGGTCCCTCACGCCGACATCACCGCACTCCGAGAATCCAATCCGGCCGCCACGCTGGTGGATCTGAACGGCGCCTATCAGGGTTTCCGGTTGGTAAAGACCCCTGCGGAGATGGTCTTTGTGGATATCGCCTCGAGAATGAACGATGCGGCGGTCGAGGCGCTCGCCACTGAGCTTCGTCCCGGTGTCAACGAGTACCAGGTGCCCCGGATCATCGAGGACGTCTACAACGCGCATCGGGGATGGAACCTCATCCACTTCTCATTGAGCACACCGATGGACGCACCAGAGGTCTGCGTCCCCCACCAGTACCATCCCGACCGTGTGCTGCAACGCGGTGACGTCTTCGTGACCGAGATCAGCACCACATTCTGGGGTTATGCCGGCCAGATCCTCCGCACGTTTACAATCGCCGCCGACCCCACCCCGCAGTACCTGCGCCTGCACGACGTAGCGATCGAGGCGTATACCCGAATCGTCGAGGTCTTGCGTCCCGGCGTGACGATCGGCCAGGTACTCGACGCCGCCGAGGTGATCACCGATTCCGGGTTCGACATCTGGGACGACCTGGTCCACGGCTTTGGGGGCGCATATCTTCCCCCGATCGTCCGAACCCGAGCCAACCGGGGTGCCACCCACCCCGACGAATTCGAGTACCCGGACGGAACTCTCCTCGTCGTACAGCCCAATGTCATTGATGGCTCGGCCGGGGTCCAGACGGGCAATAGCCTCCAGATCACACACAACGGAGCAGAATGCACCCAGCGGCAGCCGACAGAGATGATCCGGTGCGCATGAGGCGACCCGATTGACCGACCTCATCGCGATCGAGATGCGAAAGATCACCAAGGCGTTTGGTGACACCGTGGCCAATGACTCGATCGACTTCTCGGTGCGCGAGGGCGAGATTCACGTCCTGCTCGGGGAGAACGGGGCGGGCAAGACCACGCTGATGAACATTCTCTTCGGTCACATTCAACCCGATGACGGCGTGATCCTCATCGACGGTGACGAAGTCGAAGTCTCCGCCCCCAACGAAGCCATTGCCCACGGAATTGGCATGGTTCATCAGCACTTCAGCCTTGTGCCATCGTTCACTGTCGCCGAGAACGTCATGCTTGGGGTAGCCAGCGCCACCAATCCATCCTTCGACGAGGACTCATTCGAGCAGGCGGTGGCAAAGCGCGCCGCGGAGCTGCACATGCCCATCGATCCGGGCGCCACTGTCGCCGTCCTCCCCATCGACCTCCAGCAGCGGGTGGAGATCATCAAAGCGATGTATCGAGGTGCCAAGACCCTGATACTCGACGAGCCCACCTCGCTGCTCGGGCCGACCCAGATCGAGAATCTGCTCGGAATCCTCGTCCAACTGCGCGATCAGGGACACTCGATCATCCTCGTCACCCACAAGCTCGCCGAGGTGATGGAGGTCGCCGACCGGGTAACGGTGCTTCGGCGGGGGAAGCTCGTCACATCGCTGGCCAGTGGCGGATTCGACGAACGGACGCTGGCCCGGGCCATGACCGGGCACGACCGAGAGCAGCTCCCGGAGCGCAGCGAGACGATCGGGGGCCCGGTGCTCGACATAACCGACCTGGTGGTGCCAGCCGCACATGGAGACGGGCTCGCGGTCGACGGGCTCTCACTAACCGTTCGGTCGGGGGAGATTCTCGGCATCGCCGGTGTCGAGGGCAACGGACAGCGCGAGCTGGTCGACGCGCTGATGGGCCTCGTCACACCGCAATCCGGAACCGTGCTGATAGATGGAACCGACGTTACCAATGCTGACCCACATGACCGGCGGACCGCGGGGATGGGCGTGATCCCCGAGGACCGGCATCGGCTCGGCCTGATCCTCGACATGACCTTGGCCGAGAACCTGGCCGTCACGGAACTCGCTTCCGGCGGCTATCGGCGACGCGGTGTCATCGACTGGAAACGGGTGCATGAGAACGCCAAGCGGCTGCTGGCCGAGTACGACGTGCGGCCAGCCGACCCCGACGCAAAGGGGGCCAACCTTTCCGGCGGCAACCAGCAAAAAGTTGTCCTCGCCAGGGAGATGGCCCGAGAGCCAAGAGTCCTGGTCGCCGACAACCCGACCTGGGGCCTCGATGTCGGAGCCATCGACTACGTCCATCTCAAGCTGCTCGAGATGCGTGACCGTGGCGGAGCGGTGCTGCTCATCACGCTCGATCTCGAGGAGTTGTACAAACTGTCGGACCGGATCCTGGTCGTCTACCGGGGCAAGAAGATGTTGGAGGGGCAAAGACACCAGATCGACGACGACGACCTCGCCCTGGCGATGGTCGGCCGGTCCACGGGACAGGAGGTTGTGAATGGGCTCCCTTGACGGACGCAAGGCCGTCGTCGCCGGCGGCGGCAAGGGCATAGGTCGCGCAATAGCACTCGCCTTTGCCGCCGAAGGCGCAGATGTGGCGGTGGTCGGGCGGAGCGAGGAGTCGCTCGTAGAGGTGGCGGATGCGATTCGGGGCGCAGGACGCAGGGCGGTCGCCGCCCCCCAGGACCTCACCAGGGTTGGTGA
>DATADW010000210.1:0-2801 GCA_036258335.1 Acidimicrobiia bacterium
GTCGAGCCCGGGCCGCTCCGGGTGGTCGAGGAGGAGCGACTCGAAGAAATCTCTCCTGAGGAGATGGGTGTCACCCGCCGGCAGTTCTTCAACCGGGCGATGGTGGCCACGTTCGGGGCATTCTCGGCGATCCTCGGCGTCTCGATGCTGGCGATGGTTTGGCCCAAGCTGTCGGGAGGGTTCGGTAGCGATGTGGTGGCTGGGTCGGTCGAGGACCTGACCGCCGAGTTGGTGCAGCCCGACGGGTCGATCACTCCGGTGTTCATTCCGTCGGCGCGCAGCTACGTCATGCCTATCACCGAAGAGGAACTGGCACGGTCGCAGTTCGCCGACACTGACACCTCGGCCGAAGGACTCATCGCCCTATACCAGCGGTGCGTCCACCTGGGATGTCGGGTTCCCTGGTGCCAGCCCTCGCAGGGCTTCGAGTGCCCCTGCCATGGCTCGAAGTACGACTCGGTCGGCGAGTACTTCGCCGGTCCGGCACCACGCAACCTCGACCGCTTCGGGGTGGAGGTGATCGACGGCAACCTGATGATCAAGACCGGCACCATCGTTGAAACCGCGAGGGCCACCGATCGGGTGGTCGAGTACCCCCAGGGTCCGTCGTGCATCGGCATCGTCGCCGAGGAAGTCCCCGCGGAGGAGTAGTGCGCGCCACCCGGATGGAGGTCTGTTGACCGCCACCGTCGTCATCGCGGTGGTGGCTGTCCTCGTGGTGGGCTGGCTCGCTTTCCTCGTTGCATCGAGCATCCGCAACCGGAGCAACGAAGAGGTGCCGCGCAACGTGGCGCCGGGTAGGACCGACGACGAGTTGGAGAGCAAGCGGCTGGAGAAGGTGCAGGCGGCCGCCGTGGTACTCACCGGTTTCCTCGCCTTCTACCTCCCCATCTACTACCTGGGCGAACAGGACAGGCAGGCCGGCTTTGTAGAGCAGTTCGACGAGGAGTCGCTCGAACGGGGCGCCGAGGTGGTGGCCGCAGTCGGTTGCACCGACTGTCACGGGACCGACTGGAGCGGTGGCGGCGCCAGGTATGTGGAGAAGAGGAGCGGGATCAACGTCAACTGGGCGGCTCCGGCTCTCAACGACGTTTTCTTCCGCTACACCGACGACGAGGTCCGCTACTGGATCGTCTACGGCCGAGCCAACACGCCCATGCCCGCTTGGGGGACCGAGGGTGGCGGGCCCCTCGATGAGCAGCAGGTATCCGACGTGATCAACTACCTGGCGACCCAGCAGATCGACCAGCAGGCGGCGCTTGCCAAGATCGATCCGGCGGTGGACCTACAACTGCAGCGGCTCAACCAGGCCGACGGCAGTGTCGCGCAAGCGATCGTCGACCAGGAGCAACTGCTCGCCGACATCGAGGCTGCCCCCGGTCAGGCGCCGGCGGCGCTCGATGCCGCCACCCGCGCCGCGGAGTTGGTGGAGAGCGGTGGCGAGGGTGTGGACGCCGACGGCGACGGCCTGTCCGACACCGCCGAGACGGGGCTCGTCCAGATCGTCGATGAGACCAGGACGGCTCTCATTCCCGAGGGTCTCGTCGTGGAGACGCTCGACCCCGAGAATCCCGAGTCGGTCGAGGGGACACCCGATGCCGAGACAGCCGAGGCGATGGTGGCATCGGTCGAGCAAGTGGCGGAAAACGTCCCGGCGCTGCGGCTGCTGGCCGAGGACGGCGTTGCGGCACTGGAAGGAGCGGGAGAGGGCGAGGATCTCGACGGTGACGGACTCTCCGACGAGTCGGAGCAGCAGATCTCCTCGCTGCTCTCCCAAGCTCAACAACTGCTCGAGCCGACCGAGCTTCCCGCCATCCAACTCGACCCGCAGAACCCGCAGACCGACGGCTCGCAGCCCGACATCGTGGTCGCCCGCCAAGCGGTGAGCGCCCTCCAATCGCTGGCCACCTCGCTCGGTGTATCTGCCGCCAACCAGGAAAGGCTGGTCGAGCAGGTGCAACAGGGCCTCGACTTCCTGCTCAACGCCCAAGAGGTGAAGGCATGGGAGGTGGACATCGAGGCGGTGGCGGAGGCCACATTTGAAGGCGACGTGGAAATGGCATCGAGGGCCGTCGGTCTTTTCAACGCCTACTGCGCCCGCTGCCATACCTCGGACTGGTCGGCAGGTGTGGCCTTCACGCTGCAAGTGGGCGCTGGCGGACTCGGCCCGGCACTGTGGAACAACCGACCCAACGTCCAGTTCACCGATCAGGCCGAGATGATCGACTTCATCATCAGCGGGTCGGAAGCCAACATCGGGTACGGCGTCAATGGGATGGGCACCGGCCGGATGCCCGGGTTCGGCCAGGTGCTCCAACAGGAGGACATCGAGCTCATCACCCGCTACCTGCGTGGCACCACGCTCACGGGGAGGTCGAGATGCGCGAGCTTTTCCGAAGCATCTTCTCGGCCAACCTCACCGTGACCGGGGTGCTCTTGGTGCTGATCGCGGTCGTCGTGTTCCTGGGCGCGGTGTACCTGTTGCTCTACACGAACCTTGGGAGCCGACTCGCCTTTCTCCTCACCGGAACGGCGACGTTTGGGTGGATCACCATCAACAGCCTTCTCTTCGTCCTCTACGCCCCTCGCGGTCCCCGTCCGGTCGACATCGAGGGCCTGAACGCCTTCGAGATTCGGATCATCCCGATGGCCTACATGCTCGCCTCGGGCATCCTCTTCGCCATGTTCGTCACCGCCCTGTCGCGCTTCGAGCAGAACCAGGAAAGGGCCTAAGGGAGCGGTTCTGAGTTCTGAGTTCTGAGTTTGAGGTCTGAGTACTGAGTACTGAGTACTGATTTGAA
>DATADW010000211.1:0-6484 GCA_036258335.1 Acidimicrobiia bacterium
TAGGTGGGGGTGATGGTGACCACCACCCGCCCCTCTTCGATCGACACGTCGCGCAGTATCCCGAGGTCGTCGATCGTCAACACCGGGATCTCGGGGTCGGTCACTGAGGCGATCACGGAGCGGATCTCCGTCAGGTCGTCGATGCCGATTGTGGTGCTCACCACACGGCCTCCGGCATGCTCCTGGCCAGCCACTGCATCTCGGCCACCAGCTTGCCGAGGTGCTCGGTGTGGTAGCCCTGTCGGCCACCGACCCGGTGCGATGCGCCGGTCGGCGCTTCGAGGAGGGCCTCGGCGAGCACCGCCCCGATCCTGCCTTCCCAGCCCGGCCGGAGCGTCGCCGGGTCCACCCCGATTCCAGCCACCGCCATTGCGGCGTCGGTGTCGTCGCCCACGAAGAGCTCTCCGGTGAATCGCCAGAGGGCGGCGACGGCTTCATCTGCTCGACGGTGACTCTCCTCGGTTCCGTCGCCGAGCCGGATCACCCAGGTCGAGGAGTGGCGGAAGTGGTACCTGGCCTCCTTGAGGGCCTTGGCGGCGATCCCGGCCAACGTCTGGTCCGTCGATCCGCTGAGTCCTTCCCACAGCTCGAGCTGATAGGCGTCGAGGAAGAGCTGGCGGGCCATCGTCTGGGCGAAGTCACCATTGGCCTGCTCTACCAGGAGGAGGTTGGTGAAATCCCGTTCGGACCGACCCATGGCGAAGTAGTCCTCGTCGTGTCCCTGACCCTCGAGATCGGCGGCGTGGGTGAGAAGCGCCCGGGCCACACCGAGGTGGTCGAGGGCGATGTTTGCCAAAGCGATGTCCTCCTCGAGCTCCGGGGCGCGGCTGATCCACTCACCGAGCCGCTGCGCGACGACCAGGTTGTCGTCGGCGTGGCGTAGCAGGTATCTCAGGTGGGGATCGCCCTCGGGTGCGGGGGTGCCCTGCGGTGTACCGATCAAGGCCACCCGCCAACACTAACGAACGATCGTTCGTTTAGCAACTGTCAGTCGGGGTGGAAAGGTCTGCCCAGCGCCGACGGTGCCGGGCCGGCCACCAGAAACCGGAGCGCCGGGTTGCGTTCGGTGAGACGACGCAACCAGGGCCGGTTGATCAACACCAGGGTAAGGATCATCAGCGGGAACGGGAGCAGGGGGAGCACTTGGGATAGACCGGGCAGGACCGGCTGGAGACGTAGCGCAACCACCTGAAGCACACCAAAGAGGTAGGCGCCGAAGGCAGCTCGCATCGGGTTCCATCCTCCAAAAATGACGATTGCCAGTGCGATCCAGCCGAAGTTGGCTGTGAGACCCTCGCGCCACCCCAGCTTGACGTCGAGGGAGAATGCGGCACCGGCCACGCCGACAAGGGCTCCGCCGGCGATCGTGGCCAGGATGCGGGACCGCGTCACGTGGACCCCGCGGGCGAACGCCGCTTCGGGCCGTTCGCCCACGCCGCGCAGCGCCAGACCGCTCCGCGTGCTGTATAGGAAGAGCACTGCCCCGACGATCAAAAGATAGCTGGCGTAGACCACGATGTTCTGCGAGAAGAGCACCGGGCCGAGCACTGGGATCTCGGACAGCACCGGGATGCTGAGCGAGGGCACGCCAGGCCCCGCCAGACCAACGAAGGGGGCACCCAGGTAGTCGCTGAGGTCGATGGCGAGAATTGTGAGGACGAAACCGACTGCGATCTGGCTGACACCGAGGCGCACCCCAGCGAAGGCCACCACACCGGCAGCTGCCATCGAGACCAACGCAGCAGCGACGAACCCGAGCAGGGTGCTCCCAGTGGTCACCGCCACGGCGAACCCGGTCATCGCCGAGAGCATCAGGCTCCCCTCAACCCCCAGGTTGACCACCCCCGACCGCTCGGTGATGGTCTCGCCCACCGCGGCGAACACGAGCGGTGTGGCGGCGGCGATTATCGAGGCGAACGCCGCTTCCATGTCAGGGTTCCTCGACCAACGGCGGCGCTTCTTTGGCGCCCCGTGCCCCGAGGAGCAGCGCCACGAGCACACCGACACCGAGGACGACCCCGGAGAGCGAGGAGTCGACGTTCAGCCGGAGTTGGAGTTGGGTGCCGCCCGCCGCCACCGCCACGAAGACCAGTGCGAGCGGGCCAATCCAAACAGTGCGGAACCCGGCGAGTAGCACCACCAGGATCCCGAGGAAGCCGTATCCCCCGGAGACGGCGGGGACCAGCTTGTGGTGAAATCCGGTGGCCTGCACCGCCCCGGCCAGCCCGGCGAGAGCCCCGCACAAGGCGAAGGCGCCCAGGAGGTAACGCTCGGTGGGTATCCCCAGCACGAGGGCGCTCGCCGGGTTCCCTCCCACCGCCCGCAGCCGCAGCCCGGGACGGGTACCCCGCAGCAGCAGCCCCACCCCGATCAGCCCAGCCAGGGCGATCCCGATGGCTAGAGGAGACAGCCGCAGGTTGGGGAGAGTGGGGAGCCACGCCTGCACACGGAAAACATCGGTTCCACTGGTGGAGGCGACCCCCTGCCGTTGCCACGGGCCGAGGATCAGATAGACCGCGAGCCCGGCGGCCACGAAGTCGAGCCCGAGACCCCCGAAGATCTCGTTTACACCGCCCCTGGTGCGGAGCAAGCCGGCCAGCAGAGCCCATGCAACACCGCCCGCTAACGCGGCCAACAACGCCGCCGGGACAACCACCCATCCCGGCCCGGGGAGCGACCTCGCCACCCAGGTCGCTGCAATCGCCCCCGCCACGATCTGACCCTCGACTCCGATGTTCCACAGACCCGCGGTGAAGGTGACCACCAGGCCGGAGGCGGCGAGCACCAGGGGTACCCAGGACATGAGCGTGTCAGAGACCTTGGCGGCGGAGCCAAAAGCACCCTCCCACACGAGCCCGACAGCCTCGCTCGGTGACACGCCCGAGAGAGCGAGTAGGACAGCCCCGACGGCGAGCGCGGCCACAACCGGGAGGGCCAACCGGACAACTCTGCTCACGAGCTAACGCCGGGCGCCAGCCCACCGATGAGGTGGCCCAACTCGGATGTGGTGGCGGTCGAGGATTCCACCACCCCCACCACCTCGCCGGCAAAGAACACAGCGATTCGGTCGCTCTGAGCAACAAGCTCGTCGAGGTCGCTCGAGGTGAACACCACGGTCGCTCCCGCCGATCGCCGCCGGTCGAGCTCGGACCAGACCCATCGGGCGGACTCGAGGTCGAGACCGCGAGTCGGTTGCTCGAGCAGGAGCAGGCGCGCGTTGTCCGGCGCCATCGCCAACATCAGCCGTTGTTGATTGCCGCCGGACAGCACGTCGGCCAGGGTCTCGGGGGTGCCGCTGATCTGATACGCGGCGATGACCGACCCCGCCCGCTCCTCGGCCTCCCCCCAATCGATGGTGAAGGAGTCGTCTGGCGCAGTCAACTCGAGGTGCTCGGTCACGGTCAGTCCCGGGATCAGCCCTTCCTCGAGTCGCCCGGCCGGCACGTAGTGGATCTTGTCGGAGCGTGTCACCGGGTCCGCCCCCTCGAAGAGCACCCGCCCTGATGCCGGCCGCAACCGGCCGGCGCAGGCGCGCAGCAGGAGACGCTGACCGCTCCCCTCCAGACCAGCCAGGCCGAGGGCCTCGCCGCGACGCACGCCGATGCTGATGGGGCCGGCGCCCACCCCGGCCTCGGCCATCTCGAGGCGATCGATGTCGAGCACGACCTCTCCGGGAGGGATCCGCTTCCTGGCGACGGGCTCCACCGAGCGGCCGAACATCATCTCGACCAGCCGCAAGGGAGGTGTGGGCAACTCGGTCTCACCGGCCACCAGGCCGTGGCGGAGAACGGTGACCCGATCGCACAACTCTGCCACCTCCTCGAGCTTGTGGGACACGAAGAGCACGATCAACCCCTCGCCGGCGAGCGTGCGGAGTGCGGCGAAGAGCTGCTCGCGCTGTGCCTCGGTGATCCCCGTGGTGGGCTCGTCGAGGATGAGAACCCTCACGCCGAGCCAGAGAAGCCGGATCATCTCGTGCTGCTGGCGGGCCCCGACGCTCAGCCGCCCTGCGGGGACGTCGGGTCGGAAGTGAAACCCCAATCGGTCGGCAACGTCCGCCAACTCCTCGGCGGCGGTGCGGGTGTTGCGGTCGGACCCGAGCATGGCGTTGTCGAGCATGGTCATCGGGAGGAACACCAACGGGTCTTGGTGGAGCATCCCGATCCCGGCTGCGGCGGAGTGGTGAGGTGATCCCGGAGGAAGCCGGTCGCCCCCCATGAGCACCTCTCCCGCATCTGGAGCGATGAACCCGGAGATGATCTTCATGAGCGTCGACTTGCCCGCGCCGTTCTCGCCGAGGACGGCGTGGATGGATCCCGACTCCACCAGGAGCGAGATGTCGCGGTTAGCCACGGTCGGGCCGAAACGCTTCTCGATGTGCCGCAGCTCGAGGTTCATCCGGGGTGCGGTTGGCTCACTCGCTCGAGCTCGCTCCCACCATCCCCTCGAGCAGTTGCGGCATGTACCAGATCTGGTTGTCGGTCGCTTCCTCGCCGTCCTCGAGGAACACCGACCCGTCCTGGAAGTTCAGCGGGCCGGTGAACAGGTTTACCGACCCATCAGCCAAGGTCTCGATGAACGCATCGACTTCGGTGGCGGCCTCGGGGGAGAGACCCTCTCCGTTGATCCACCCGACGGCCGATGTCTCCGGGTTGTTGATGTCGGACCAGTCGGGGCCGTTCCACTCGAACCCGGCTTCGAACGTCCCGTCCACAACTGACTGGGCGATCTCGAGATAGGCAGGGCCCCAGTTGAAGTAGGGAACTCCGAGGCATGCCGCCGGCGCTTCCTCGCAGGCGCCCTCGAAGTCGTAAGGGACGGCCCAAACCGCCTCATCTGCGGCGAACCGCTGTCCCGCCCGAACCAGAGCCTCGGTTGTGTCGATCCCGCTGATCACCACGTCGGCCCCTGAGTCGAAGAAATCGTTGGTCACCTGGGTCGGGTCGAGCGTCTGCCCGGGGATGTTGAACCAGAACCCGATCCAGTTGACGGTGAAGCTGAGGTCGGCGGGGTCGTTCCCGGCGTTCTCCCAGCAGTGGCGGGCACCGAGGTAGGCCGAGTTGACCAGACGGCGCGTCTCGTCGTTGATCAGGGGGCCCAGGTAACCGATCTGTCCGGTCTGGGTGCTGAGGGCCGCAGCGCAACCGGCGATCATCTTCCCGTATTCCATCCGGCCCATGACGTTCCCCAGGTTGGTGAGGTCGGCCCGGTAGTCCTGGCCCTCCTCCCAGGCGTTGTCCCCGGATGACCAGATCATGGGAACTTCGGGATGGGCGGCGGCGGCGGCCAGGATGCCGTCCTTCATGTCGTCAGAAGTGGCGAAGACGAGCTGAGCCCCTTGGGAGACCATGTCGTCCACCACCTGCTCGACGCTGGTCTCGGGACGGTCGGCCGGGTTGACCGTGTCCAACGAGATCATCTCGGCGCCAAGCTGCTCCTCGAGGTACTGCCCTGCCTCGAAGTGGGCCTGCGACCAACCGTGGTCGTTCTCCGGCCCGACCATGATCATCCCGAAGGTGAGGTCGGCCGCGGCCGTGGCGGTGGTCTCGGTGGCCGGAGTGGTCTCGGGAGGTGCTGTGGTGTCGGCGGTCGAGGTCTCGGTGATCACTGTGGTCTGGACCTCGCCCGTGGTCTCGGCGGTGGTTCCCGAGTCGGCTGGCGTCGTGTCGGTCGGGCCTTGCGTGCATGCCGTAGCCACCAGAGCCAACAGCACGGTGAGCGAGATGACGGGTCGAACCGGCTGTCCTCTCCGCATTTATGCACCTCCGATAGGAGTTGGGGATCATACGGTGCGAGCAGGGTCGCCCGGCTGACGCGCTTGAATCGATTTATGCGCGATCTGGTCCGAGCTCTGCCCAAGGCAGAACTCCATGTCCACATAGAGGGCACTCTCGAGCCGGAGTTGATGTTCCGGCTGGCGGAGCGCAACGGGGTCGAAGTGGGATTTCGCACTGTGGATGAGGTGCACGCCGCTTATCGCTTCCTTGACCTGCAGTCGTTCCTCGACATCTATTACCGCGGAGCCGCCGTCCTCCGCACCGCCGAGGATTTCAACGATTTGATGCTGGCCTACCTGGCCAGGGCCGCCGCCGATGGGGTCCGTCATGCCGAGGTGTTCTTCGACCCGCAGACCCACGCGGGGCGCGATATCGGTTTCGATGTCTTCCTGCCCGCACTGCATCGGGCATCGGTCGAAGCCGAGGAGCGGCTGGGCATCACCTCGTCGCTGATCATGTGCTTCCTCCGTCACCTCACCGCCGCCGAGGCATCGGCGACTCTGGAGACGGCGCTCCCATACCGTGACATGATCCTTGGTGTCGGGCTCGACTCCACCGAGGTCGGTCACCCACCAGTCAAATTCGCCGACGTGTTCCACCGGGCGCGCCAGCTCGGGCTCCGGGTGGCGGCGCACGCAGGTGAGGAAGCCCCCGCCTCCTACGTGTGGGGTGCTCTCGACATCCTGGGTGCGGAGAGGATCGACCAT
>DATADW010000212.1:0-3420 GCA_036258335.1 Acidimicrobiia bacterium
GCTCGGTTGGACCGAGCGGATGCTGGGCCGGGCGCTGCTCGAATTGGGACAGGTCGATGAGGCCCGAGTCCGGATTCGGGCTGCCATCGACGTGTTCGTCGCGGCACGCGATGTCTCGGCGGTGACCCTGCTGTTGCTCGACTGTGCAATCATCGCCCATCGCCGGGGCGACAAGGAGCGCGCCCTGCGCCTGGCCGGAGCCATGCGGGCCATGCGGGAGACCACGGGAACGGGGTTGGCCGACTACCGCGTCAACCTGGTCGAGGAAGTCGACCAGATGATCCATGACGCCGGGGAACAGGGGCAGAGGTTCCTCGACGAGGGGGCGGCATTGCCGTACGACGAGGTGGTCGCCTACGCCCTCGAGTCGGTGTAGCCCCGGCCGGTCCGCCCTTCGTCGAGTTCTTGTACACGCCGAGGACCCTCACCCCGACCACACCCGCTCAAACGCGAAGCCGCTAACTCTCGGCTCGAATAGGTGAGAGCCCGGCCTGCCTGGACCGGGCTCCCCATGTCGCGTGATCCCCGGAGCGGTCCTACCCGCTGTCCCGTTCGTCAGCCGGCGGCCTCCTCGCTGGCGAGGAGCAACGGGATGTACTTCTTCCAGAAGTTCAGGTTGGCCTCATCGGCGTAGTTGTAATAGAAGCTCTCGGCGTCCTCGGGGTGGTTCTCGACCATCCAGAGGTAGAACCTATCGAGCCCCTCACCTTCGGCCTGCCACTCATCGCTGAACTGATTGTTTGTATAGGAGGTCACTTCACCGTCGGCGATACCCAGGGTGACGTCGCTCCCCTCATAGGCGTCCAGGCCGAAAACATCGGTTATGTGGTTCGTGAACGAGTAAGGGCATCGAACTAGCGTCCCATTGCGTATTCCTTGTAGATCTCGGCAAACCGCGACTCCTCATCCGACGGCTTCTGGCGGGCTGCGGAGACACCCCTCATCACAACCTTATTGTGCCCGGCCGGCTTACTAGGTAACGCGGGAAACAACATTCTCGCATTGCGTGACCATCTGGCCGATTCGGGCATTTAGTGGTCGAGCAACCGGGGGGTTGCCGGGCCGGCCCCACGACCGCGGACGTGGGGCCAGCTCATTTGGGATTGCCGTCTCGCCCACCCATACGCTCGACCAAGTCAGTTCTCGCCCAGTGCTCGGAACAAGAATCCGGCCATTTGTGCCCGCGACACCGGATCGTTGGGGCAAAACAGAGTTCCCGACGAGTCGCAGCCGAGGGTGATGCCCGCGGCGGCTAGGGCGTTGATCGCCACCTCGTGCACCGAGCCGTCGTCGTCGGTGAACATGTCGGATGGGGCAGGTGTCAGATCGAGGGCCCTGACCAGGAAACTGGCCATCTGAGCGCGGGCCACCGCCGCCAACGGGCAGAACAACCTTGGTTGAGAGGAGTCGCAACCAAGGGTGATCCCGGCGCCGGCGATCGAATTGATCGCCTCCTCATGCACCGAGCCGTCATCATCTGTGAAGACGTCATCGTCGACTTCCGGCAGGTCGGGGATCGCCCTCACCAGCAGCGACGCCATCTGCCCTCGGGTCACCGGCGCCGCCGGGCAGAACAGATCGATACGCAGCGGGTCGCATCCCTCGGTGATCTCATTCTCCACCAGCCAGGCGACTTCAGCTTCGAAGTAGTGGTGGCGTGGTACGTCCACAAACCCGGAGGGAGGCAGCAACCGCTGCCAGTCCAAGTCGACCGGCGTGGCGCTGCCCCACTGGAACAGCAACTCTCCGCCGCCGCCGGCGAGATCCTTGGCGACGATCATGCCCGAGACGGGTATGACGTACGCCACACGGCTCCCATCGGGCGATGGTGCCGGGTAGTAACCGGCTCCCGAACCGATATCCGTTGAGAACAAGAACCGAAAGCCGGAGCCGTCGGCATTCATGATGCCAAGGCCTCTCCCGTCCGGCTCCTCGGCGCGGAACAGGATCTTGCTGCCGTCGGGCGACCAGCGTGGGGTCTGCCCCTCGCGCAGGAGTCGAACGTCGTGACCATCGATGTCGGTCGTCGCCATCCAGTGCTCTCCATCGAGAAGACCGCCAACAAGTAGGAGAGTGCCGTCCGGAGACCAGTCCAGCGAACTCACCTCCTCGAGGTGAGCTCCAAGGTCGCCCTTGACGCTGATCGGGCTGCCCGCCGCCACCGACTGCTCCGCCAGGTGCACCACATCGCCGATCGTGAAGGCGTAGGTGATGCGTCGGCCGTTGGGCGACCAAGCGTGCGCCCATGGCAGCACCCCAACGTCGCGGCGAAGGGCAAGCCGTTCCCCGGTCCCGTCGGCATCGACCACCCAGACCTCGCTGTGGTTGGCTGTTTCACGTCGGAACGCCACCCGAGACCCATCCGGCGACCATCGCGGCATCCAGTCCGGAACGTCGTTGTCGGTGAGCGGCATCAACCCGGACCCGCCGGGCACCACTGTGTAGATCTCGTCGTCGTCGTCCGAATTACTGGCGCGCCCTGTGAAAGCGATCCTGCCATCCTCACCAGGGAGGGTCGCCTCAGCGGGCACCGCCGCCACGATCGCGGCCACGGCTAGCGAGATCGCGACCCTGGCCGCTCGACTCTTCATGACTCCCCACGCGGGTTTCCCACGGCTGCGTCTCACACCCGTGTAATCGAGCCTACCCCGCCCCAGCTATCCGGGGATGCGAGCCCGAACTCGACCCGGCGTCCACACCTGTCCGAGGAACCGGGTCCGGCTAACCGGCAATCAATCCAGCCACCGTTGCCGAAGCGGCGTCTGGGTGGCGGGGGCGAAAGGTTCGTTGTCCTCCTGCTGACGTGCTCAGGCGATTTAGCCGGCAGGTACAGGGAGGTCTGGTTGCGGCAACCCGCCGAGCAACCCACTGGGTCATCGCTGTCCTCGAAGCCGCGGAGCAGCAATCCGGATGATGCGATCTCCCGGTACTAGGTTCGGTTCATGGCCGAGAAAGAGATGATCGCCGCAGTCCAAACCGCCATCGGTCACATGGGGATCGACGACCGGATCGAGGAGGTTGGACAGTTCCAGCCGAGAGGTCAGAGTGGGGCGCTGTTCGCGGGCGGCATGATCGGCAGCGAGGTCGGCGGCGCCTTCGGCGACGTAGGCGATGCGATCGGACTAGGCCTCGGCGCAATCGCGGGTAGCGCGGCTCATGCCGCTTCCAGCGGCCTGCCTAGCCAGATGCTCGTTGGTGCGTCCGCATCGACGATCTACGGGTTCCCATTGGCGAAAATGGGCAGGAAGGACGTGCCAGACGAGCTCGTGTTCCAGGTCCCCCGCCAAGGGCTGACGATCAGGGTGCACGGTCGGGTGAACGTGCGGACGCTCCAGCTGGTGCAGCCCGAGACCGGCGCCAGGATCGAGTTGGAAGGCAATCGCCTGCCGATCACCCACTCGAACGACCTGATCAAGTACC
>DATADW010000213.1:0-14129 GCA_036258335.1 Acidimicrobiia bacterium
GGTGGTGGCGCACCAGACCGCCGACAGCCCCGAGTTGGCGGCGGCCCTGGGAGACCTCACCCGCAGCGAGGACGCCAGCGTGGTGCTCGTGGTCCCGGCCACCCCGGTGGATCATCTAGCCTCATGGACCGAGGGGGAGGCCAGGGCGGTGGCGGTCCAGGCAGGAGAGCGGGGGCGACAAGCGCTGGCGCGGGCGGGTGTCACCGTTGAGGACGTGGTGGTGGGGGACCCCAACCCGATTTACGCCGTCGGTGACGAGTTGGGGGAGCGGAACTACCAGGAAATAGTGATCTCGACGCTGGCGCAGGGAGCATCGCGCTGGCTGCGGGTGGACATCGTCCGCCGACTCCGTCGCCTCACCGGGTTGCCGGTGACCCACGTCGAGAGCGCCTCGAAGTGACACCGGTAGCATCTTCCCGGTGGCGGATCAACCGGATCTCGTAGCTGCGCTGCGCAAAGACGGGTCGCGGATCACGAGGGCGCGGCGCGCTGTCTGCCAAGTGCTCATTGGACTGGGCGGCGAGCACGTCACCGTGGCCGAATTGCACAACCGGGCCTCGGCAGCCCTCGTTGCCGCCGGCGCGCCGGCTCGAATCGACCCCTCCACCGTCTATCGGACCATCGACGCGCTGGAGAGGCTCGGCTTCGTCCACCACGTCCACCTCGGTCACGGTCCCGGGATCGTCCACCTCTCCTCTCCCGGTGACCACCACCATCTGGTCTGCGAGCGGTGCGGCCGAGTGGTGGACGTGGATCGTGTCGAGGTGGATGAGGCATTCTCCGGGATCAACAGCAGATACGGGTTTGGCCCGGCAAGCGTGCACTTCGCCCTCCTTGGGCGGTGCGAGGCTTGCGACCAGACGGCGGAGCAGACCGCTACTGGATAAACGCGCCGCCCCATAGAATCGGCTCATGCTCCGCCGTTGTGGATCGTCGGCGCTGCTTGCGTCGTTGCTGGTGTTGGCTCTGGCGGGATGTGACTCGGACGACCCGGAGTCCGGATACGGAGCTGCACCCACCACCGCCGTGACCCCCGCCACCACTGAAAGCCCGGCTACCACTGCAACCGCGACTGCACCCGACTTCACCCTGGAGCTCGGTGAGGGCGGGACATTTCGGTTGAGCGACGAGCAGAAGCCGGTCTACCTGGTGTTCTGGGCCGAATGGTGACTCACCTGTCGGCGGGAGTTACCCGTCGTCGACCAACTGGCTGCTGAGTACGAGGGGCGGGTCGCCTTCGTGGCGCCGGCGTGGAAGGGCACCTTGGAGGACACGACCGCCCGCGCCGCCGAGATCCTCCCATCCGGTGAGGTCAAGTGGGGGCTTGATGCCAAAGAGCAGATCTTCGCCGCCTACGGGGTTCCCTACCAGCCGATGACCTTCCTCATCTCGGCCGACAAACAGGTCGTCGACACCTGGTCGGGGATCCGATCGGAAGAAGAGTTGCGAGCTGCCCTCGACCGGCTTATCGACGTCCCCGGCTGAGACCCATCCGTCTATCCTCCTTGTTGCGAACTGGTGGCAACTTCGAGGGAGCATCTGTGCACATCCCTGACGGGTTCATCAACGGAGCCACCTCAGCCGGAGCAGCGGTTGTCGCAGCCGGTGCGGTAGGAGCAGCACTCCGCAAGTCGGGCCAGGAGTTGCAGCGCCGCATGGTTCCGATGGCAGGGCTGGTGGCCGCGTTCATCTTCGCCTTGCAGATGTTGAACTTTCCCGTGGCTGCCGGGACGAGCGGTCATTTGTTGGGGGGTGCCCTGGCGGCGGTGTTGCTCGGACCGTCGATGGGCTTGCTGGCGGTGACTGTGGTTGTGGTGCTCCAGGCACTTGTCTTCGCCGATGGCGGGATCAGCGCCCTCGGGCTCAACGTGCTCAACATGGCCGTGGTGACCTCGCTGGTGGGGTGGGGGGCGTTCATCGGATCGATGGCGATCCTGCGCAAGCGAACCTCCTCGGTGGTTGTGGCGTCGTTCGTGGCCGCCGCCATCTCAGTGATCGCCTCGTCGATAGCGTTCGCCTTCGAATACGCCATCGGCGGCCAGGGCGGTGCTCCGGTAGGGACCGTCTTCACCGCCGTGGCCGGGGTGCACACGCTGATCGGGCTCGGTGAGGGTCTGATCACCGCAGCCACAGTCGCCGCCGTGCTTGTCGTTCGGCCCGACTTGGTCTTCGGGGCGCGCCGCTACGAGTTGGAGACGTCAATCCAGGTCTCCCGCCGGGGTGCGGTGGCAGGGTTCGTCGCTTCCGGGCTCGCCGCAGCCGTTCTCCTCGTCGTGTTCGTCGCCCCCTTCGCCAACCCCAACCCGGACGGTTTGGAGTCGACTGCGGAGCAAGAGGGCTTCATCGACACGGCAGCCGATAACTCCGTCGGCGGACCGCTGGCCGGCTACGGGGTCACCGGGATCGATTCGGCCACGGTGGGGACGGTGCTTGCCGGGGTCGTGGGCGTCCTGCTCACCTTCCTCGTCGGACTGCTCGTGTTCCGTCTGTTCAGTCGGGTTGACCAATCGCGACTCGACCGGTCTCCCGGGCCGCCCTGAGCATGTCTCGGGGGAAGCCGGCTTCGGTGGTGACAACAGGCCACGCTCATGCCCTCTATGTCCATGGGAAGAGCCCGGTTCACCGGCTTCCGCCGGAGTGCAAGGTTGCGGCGCTCTTGGTGTTCGTGATCGCCGTGGTGGCCACTCCGCCCCGTGCGGTATGGGCCTTCGGCCTCTACGCCGCCATTGCGGCCGCCGTTCTCGCCGTCTCCGGCGTGCCGCGCCGTGTGGTGGCCCGCCGCGCCGTGGTCGAGATCCCCTTCCTTCTATTTGCGGTGATGCTCCCCTTCCTCGGCCCGCCCCCCGACGTGGCCGTGGGTCCGATGGAACTCTCGACAGTCGGGTTGTGGGCCGCCTGGTCGATAGTGGCAAAGGGAACCCTCGGAGTGCTCGCCTCGATCGCGCTGACCGCCACCACCGAGGTGACCGACATCCTCGAGGGACTCGACCGGCTCCGGGTACCGCGGGTCTTCACCGACATCGCCGGATTCATGGTCCGTTATCTGGACGTGATCCTCGGCGAGCAGAGGCGGATGAGGGTGGCGATGTTGTCGCGGGGCTACGACCCGCGATGGTGGTGGCAGGCACGGGCACTCGCCGCCTCGGCCGGGTCGCTCTTCATCCGCTCCTACGAACGTGGGGAGCGGGTCTTCTTCGCCATGACGGCCCGCGGCTATCAAGGGCACATGCCTCGGTTCGCCCGAGAGGAGGCGGGTGCCCGTTCCTGGGTGCTGGCGCTGGCCCTGCCCACGTTGGCCGCGGCGGTGGCTCTAGCCACGGCAACCTGGCTGGAGACTCCCCGATGACCACACCGGCTCTCGAGGTGGTGGACCTCTGCTACCGGTACCCGGACGGGACCGAGGTCCTTCGTGATGTCGGGTTCCACATTCATCCTGGCGAGAGGGTCTCCTTGCTCGGGCCGAACGGGGCAGGGAAGACCACCTTGGTGCTCCACCTCAACGGGATCATCGAGCCCGATTCGGGGACGGTGCGGGTGGCTGGTCTGCCCGTGGTCCCCGAGCACCTGATGGAGGTACGGCGACGCACCGGCGTCGTGTTCCAGGACCCGGACGATCAGCTGTTCATGCCGACGGTGTGGAAGGACGTGGCCTTCGGCCCGGCCAACTACGGGCTCGAGGGCGAGGCGCTGGCGGCACGGGTCGGTGCTGCCCTCGAATCAGTGGGGATGACCGAGGTGGCGCAGCGGCCACCGCACCATCTCAGCCTCGGGCAGCGGCGCCGGGTGGCGGTGGCCACCGTGCTGGCAATGGAGCCGGAGATCCTGGTGCTCGACGAGCCCACTTCCAACCTCGACCCGGCGAGCCGGCGCGAGCTGGCAACAGTCCTCACCGGTCTCGATATCACCATGTTGATGGTGACCCACGATCTCCCCTACGCCCTCGAGTTGTGCCCGCGCAGCCTTGTAATCAACGATGGCCGGATCGTCGCAGATGGCTCGACTGCGGACCTGCTCGCCGATGCGGAACTCATGGCAGCGAACAGGTTGGAGCTGCCGCTCGGGTTCGATCCGAGGGTGGTGGTCCCCCGAGCCGGCTGATTGATCCTCACCCGCTCGGACTGCTCTGGGTTTCGCCGACGACCTGCTCGCCCGGCCGACCCCCGGCGAGGATCCCGTCGAGAGTGGACGCCAGCAGCAGGCTGTCGGAGGCGCCGACGATCTTGGCGACGATGATCCCGTCGGGGTCGACGAAGAACGTCTCGGGAACACCGAAGACCCCATACGAGATGGCCGCCCGAGACCCAGGGTCGTCGAGGTACTCGGTTAACTGGCTCCGGCCCAGGTCGTCGAGGAAGGCATTGGCCGCTTCGGGACGGTCCTGGAAGGCGACGCCGACAAACCGGACCCCGTGGTCCTGGTAGGCGGCTGCGGTCTCGACCAGTGCCGAATGCTCGTCGACGCACTCCAGACACCACGAAGCGAAGAAGTTGAGAACCACGACATCGCCGCGGTAGGAGGCGAGATCGACTTCGCCATCGCCGCTGAGACGGGGGAGGGCGAGCTCGGGCGCCGACTGGCCGATCATCGGAGAATTGCTCAGCCCGGGGTCCACCCCGAACCGGGAAGCGAAAGCCACCGCCACCACCGCAAGCACAGCGAGCACGGCCACCACCACCCAGATCAAACCGCGTGTCTCCCGATGGTCGGGCACGATGACCGGGTCAGCCACAGGTCCCCCCTGAGCGGGCCAACTCGAGTGCCTCCTCCACCTCGGGTCGCACGTCGGCAGGCAGATCGGGGAGCGCCAGTACCTCCTCGAGGGTGACAGCCGCCACTTCGTGATCGCCCAACCCACAAAGCTGGACCAACCCGAGGAAGAAACGGCCTTCGCCGTAGGAGGTGTCAAGCTCGATCGCCCGCTCGATGCTCTCCACCGCGAGCTCCGGCTGGCCGCTGCGATAGGTCATCCAACCCATCCGCCCCAGAGCGCGTGCCGCCTCCTCGGTCGCCGGGTCGTTTTCCAACACGATCCGGTAATGCTCGAACGCCTGCTGGTACGACTCCTCCTCGAAGTAGCGGTCGGCCAGCGCCAACCGCATCCCATTGATCTGCGGGTCGCCGGGGTTATCGGCGATCACCGCCTCCATCGCCTCGTTGCTCACCTCGGAAAGATCGACATCGTCCGGTGTGGGGGAGCGAGGAACCAGTGCCTGGGACGCGGCCACAGTCACCCCGACGATCGCCACCACTGCGATGAGCACACCCACCAGGAGCCGTCGGCTCCCGCGCCCGTCGGCGAGCGCCGCGTCAACCGGGGCGTCCGCCGCCCGCTCCGCATCCGAGATCTCTTGGAGATAGGCGGCGCGCAGTGGGGCGGCGTCGGCCTCTTCCAGTTCGCCATCCTCGACCTGGCGCTCGAGCGCGGCGAGGTCGGCTCGCGCTTGGGCGATTTTCTCCTCCCAAGGATCGGTGGCGGTGGTGGTCACGACGGCGCCTGGCGGGGCTCGGGAGCGCGGGCGGCGTCGGCTGCCTCGTCCTCGACCGGAGGAGCGACCCGGCGTCGGCGCATGGCAGCCAGCAAGCCGATGGCGACGCCGGCGGCGGGGATCAACCAGAGGAGGGCGGTGGCCGGGGCGAGCGGCGGATCGAGCAGTATCCATTCACCGTATGAGGCGACGAATGCGTCGATGATCTGCTGGTCGGACCACCCCTGGGCGACGCGCTCCTCGACCAGAGCCATCATGCTCCCCGCCAGCTCGGCCGGGGAGTCGGCGATGGCCTCGCCCTGACAAACCGGGCACTTGATGCGCGATCCGATCGCCTCCGCCCGGGACGCCTCGGAGGATGGGGCCGTGATCAGCCCGATCGCCACTACGGCGGCCATCGTTGCAGTGACCAGCCCGGCAACCCAGCGGCGAAGTCGCTCAGACACGGGCCGGCTCCGTTGATGCCGGTCGCTGGGCCAACCGGCGCACCACGGTCGAGAAGGCACCGCCGGAGGCGGCGACGAGTCCGCCCAGCCAGATGAGCCAGACCGCCGGTGTCGTGTCCATCTCGAGGGTGATCCCTCCGGCATCGATCCGGGTCAGGGTGAGATAGACGTCCCCTCTGAGCGAGCTGTGCACCGCGGGGGTGACGATCCCGGCACCGGTTCCCGGGTACTCGTTGATCCGGGGTTGCAGCTCGCTGACGATCTCGGAGTCGCGTTCGACCACGATCGTGGCGCCGGTGACCGTCCTGTTGGGCTCGTTGAGGAGGAATGGGGTGAGATAGGTGAGCTCGTAGCCGGCGAAGGAAGCGGTGTCACCCGGGACGAGATCCACTTCGGCGTGGGTGGCCAGGTTGGCGGCGGCGGCCAGCCCGACGGCGGCGAGTGCGACTCCGATATGCGAGAGCTGTCCACCCCAGTAGCCGGAATCGCCGGCCACCACGTCGAGCGCCGCCTTTCGCCGTGAGACCCCGAGTTTCGCCGCCCGGGCCCGGCTCGTCACCCAGAGATGACGGACGATCACCGCTACCACGAAGGTCGAGAGCATCACTGCCCCCACCACCCACCCGTTCCTGGTGCCGGTGAGGACCAAGACGGCACCGGCGGCCAGCCCGACACGGAGGGGCGTGCGGATCCTCGCCCACACCACTGCACCCCGCGCCAGCCGCCACGGCGTTACCGGCCCGACCCCCATCGTCAGCAGAAGACCGAAAGCGAGCGGCACGGTCAGCCGGTTGAAGAACGGTGCACCCACCCCGACTTCGGCCCCGGAAAACGCCTCGACCAGCAGGGGATAGAGCGTGCCCACAAGCACCACGAGGGCGAATACGGACAGCAGGAGGTTGTTGAGCAGGAAGGCGCCCTCCCGGCTGGCGAGAGACTCGAGGCGCGGCGCCGAGGCGACCAGGTGCGCCCGGGCGGCGAACAACCCGAGCGAGGCGGAGAGCACCACGACGAGGAAGCCGAGCAACACGGGGCCGATCGCCGACTGGGTGAAGCTGTGAACCGACGCCACCACCCCAGAGCGGGTCAGGAAGGTACCCAGGATCGTCAGCGAGAAGGCAGCGATCACAAGCACGAAGTTCCAGGCCTGGAGCATCCCCCGCCTCTCCTGCACCACCGCCGAGTGGAGGAAAGCTGTTGCCATGAGCCAGGGGAGCAGCGAGGCGTTCTCCACCGGGTCCCACGCCCAGTAACCACCCCATGAGAGGACCTCGTATGCCCAGAGGCCACCAAGGGTGATCCCAACGGTGAGAAAGCTCCATGCCACCAGCGTCGAGGTGCGAGAGCGACGGAGCCATTCAACGCCACCCTGCCCGAGTGCCAGCGCCGACATGGCAAAGGCAAAAGGCACGGTGAGCCCGACGTATCCGAGATACAGCATCGGTGGGTGCACCGCCATCAGCGGGTGGTTCTGCAGCAGCGGGTTGGGGCCGGCGCCGTCCGGGGGTGCCACCGCGGCCGCCCAAGGCAGCGGACTGGCGGCGAGGCACGATGCCGGTCCCGCCTCGACACAGACCTTGAAGGGGTCGGCGACGGTGGCCATCAGGGCGAAGAAGAACGTGGCAACCAACCCCATCACCGCCAGCGCCCCGGCGCCGAGGCGATCTGGGGCGCGGGAGTACCCCCTCGACACCAGCCAGGTGGCGCCGGCAAGCACCACGCCCCAGAGGACGATGCTTCCTTCGAGCGCACCCCAGGCACTGGCCACGGTGTACAGGAGCGGGGTGGCGGCGGCGTGGTGGTTGGCGACATACTCGAGCGAGAAGTCGTCGCCGAGTAGGGCGGCCTCGAGGACCAGAAGCGATGCCACGGCCGCCACCAGCAACACCAAGACCGGGGTCCGCAGTCGGATGGTGGCTGGGCCGTCGGAGCGGGCCGCGGCCCGCCAACCCTGGATGGTGAGAGCTATGGCAGCACCCAGCGCCACCAGGACCGATATGGTCCCGAGCAGGGCGCTCAACCGCCCACCGCCTCGCCCGATGGGGGAACGTAGGGCCCCTCACCATCGGGGGAGCGGTAGTTCTCGTCGTGGCGGACCATCAGCAGGTCCGACCTGAAGGTCTCACCCTCCCAGGAACCCTCCACGACAACACCGATGTCCTCGCGGAAGAGCTGGGGCGGGGTGCCGGTGTGGATCACCTGGACGGTGGATTCCCCATCCCCCACATCGAAGGTCACGCTGTCGCCGGTTTCAGTAAGGGTGCCGCTCAGGACCAACCCGCCCAGTCGGAGCCGCTCGCCGGATTCGAACTGGGAGCGCTGCTCGAGGGCCTCGGTTGGGGTGAGGTAGTAGATCAGGTTGTCACCCAGACCCTGCCAGGCGAGAACAGCCACCAGTACCACCACCCCGGCTATCGCCGGGACGAGGAAGCGGCGATGGGTCAGCCGGTTCACTCGGGCGACGGTGACAGATCGCTGTCGGACTGCTGCAGCCGATGCCGCAGCCCCCGGTAGCGAGTCATGAGCCAGACGGCGTACCAGGCGATCATCCCATAGGTGACCGTGTAGCAGAACACCACCCAGCCGTCACCCACCGCCAACCTCCCCGAGAGGTGGAGGCTGCACGGCGCGCCCTGCCGGCTCGGCCGGAGTCAGCTCCTCGGCGATCTCCTCCAGCCGGCCCACCTCGATGCGGCGGGCGAGCAACGCGGCGTAAAGCACGGTGAAGGCGACCACGTTGACCAACAGCGCCAAGAGCATCTCGGGCTCCATGGCGGCGCCATCGGGGCGGATGGTCTGCGTTTGGTGGAGCGTCCGGAAGAGGTTGACCGAGAAGTACACCAACGGCACCTGGATGACCGCAACCGCTCCCAGCACCGCCGAGCGGAGGGCCCGCGTTTCGGGATCCTCGACGGTGCGTCGCAAAGCCAGATAACCCAGGTAGACGAAGAACATGATGGCGGTGCTCATCAAGCGGGCGTCGCCGAAGTCCCACCAGACCCCCCACACCGGGCGTCCCCAGATGCTCCCGGTTACGAGGGTCAGTGCGGTAAAGACGACCCCGACCGAGGCCGAGGCAGCCGCAACCCGGTCCCAACTGCGGCGGCGGCCAATGAGGTAGCCGATGCTCCCCACCGCGGTGACGCCGAAGGCGAGAAAGGCGAGCCAGGCCGATGGGACATGGATGTAGAGGATGCGGTAGAAGTCGCCCTGCGTGGCATCGGGCGGGGCGGTCATGGCAAACCAGAGCCCGGCGAGCAGAGCCAGCAATGCCAAAGGCTCGAGCAGGCGGCGTGCCCGGCTCGGTGGTGGTAGTGCGGATCCGGTTTGGGTCACGAGGTGGCGTCCTCCAGCGGCCCCGCGGCCAGCACGATCACAATGGCGAGGATCAGGTCGACCATGACCAGTAGCAGGGTAGGGGTGAGGATACTTCCGCCGACCTGCAACCTATCTGTCGTCTCGGCGGCGGCCACCAGGACCGGGATGCCAAGAGGGGCGGCCAGCAGCGGTGCCAGCGTGGAGCGGGAGCGGAGGCCGGCGGCCACCTCTCCGGCAAGGGTTGCCGCCATCGCAACACCGAGTGCCACCAGCATGAGGACGACCGGCACCATCCACCATCGCACCGGGATCGCCGGGGCGTAGAGCACCACGGTCGCCGCTCCGAGCACCAAGAGCAACCCGAGCAGCCAGACGGCGCCGGCGAGTGCCTTTCCAACGAGCCTCGCCGCCGGATCGACCTCGAGCAGCCGCTGCAGATCGCGCAGCTCGGCAGGGTCGGCCGAGCTCTGGCGAAGGGCGATCAGCATCCCGAAGAGGAGGGCTACCACCCAGAAGACGGCCGGTCCCACCCGGGCCAGTAAGGGAACGTCCGGACCGAGTGCCAGCGGGAGGAGAATGAGCGCCAGAGCGCCAAACGGGATCACGATTCCCCACACCTCGCCGGCCCGCCCTTCGAGCACCAATTCGCGACGAGCCGTCTCGAAAAGTTGGTGGAGCGAGCCCGGCGGGCTGTCCGGGACGGCACCGGGGCCGGCCGAGACGGTCGTGGTGACCGGCTCGGTCACCGTCGCCCACCTGAGACACGCATCCCGCCGTCTTCTATCTCGACCACCCTGGTGACGGCGGCCCCGAGGTGCTCGGCGTCGTGCGAGACCAACACCGCGCCGCCGCCTGAGCCAAGCGCCTCGGCCACCACCGCATCGACCAGGAGCCTTGCCGAGCGGTCGAGCCCCGCCGCCGCCTCGTCCAGCAGGACCAAACGCGGCCGGGTGAGCAACAGACGCGCCAAATCGACACGGCGACGCATCCCGTGCGAGGAGCGCCCCGCCGATCTCCCACCGGCGCCGGTCAACCCGACCCGGTAGAGCGCATCGTCGGCTGCGGTCTCGCCTAGTCCGCTGAGCCGGGCGATGGCCATCAAGTTCTCACGCAGGGTCAGTTCGTTCCAGAGAGCGGGCTGGTGTCCGGCCAGCCCGATGCGCCGACGGACTCGGCGCACCTGGTCCGTGCCAAGGGGCGCCCCCAGCACCGTCCCCGATCCACCGCCAGGACGCAGCAGAGTGGCCAGCACCCTGAGGAGCGTCGTCTTGCCGGAGCCGTTGGGACCGACAACCCCCACCGCCTCGCCCGGGGAGACCATGAAGTCGACGCCGCGCAGAACCGGGAGCCGGCCAAGACGCACCTCGATCCCGTCCAGTGCCGCGATCGGGGTCACGGGGAGAGTCTACGGAGACGGAGGGCGGAAGACGGAGGCGGAAGGCGGAAGACGGAAGGCGGAAGGCGGAAGGCGGAAGACGGAAGGCGGAAGTTGAAAACCCAAGGCTGAGGGCATGGGGCGCCTCGACGTGGCACCATGGCCGGGTGGTGACTTCGGCGCAGCTCGACGGCTGGCTCGGTGGCTATGCGGCCGCCTGGGTCGACGCCGACCCCGCGGCGGCGGCTGCACTCTTCACCCCGGACGCCACCTACCGCTCGCACCCATTCGAGCCGGCCCACACCGGGTCCGAGGGAATCGCCAAGTACTGGCGGGATGTCACCGCTACCCAAGAGAACGTCGAAGTTCGCTGGGGCGATCCGGTATTGGAGGGAGACGTCGCCGGAGTGGAGTGGTGGACCACTCTGTGCAACGAAGCCGCCGACGTCACCCTGGCAGGGATCCTCCTGCTCCACTTCGATGGCGACTCTCACTGCCGCGCGCTGCGGGAGTGTTGGCACGTCGAACCGGAGCGGCGCGAGCCGCCATCTGGTTGGGGAGTTGTCGACCAGACCCCACTCGATGGGGCAGCGGAGTACGCCGTTCGCTACACCGAGGGGTACAGGTCAGCGTGGGAAGCAGGTGACGTCGATTCCGTGGTTGCCCTCTTCCGTGACGAGGTGGTGTACCGATCCACGCCTTTCCGCAAGCCCCACCTGGGATTGCAGGGGGTGAGGGAGTACACCGCGGATGCCTTCGCCGAGGAACGGGTCGAGGATGTCCGATTCGCCGTCCTCGCCGTGGAGGGGAGCACCGCCGTCTACGAATACTGGACGACGCTCGAAGAGAGCGGCAGTCCCACCACGTTGACCGGATGCGATGTGATGCTGCTTGGCCCCGACGGAACGTGCCGTGAGTTGCGCGATCACTGGCACGCCACCGAAGGCTTCAACGAGCCCTTCTCCGACTGGGGGGCTTAGAGCCTCGGACCTCAATCGTCCGCCTACCCCGTTCTTTGTTCCCTCTTCCGTCTTCCGCCTTCCACCCTCTTTCTTGTTATCTCTCACGAAACTCGCTCCGATCCTTGTGGCCGTGAACCACCGGCTCCGTACGATGCGCCGGTGGCGGCATCGCCCCCCATGAACCGACCGGCCCGAATCCTCGTGGTGGACGACGAGCCGATGGTCCGCGAGGTGGTCTCCGGTTACCTCGAGCGCGATGGCTACCGGGTCGAATCGGCAGCCGATGGGGCAGAAGCGCTAGAAGTCCTCTCCCAGCGGGCGCCGGATCTGGTGGTCCTCGACGTGATGCTCCCCGCTGTCGGTGGTCTCGACGTCCTCGGCCAGATGCGGCAGCGATCCGACATCCCGGTGATCTTGCTGACCGCCCGCTCCGAGGAGCCCGACCGCGTCCTCGGTCTCGAGTTGGGCGCTGACGACTACGTGGTCAAACCCTTCTCACCGCGCGAGCTCGTGGCTCGGGTTCGCACGGTGCTGCGGAGGACGATCCCAAGACCAGCCGCCGAGCGGATGGACTTCGGCAGGCTCATCGTCGACCCCGATCGGCGGGAGGTCACGGTGGAAGGCGCCCGGGTCGAGCTCACCGCCAGAGAATTCGACCTGCTCGCCTTCCTCGCCGCCATCCCCAAGCGGGTCTACACGAGAGCCCAACTACTCGAGCAGGTGTGGGACTCCTCGCCGGAATGGCAGGACCCGGCGACGGTCACCGTCCACATCCGGAGGATCAGGCAGAAGATCGAGGAGCAACCAGACCATCCCCGCCACCTCGTCACTGTCTGGGGGGTCGGCTACAAGTTTGAGGCTTGATCATGCGCTGGCTCTTGTTGGCGTCGATCGGCTCGGTGGCCCTGGGTCTGACCGCGTTCGAGCTGCTCATGGACCCGAGCCCAAAGGACCGGTTGGTCCTCTACTCGGTGTTCGGGGGGGCGGCGTTGGTCTCGGCCGTGGTCGCGGTCACCGCCCCCCGACTGGCTCAGCGGGCTCGCACCCTGCGCGCTGCGGTTCTGGTCCCGGCGGTGGCGGCTCTCGGTGTGGCGGCGCTGGCGGTCGCCGCCTCGGCCCTCTCGATGTTCCTCGACGGCCACGACCTCACGCTGTTGTTCGTGGCGTTGACGCTCGGCGTGGGCTTGGGCATAACCTTGGCTGTGGCCGTGAGCAGACGGCTCACCGACGACCTGGAACGGCTCACCACGACTGCTCGTGCCGTAGGAGAAGGGGATCTCTCGGTGCGCTCGGGTATCACCCGCCGGGATGAGGTGGGTGAAGTAGCCCGTGCGATGGATGGGATGATCGCCGCCCTGGCCGCCTCCCGGCTGGAGAGAGACCGCCAGGAGGATGCCCGCCACCGGTTGCTTGCCGCCGTCGGCCACGACTTGCGCACCCCGCTGACCGCGCTGCGGGCGGCCCTCGAAGCGGTGCGAGACGGCGTGGCGCCCGACCCGGACAGATACCTGGAGGCGATGGTGGAGGACATCGAGGTGCTCGACCGCCTCATCGACGACCTGTTCCTCGCCTCGAGGCTCGAGGCGGGCAGCATCGACCTCGCCGTCGAAGAGGTGGACCTGGGTGAGTTGCTCGAAGGGGCCGCCGAGGCGCTCGCCCCGGTGGCGGCAAAGCGATCGGTTGGGGTCTCGGTCGGCGTTCGCGGTCCTGTTCCAGTTCGAGCGGATCCGGTGGCGCTGGGGCGGGCAGTGCGGAACCTGCTGGAAAACGCCATACGCCACGCCCCCTCCGGGACCGACGTGGAGATCGATGCCGAAGCCGATGGCGGGTCGGCGGTGGTGAGGGTCAGCGACCGCGGCCCAGGGTTCCCGGAGGGATTCACCGCCCGGGCCTTCGACCCCTTCTCCCGCCCCGATCCATCGAGGGCACGCGCCGACGGCGGAGCGGGTCTCGGGTTGGCGATTGCCAGAGGCATCGTCGCAGCCCACTCCGGGACCATCTGGATCGACGACGCGCCGGGCGGGCAGGTGGCCTTCCGGATCCCGGTCGACCACCGCCCACCCGATTGACTCACTTCCGTCGATGCTTGGCGGGCCGGCGCCAGGTAGCTTCCGGGTGGTGGCACGGGAACCCACCGTTCTCGCAATCGTGCTCGCCGGCGGCGAAGGGAAGCGGCTCTACCCTTTGACTCGCGACCGGGCGAAGCCTGCGGTCCCCTTTGGCGGGCTGTACCGGCTGGTCGACTTCGTCCTCTCCAACCTGGTCAACGGCGGCATGCGCCGTATCGTGGTGCTCACTCAGTACATGAGTCACAGCCTCGACCGCCACATCGCCCTGACCTGGCGGCTGTCGCCTCTGCTGGGGAACTATGTCGCCCCGGTCCCGGCGCAGATGCGGCGCGGCCCCCACTGGTTCGCCGGCTCGGCCGACGCCGTCTACCAGAACCTCAACATCATCGAGGACGAGTACCCCGACTACGTGATCGTTTACGGAGCCGATCACATCTACCGGCTCGATCCACGTCAGATGCTCACCGCCCACA
>DATADW010000214.1:0-12717 GCA_036258335.1 Acidimicrobiia bacterium
TCCAACCCGATCCGCCAGCGCCGCCGCCCGCTCGCCCGATCGGCTCCATACCAGGACCCTCTCGATCGGGCGCACCGCCCTTGCTGCCGCCACCTGGTCGGCGGCCATCGCTCCGGCGCCGAGCATGGCCAACACCGAAGCCCCGGGCGCAGCCAGCAGCCGCGTGGCCAGTCCGCTAGCCGCTCCGGTGCGGATGGCGGTCAGCGATGTGCCGTCGACCAGCCCCAGCGGATGCCCGTCGGGACCGAACACGGCGACGATCCCTGCCGGGTCACCAGGGACCGACGACACCACCTTGACCCCCGTGATGCCCCCCACCCTCCCCGCCATGAACAACGACACACCGAGCCCCATGCGAAGCGGGGTCTCCCGGTCATCGCCGAAAGCAGCCTCCATCGCCGCCACCGCCTCGTCCATCGGGAGGGCCTGCCGCAAGTCGCTGGCGTTGAGCCAACGCATCGCGCCGCCTCAGGCGAGAACGTGCTTGTCGGCGACCTCGATCGGCTCGCGGTCCACCGAGAAGAACGACATGGGCACGTCGGTGTCGTGCGAAGCCTCGGCGTCGGTCACCGCTTGAGCGATCATCGAGCCGATCATCGGAGCCAGTTTGAACCCGTGGCCGCTGAACCCGTTGGCCACCCACCACCCCTCCAACTCGGTGGGGCCAAGCACCGGGTGGACGTCCTGGCGGTTGATCGTGTAGAGCCCGGCGATGCCGGAGAGCCCGCCACGGTGGGGCAGTTCGGGGAGTCGATGGTGGAGCCCGTGGATCTTGGTGTTGCGGAACACGGCGTCGGCGCTGCGCAGGTAGTCGTCCGGATCGACCACCTCCTCCTCGTCTTCGGCAAGCACCGAACCGACCAGGATCTGCTGACCGCGTGACTCGGGTCGGAAGTAGATCCCGGTCGAGCCGTCGGCTGTGACCGGGATGGGACCCATTCCCACCGGCAGCTCTCGATAGAGGATCTGGACCCTGGTGGGGTCGAGCGTCCAGCGCAATGAGACGCCCGCCATGTCGTTGAGCTTGTTGCACCAGGGACCGGCAGCGTTGATGACCATGGGAGCGTCGATGGTCTCGCCCGAGCCGGTGGTTACCCCGGTCACCCGATCGCCATCGCGTCGCACCGCGGTAACCATCGTCCCGAATCTGATGTCGGCGCCCTCCCTCCTGGCTGCGTCCACCAGGTCCTGGTTGGCGCCCGCCGGGTCGGCATAACCGCCCTCCTCCTCGTAGAGGAACGCCTCGCCGGGGGTGCAGGTGTGCGGGATCTCGCCGGTCAGATCGAATGGGACGGCGCAGTCGGAGAAGTCGGGGAACCGTGCAGTCAGCTCGCCGGGGTCAAGGACGGTGACGGCAACGCCTTGGCCCCCTAGCCGCTCGGCGTCTTGCTCCACCTTGTCCGTCGGGTCGCCCATCAACCAAAGCACCCCCGGCTGCTCAAGCCGGGAGCGCGGTGCGTCGAGACCGGTGAACCCGCCCCAGTCGCGGTACGCCTCCTGACCGTGACGGGCGAGACGCACCACTTCGGGGTGGGTGTACTTGCAGCGCACGATCGAAGAGGACGCCCCGGTCGAGCCCTCGGCAACGCCAGCCCCTTTCTCCAGTACAACTACGCGCCGCGGCGACCGCCTGGCGATCTGGTAGGCGATAGAAGACCCGATGATCCCCGCTCCAACGATCACCATATCGGCTCTCTCGGCCATCTCTCAGACCGTCCGGACCACGTAGTCCTCAGCCTCGGGATCCCATTCCAGCTCTACCAAGCCCCGGGTCTGCGCCGCCTTCACGAACTGGAGGAAGCCGCCGTAACCGAAGGTCTTCTCGCTGAACTCAGGGTCCCTCTTGCGCAGCCGGTTCTTCAGCCCCGAGAGGTTGGGGGCGCCGTTTCGGCTCTCCATCTCGCCTACGACGGTGCGGAGCAGCTCGAATGCATCGTCCTCGCCGCCCGCCGTGCTGGGGAAGTCCACCTGGGGGTCCCCTTTGGCGCTGCCCTCCGACAGCTCGATCGCCTCACGCTGCTCGAGGTGGCGAAGCAACTCGCCAAAGCTGCGAAACCCGTGGTCCGCCTCCGAGAAGGTGGGGTCCTTGCGGAGGATGGCCCGTTTCAGCGACGAGGAGAGCACCGCCCCGCCCGTCGACCGCTGCAGCCCGGAGAGCGTTTGGGTCACCAGCGCGCTCAGATCGGCGGTGGTCGGCTCGCGGTCCGGTGCGCTGACCACCTCTTCCACCGGCTGCGCTCTGCGGCGGCGGGGCGTCACCGCCTGGGGATCCCGGGTCTCGACACCCTCGAGCGAGTCGTAGAAGAGGAACTCGTCGCAGGATGGCGGGAGCAGATCGGAGGTGGAGCCGCGGATGCCCACCCCGATGACTCGCTTGTTGAGCTCGCGCAGCTTGTGGACCAACGGGGTGAAGTCACTGTCGCCCGTGCAGAGCACAAAGGTGGTGACGTAATCTCGCTCGAACGCCAACTCGAGGGCGTCAACCGACATCTTGATGTCGGCGGCGTTCTTCCGGCTCGCCCCCATCCGCTGCGGGATCTCGATCAGCTCGACGTGGCTCCGAGTCAGCATCCTCCGGTCTTCGCCCCATGACGACCAGTCGGCGTATGCCCGGCGCACTACCACCCGGCCTCGCTCCGCCAAGGCGTCGGCGATGGGCTTGAAGTCGAAGGAGAATCCCTTGAGATGATCCCTGGCCCCAATGGCGAGGTTCTCGTAGTCCAGGAACAGGGCAATGCGCTCTTCGTCGACGGTCACCGGTTGGAGGGTACCGGAGGCTCGGCGCCGCGGCGAAGGAGCAGGACCAGCAGGGCAAGGCTCGCCACCAGCGCCCCGAAGGCGACGATTCTGACCACGAGCCCGCCGGGAGCGGTGGCGGTGCCCAAGACCACCACTCCAGCGGCGGCGGCGGCGATGGCGGCAGTCACGAAGGTCCGCCCCCAAGGCCACCTCCCCTGATCGCCGGGTAGAACCGCCTCCAACGAGCCATGGGCCAAGTCGATCAGAGCCACCGTCGCACCCGCCTTGGCCCACACCAATGGATCGACTGCCGAAGTGAAGGCGAGAACCGCGGCATAGCGGACCAGCAGTAGGAGGAGCCCGGCATCGATTGCACCGCGAAGGCCCGCGGCCAGCCCCATGACGATGCAGACCACACCCGACCATGCCAGCAACGACGCAGCAGGTGGCTCAACGGCGACGACCGGGAGCGCCAGCACGGAGGCGAGCGCCATGGCGGCGAGACCGCGGCTCAACCGGCGGATGGTGGTCACCTTCATGCCGGTCTCCTCAATCGGCGTCTGCTATTGGCCTCGACGACCACCGCGCCGAGCGAGACCGCGGCCGGCCACCGTGTCACCACCACACCGCGCTCCTCCAGCCGCCGCCGGAGAGCGGCGCGCTCCATCGACCAGATGCGCCGCGCCACTTGCTCCGATCGGTTGCGGGCTGCCGGGATGTGTGGCTCTGGGTCGCACTCCACCACAAGGACATCGAACCCTCGTCCGCGAAGATCGGAAACCAGTGTGACCGTGACATCGTCGAGCAGCGGGGTCAGGGTCACCACCAGCGCATGTCCGGTGACGATCCGGGTCACCAGCAACCCAGCCATGGGCCCGGCCCACCCCCGGAGCAGTTGGGTCTCGAGCAAGGCATCGAGAATCCTGTAGCGCTGAATGCTGCCCATGCGCGGGGCCACCCAGCGAACAGTCCCGCCGAGCACCACTAGACCTACTCGATCGTGGCGGCCGATATGGGCGGAGGCCAATGACGCCGCCCCCTCTACCACCCGGTCGACCACGGCTCGGTTGCCGGGGCCGCGGTCGAACAGGAGGTCTGCAAGCAGGATCACATCGGCGTTGCGCTCAGGATGACGGTCGCCCACCCACAGCCCCCCGGCGCGGGCGCTGGCGCGGTGGTTGACCCGGCGCAGGTCATCGCCGAGACGGAAGGGGCGGAGCTCGGCGAACTCGAGCCCGTCGCCACGACCGGCGGACACGAGGTCGCCCAGTCCCACACCGACCCGGTCGGGGACGAAGAGTCGTCTGATCCGCTCCTCGGTGGGGAGGACCCGGACCCTGAGGTGCTCCTCCCGAGCTACGACCCGCTGCTCGAACAGCCCGAGCCAGTCGCTCGCCCTCACCCCCAGCTCGGGCAACGGGTGGATCCCCCACTCGGGGTACCTAACCTCGAAGTCAATCAGGGCCGACCCATCGAAAGGTGCCAACTCGACGGTGAAACCTCTGTCGCTTGGGGTGACCCTTGCCGGCAGTGAGGATCCCACGTAGCCGATCTCCATCGGCCCAGCCGCTGACAGCCAAACGACCACCGAGCTATCGGTGGCGAGACGCGCCGTGACCCGAACCGGCTCACCCTCGACCACCCTGACCTGCCCGGCGTCGACCGAGAGCTCCATCATGGCCTCACCGGAGGTGAGGAGCCCCACCACGAGCAGTACAGCCGCCCCGGCTCCAATAGCAGCCACCTCGGGCACGCCGAGTGCGAGCGCCAACAACAGCGACATCCCGCCCACAATCGCCAGCGAGCGGACCCTGCCGGTGGCATCCCGGGTCATTCGCCGGTGGGGAGCGTTGGCGGCACCGGGACCTCTTCGAGAACCTCCCTGACCACGTCGTCGCCTGTCAGGTCCTGGACCCAGAGCTCGGGGCGCAGCACGAGGCGGTGACCCAGCGCCGGCACTGCCACCTCCTTGACGTCATCGGGGGTTACGAAGTCGCGGCCGCGAAGCAACGCCAAACCGCGGCTCAACTTGAGCAGCGCAAGCGACCCCCGCGGGCTGGCCCCTATCCGGGCCCGGCTCCGATTTCGTGTCTCGGTGACCAGAGCCACCATGTACCGGCCGACATCATCGGCCACATGGACCTTCTCCAGCGCCCGCTGGGCATCGATCACGGCATCCCGATTCATTACCGGGGTGAGGTTGACCTCGTCGCGCCTCCTCTGTTGGCGTCGAGCCAGGATCTGCCATTCCTCGCCGGGCGTCGGATACCCAACTCGGAGCCGGAGGATGAACCGGTCAAGCTCCGCCTCGGGAAGGGGATAGGTGCCCTCGAACTCGATGGGGTTCTGGGTGGCGATCACCAGGAACGGTCTCTCGAGTTGGTGGGCCTTCCCGTCGGCCGTGACCTGCCGCTCCTCCATGGCCTCGAGCAGGGCGGCCTGCGTCTTCGCCGGCGCTCGGTTGACCTCGTCGGCCAAAACGAGGTTGGCAAAGATCGGGCCCGGTCGGAAAGTCATGTCGCCGTCGGCGATACCGGGGAAGACCGAACCGGTGACATCCATTGGCATCAGGTCTGGGGTGAATTGGACCCGGGCGAACCGCAGCCCCAACACCTTGGCGAACGAACGAGCAATGAGCGTCTTCGCCACCCCGGGGACGTCCTCGATGAGAGCGTGCCCGTCGGCCAGGATGGCGACCAACAGCAGCTCGAGAACGGCGCGCTTACCGACAACCGCCCGCTCCACCTCGTCCATGGCGCGGTGGGCGAGGTCGGTCACCGCGGCGGCTGCGATCGACTGGGTCACAACCGCTCCAGCGCGGCCACCACCCGCTCGATCCGGTCGAGCGGGACGGAGCTGGATGGGTGCGATGGGTCGTCGCCGGGACCGATGAGGATCCACGCCTCGAGGCCGAGCAGCTCAGCCGCCTTGTCTGGCTGTAGCTCCAGATCGACGCGGTGGCCGGCGGCGAGCCGGTCATAGGCCAACCGGCGCAATATCGGCAGCAGACGGTGCTCGGCTTCGAACCCGGTGGTGGCGAAAGCAACCACTCGTTCCAAACGGGCGAGCGAGCTCGGAGTGGTGCGTTGCGGGGTGTGCCGGATGCTGCGAGGTAGTCGTCCGGCGCGGGTCACCGCGGCCATGCGTCGCCACCACGCCACCCCGGCCACGACCAAAGCGATCTCGTAGACCACCACCTCGGCGGTTCCGTCCAGCCAGAGCAGAGCGACGGCCGCGATAGCCAGGGCAAGCAGCGAGAGAAGGATGATCCCGGTCATGTTTGCTGCACCACTCCCGCTCGCACCTCGACCAGCGCATCGTCGGCGGCGGACCGGTCGGCTGCGGTGACGAGATCTCGCCCGAACCTGGCCCCCTGAAATATCCGGGTCAGGGTGAGCCCGGCAGCGGTCCCGGAGCCGAGCCGCGGCGAGACCCGGGATAGGTACTCGCCCGGCGCCTCCCAGGATCCCCGCCCCCATCCGGCCTGGGCAAGGGTCTGCTCCATGGCGGCGTAGGCACGCAGCACGGCCGAACGCGGGTCGTCGCCCAGTCTCAGGGCAGCCAGCGCTTCTCCGACCGCATCGTCCACCACCTCGTCGGTGGCCCCCTCCCGGCCGGTTGTGGTGGTTCCGCCCCGTCTCGAGATGGCGGTCACCGCCAGAAGGGCCAGAGCCACCACCGCCACCAGGACCGCCGCCCACCACGGCGACCCCACAGGCCCGGGAGCCCCTGGGGGCGGGACGACCCCACCACCCTGATCGACGACTGCCGCGTCCGCGGGGATGATCACGCTGAGTGCTTCCCTGATGCGGTCGATCGGACCGAAGAGGATCAGTGCCGCCATCACGATCAGAGCAGCCAGAGTTGCGATCGGGGACATCGTCTTCCGGCGCGAGCGACTGCCCTGCCGTCGGGCGGCGGTGAGTGCCAGATAGAGCAGCAGGGCGCCGCCTGCCGCGACCAGAACGATGAACACCCACGTGACCACCTCGGCGGGGTCAACCTGGAGCAGGAATGGCGGCGGTCGGATCTCACCCCCCGGGAGCTGCCGAGCGCCAATAGCCACCAGCCCCGCCATCACGACGACCACGAGGATCAGTGAGGCCACCGCCCAGCGCGGGGCGCGTCGCAGGGCCATGTGAGCAAGCTAGTGCCGGAGAGAAGATGCAAGACGGAAGGCCACACCCTCTTCACCAACGGCGGGCTAAGGGCCGCCGATGTAGTGGTGCCGATCCCGGAGGTCGGCCCGTACACTCGCCGCATGGCCGTGGTGTGTACCTCCTGCGGCACCGAGAATTCCGACAGCGCGAAGTTCTGCTCCGAGTGCGCCGCACCGATTGCGCTGAAGCCACGCGGATCGCGTCGGACGGTGACCATCCTGTTCGCCGATGTGTCGGGCTCCACGAGTCTGGGTGAGCAGCTCGACCCAGAGTCGATGCGCGCCCTGATGGGGCTCTACTTCACCGAGATGCGCACGATTATCGAGCGCCATGGCGGGACAGTCGAGAAGTTCATCGGCGACGCGGTTATGGCGGTATTCGGGATTCCCCAGCTGCACGAAGATGACGCGCTCCGCGCAGTGCGGGCGTCCACCGAGATCCGCGAGCGCTTGAGGCGTCTGAATGTCGAGCTCGCCGCGGAGCGTGGCATCGCCATTCGCTTCCGAACCGGCGTCAACACCGGGGAGGTGGTAGCCGGCGACCCGGCCGACGGTCATACGCTGATCACAGGCGACGCGGTCAACACCGCCGCACGGCTGGAGCAAGTCGCCGAGCCAGGGGAGATCGTCATCGGTTCGACCACCCATCAGCTGGTACGCGACGCGGTATCAGTAGAGCCCTTGGCGCCGCTGGCGCTAAAGGGCAAGGCGCATCCGCTGACCGCCTACCGCCTCCTGACCGTCACGCCCACCGCGGCCGGCCATGCCCGTCGCCTGGATGCGCCGCTGGTCGGGCGCGAGCCAGAGCTGGCCGCTTTACAGCAGGCCTTCGCCACGGCGCTGGCCGAGCAACGCTGCAGGCTGGTAACCCTGCTCGGCGCTGCCGGGGTCGGTAAGAGCCGGCTGCTGGCCGAATTCGGCGCTTTGGTGGCGGATCGCGCCACGGTGCTGTCCGGTCGCTGCCTGTCGTATGGTGAGGGGATCACCTACTGGCCGCTGGCCGAGGTGGTCCGCATGGCTGCGGCCATCGACGAGGCTGACGACCGCGATGCGGCCATGGCCAAGCTGCGCTTCATTGCGGCCGATGCCGCGGACGCCGAGCTGGTGGCCGAGCGGATCGGCTTGGCGATCGGACTGGCCACTGGCTCGGCCCCGGCCGAGGAGATCTCCTGGGCGACCCGCCGGCTGCTCGAGACGCTTGCCCGCCAGCGCCCGCTGGTGATCGAGTTCGACGACATACAGTGGGCCGACGAGGCCTTCCTCGACCTGCTCGAGTACATCGTCAGCCTGGCCCACGACACCCCCCTCCTACTTGTTTGTCTGGCCCGGACCGAGCTGCTCGACCGACGGCCGGGCTGGGGCGGCGGCCTACCCCAGGCCACCAGCCTGCGGCTCGAGCCGCTTGCGCCCGAGTCGGCGGCCCGGTTGATCGCGCAGCTACCCGGCGGCGTTGCCCTGCCCGAGCCGCTGCGGGCCCGCATCCTTGACGTCGCTGAGGGCAATCCCCTGTTCGTGGAGGAGATGCTGGGCATGCTGGTCGACGAGAGCCACCTGGCCCTGGCCGACGATGGAGCCTGGCACACGAGCAGCGCGCTGGCCGCGGTAGAGGTGCCGCCCAGCATTGCCGCCCTGCTGGCCGCCCGGCTCGACCAGCTGTCGCCCGGCGAGCGCAGCCTGGCCCAGCGGGCGAGCGTAATGGGCAAGTCGTTCGAGCAGGCGGCGCTGGCCGAACTGGTGCCGGCCGACCAGGGCGGCGCGCTGGCGCGCGACCTGCTTGCGCTGGTGCGCAAGGAACTGATCCGCCCCGATCGGTCGCAACTGTCTGCCGGCGACGCGTACCGCTTCCGGCACCAGCTCATCCGGGATGCCGCCTACGACGCCCTGCCCAAGGCCGAGCGCGCCGAGCTGCACGCACGCTTCGGCGACTGGCTTGAGCGCGTCAGCGGCGACAGGCTGGAGGAGTACGAGGAGATCATCGGCTACCACTTCGAACAGGCCTACAGCTACCGCGCCGAACTCGGGCTGTCGGACGCCGCCAGCGCAGCACTGGCGCAGCGTGCCGCCGAGCGGCTCGCCTCAGCTGGTCGCCGCGCGCTAAACATCAGCGGTTCCGCCGCGGCGATCACGCTCCTGGAACGTGCGCTGAGGCTCGGAACAGAGCCGAGCGCCGGCCGGGCTGAGACACTGATCGCGCTCGGCGAGGCCATCGGTCGCGCTGGCCACCTCGCCGCCGGGCAGCCCTACATCGAAGAGGCGCTTGGCTGGGCTTCCAACGCCGGGAACGACATCATCGAGGCAGTGGCCAGGGTCGCCCTCACGAGCACCAGCTTCAACTTGGATCCGAGTGGTGTGTCCCGGGACGACAGTGCCGCCGTGGCGGCTGCGGCCGCGGTCCTGGAGACAGCAGGACTGAATCGGGAGGCAGCCAAGGCTTACCGACTCATCGCCGTCACGCACTTTGATGGCAGTCGGCATGATGAGGCGCTTCGGTTCGCTGAATTGTCCGTCGTTCAGGCCAGGCTCAGCCAGGATCGCCACGTGGTGGCCGCGAGCCTCGCTTTTCGGGCTCAGCTTTGGGCAAGTGGACCTCTGCCTGCAGCTGAGGTGATCGAGGCCATCGAGCCACTCCTGTCGGAGGTCGAGGGCAGCGGTATCCCGCGGTCATTCATGTTGTTCAACCTCGTCGAGCTGTATGGAATGACTGGGCGCTTCGATGAGGCACGAGAGGCCGCGGCGCTGTCGCGCTCAATCGCGCTCGATCTGGGCCACGTCTTCGAAGCGGCCTCGACTTCTCATGCATCGGGGCCGATGGAACGCGTGGCCGGCAACCTAGAGCTGGCCGAGACTGAATTACGCAGCGACTACGAAACCCTCATGCAAGCGGGCGAACGGCGTTTGGGCTCGACGACGGCCGGCTTCCTGGCGCATGTGCTCTGCGATCGCGGCGTGATGGACGAAGCGCTAACGCTGACAGAGGAGGCGGAGCGAATTTCTGCCGAAGACGACTACCTGTCCCAGGTCCTTTGGCAGAGCGCCCGCGCTCGTGCCCTCGCCGGGCGCGACCCGCAATCGGCCTTAGGGCTGGCAACGGAAGCCGTGACTCGCGCTGCGGCGGCCGGCGATCCCCTGAGCCACGGAGAGGCTCTCCTGAGCCTCTCCGAGGTCCACGAGGCGGCCGCCCGTTGGCATGAAGCACTCAGCGCGATTCAACAAGCGATCACCCGGTTCCAGGCCAAGGGCGCGACGGCTTACGTCGAGCGAGCCGAGGAGCGCCGCGAGAAGGTTCTTGCTATGCGCAACGCCATAAACACAGAGCCGGACCCCGCCTCCGCCTGACACAAACCACGGTCGGTTAGCTACCCCTCTCTCTCGGTCGGATCTTCGCCGTAGTGGCGATGCCGTCCCTGTCGACCCCCGAGCTCTACTACTTCCCACGCCTCGCGCGACTCGGGAACTTGCAGTGAATGAATCCACTGTCTCCGCCGATAGCATGGGTCTCCCGTCATTACGAGGGTGGATTTGGTCCGCTGGGCGACCTTCAAGAAATCTGTAATAGGCCGGCCGCTGGCGTCCGAGGAGCTCCACGAACAGCTTCTCCCCAAGACGCTGGCGCTTCCCGTCTTCGCATCGGATCCGCTCTCCTCGGTGGCCTATGCCACCGAGGAGGCGATGCTCGTGCTCGCCTTGGCGGGTGCGGCGGCGTTCGTGTACATCACCCCAATTTCTATTGCAATCGCTGCGCTGCTCCTGATCGTCATCATCTCCTACCGACAGACGATCCGCGCCTACCCCGACGGTGGTGGCGGTTTCATCGTCAGCCTCGACAACCTCGGAATGGGCCCTGCCATGGTGGCCGGAGCCGCCCTGCTCACCGACTACACGCTCACCGTCTCGGTCTCGGTGTCGGCCGGCGTGGCCGCATTGACGTCTGCCTTTCCGGGGCTCCTCCCTTGGAGGGTGGGGATCGCCGTCGGCTTGGTAATCATGCTGACTCTGGCCAACCTGCGAGGGGTCAAGGAGTCGAGCACCCTCTTCGCCCTCCCCACATACGCCTTCGTGGCCACTGTGTTCGTGACCCTGATCACCGGGCTCGTGCAGTGCTTCGACGGCACGTGCCCCCAAGCCGCCTCATCGACGCTCGTTGTCGAGCCTGAGTTGGCGACGATCTCCCTCTTCTTGATCTTGCGCGCTTTCGCCTCCGGGTCGACGGCGCTCACCGGGGTCGAGGCGATAGCCAACGGCGTCCAGGCATTCCGCGAGCCGAAGGCGCACAACGCGGCCTACACCCTCGGGATCATGGGCGCGATTTCGATAGTCATGTTCCTAGGGATCTCCACCCTGGCGCGTCTCTTCAATGTGAGGGTCACCGAAGACACCCTCGACGAGTTCGGCACCGTCCTGTCCCAGATCGGCCGGACTGCTTTCAATGGCGGTGCCGGGTTCTGGATCCTGCAAGTGGTGACGGTTGGAATTCTGATCTTGGCGGCCAATACCGCCTACCAGGACTTTCCCAGGCTGTCGGCGATCCTGGCCAGGCACAAGTTGATGCCGCGCCAGTTCCGCAACCTCGGCGACCGACTGGTCTTCTCCAACGGGATCATCGCCCTGGCAGTGATCGCCTCGCTCCTCATCATCGCCTTTGAGGCCGAGGTGACCCGGCTCATCCAGCTGTATGTGGTCGGCGTCTTCATCGACTTCACCCTTAGTCAGTTCGGGATGGTGCGCCGCTGGATAAGGCTGAAGCCACCGAACTGGAGGCGCTACGCCGCCATCAGCGGGTTGGGAGCCCTGACGACTGCCGTCGTCCTGGTGGTGATCGCCTCGGTGAAGTTCGCTCGGGGGGCGTGGATCGTCCTCATTGCCATCCCTCTAATCGTGGCGCTGATGTCATCGACGAGGCGGCACTATCTGAACGTCGCAGCTCAGTTGCGGCTTGCCCCGACCACACCCGTTTCACCGACCCGCAACCGGGTGGTGGTGCTCGTCTCACACCTCGGGGAGGCCACTTTCAGGGCCTTCAAATATGCCGACATGATTGGCGCCGATGCGGTGCGGGCGCTGCATGTGAAGGAGGAGCGCGACGAGGAGTTCGTCGAGACATGGCCCCATCTCTTCCCCGAACGGCCGCTCACCGTCGTTGAGCCCGACAAGGGACGCACCTACCGCACGATGCGGAAGATCATCCGCCAGGAGCACGAGGGCAACCCGGACAGCTTTGTCACCGTCGTGATACCCGAGTTGGTGAGGAGTCGCCGGTTGTGGAGCGTGTTCATCCACCCCCACGGTCTGATGATCAAGCTCTTGCTGCTCTTCGAACGGGGTGTGGTGGTGACCGATCTCACCCAACAGCGCCGGCCCCGCCTTGGCCGCGACCCATCGCTCCCACCACCATTCGTCCGCCAAGACGCCGTGGTCCTCATCAGTGACGTGACCCAGCCGACACGCAACGCCCTCGCTTACACCAGCCTGCTCGCCAACACTCGGTACCGGGCGGTGCACCTCGACATCGAATCCGAGCAGCTAACTCGTGTCCTCCGCAATTGGGACCTCGACCTGGGTGACCTCGAGGTGGTGGAGAGCCCCTACCGGGGCATCGTCAGGCCGATCCTGCGCTACATCCGGCGTCTCAAGCGAGACCTCGGACCGGACGTGCTGGTCAACGTCGTCATACCTGAGTTCATCGTCCCCGGTTGGGTCCCCCAGTTCCTTCACAACCAGACGTCCTTCGCCATCAAAGCGACGTTGTTGTTCGAGCCGGGTGTTGCTGTCACCAGCGTGCCATGGCACCTCGTCGGACCCAACGGCAACGACGACCTCGG
>DATADW010000215.1:0-5657 GCA_036258335.1 Acidimicrobiia bacterium
TGCGGTGATGGTGACGCTGTTCATGGTGCTCCTCGGGATGCTTGCAGTACCGGCCTCGGTTCAGGAAGCATGGGTCGGGGCGCCGGTGAACGAGCTGATCGGGTTCGATTTCATCGGAGAGCCGCGCACCCTGTCCACTCAACTGCTCATCGCCTCCGCACTGCTCGGGGGCGTGTGCGGCCTCTACTTCACCGGTCTCGCCCTCACCGACAAGACCTACCGAGCGGAGTTCCACTCCCGTGTAGTCACCGACATCAACCGGATCATGGCGGTGCGATCCGTCTATCTGTCCCTGCCGGGCGTCGCCGATCCTCAGGGAGGCTGACCTCGGGGAGCGGTGACTAGATCACCGAAGCCAGAGGTCGAGCTGTGTCGTACCTGTCGTCTCCGGAACCTCCATGGTCCGATATACCGCATTGAAAATCCGCGACGCCTCGTAGATCCGGTTTCGCTCACGGCCTGTGACTTCTTCCAACTCCCCTCTCTCGACGAGTGCGTCGATGGCTGCTTGGGCAGTCGGTCGAGTGACCCCGAGGAGCTGCTGACTAAAGCGATCGGTGGTTTGCGCTATTTAGGTAGCTCCTAAGGAAAGACAACTTCAACAACAATCGAGTCGTGCCCAAGGCTCGAATCAGGGCCACTCACCTGAGTGGCTCTGACCTGGGGCTTCTCAGTCGGGACGGCCGGATTCGAACCGGCGACCTCAGCGTCCCGAACGCTGCGCGCTGCCAAACTGCGCCACGTCCCGTCGGGAGAGGCGATCCTACATGCTCGGGAGAGAGGGCTCGCCCGGGTTCACCTCGACGGGAAGATGGCGACCTCCGACTTAACCTCGCGTCTCAGCGCTGGCGTTGCGCCTACGTGTCGTCAGCTCGTTGGACGCCGACCATCGCGAAGGGGTCGAAGCCCCAAGCGAGTACGGTTCCCGGAGGCGGGGTGGTCCCTTCCTAGCCCTCGGTTTCGGCAGTGGTCACCGCACCCTGTTGCGTGTTCGTCACCTTGCGGAGCGCCGCCCGGAGTTCCTCGGCGACTAGCGGTTTCTCCAAGAACGCATCGGCGCCGGCCCGCCCGGCGAGAAAGACATCTGCGCTCCGATCGAGGAGGAGGATGGTCGGCGTGTGGGGCACGTGATCCAACCCTGCAGCGTCGAGCAACTCCCTCACGATGGCCATCCCGCCCATCGAGCCGACCTGCATGTCGATGATCACCGCATCGGGACGATCGTCGGCGACACGGGCGGCGGCGCGACGGGGATCGGTCTCCTCGAGCAGCAGTACGGAGGAATCGGCCAGCGCAGCCGTCACCTCGTTGCGGACCCAGGGCCCGTCGGCAATGAGCAGCAACGTGGCCACCTGGTCACTGTACCGGCAGGCGCCTCGCAGCGTCCTCCTACCATCGCGACATGCGATGGGCCGCGGTCATCCTCTTTGCGGCGATTGCGGTCGGGGCGCCATCAGCCGCGGCGCAGGACGTGCCCCCGGTTGACGTGCTCGAGGTGTCGGGCTCCCTCGACACCTTGGCTGGCGACTTCTTGCTGACGGGGATCGAGCAAGCCGCCGAGCGCGGGTCGCAGCTCGTGGTGCTGCAGCTCAACGTGCCCGGTGTCCTCACCACCGACACCGACGAGCTGCTGCAACTCGTCGCCGACCCGCCCCTTCCGGTTGCGGTTTGGGTGGGACCGGCCCCCTCCGTGGCGCACGGAGCCGCCGCCGAGATGCTGCGGCTCGCTCCGATACGTTCCGCTGCCCCCGGGGCTGTCGTCGGCTACCGCAGCCCTCTCGTCACCGGGACCGACCTGACTGGGCCGGACGGGCCGGGGGGCACCGACGAGATCGTCGTCGAGGCCCCTGTGTCCGGATTGGTTGATGTCGTCGAGCCGGCGCTGTCCAACCTGCTCGCTTCCCTCGACGGTGCCGAGGTCACCGTTCGGGGCGAGACGACCACGCTGGCGACGCTCGGTCCCGCCATCGGTTCCGACGGAGAGGCCCTGCTCGACGAGGACGGTTCACCGGCGGAGACTGTGGTGGCCGAGGTCCTCTTCCACCAACCGGGGCCGCTGCAGTCGGTGATGCGTGCCGCGCTCGCCCCCGAGGTGGCCTTCTTTCTCGTCACCGTCGGGCTGGCGGTGGCGGCCTTCGAGTTCTATGCCGCCGGGCCGGGTGTAGCCGCCGCAGTGGCGGCGCTATGTCTCCTTGTGGGCGGCTACGGGATGGTGACCCTGCCTGTGCGTTGGTGGGCCGTGCTCCTGCTGCTGGGTGGGATCGGGCTGCTCACCGCCGAGTTCCAGGTGGGGCGCTTCGGTCGGTGGAGCCTGCTGGGTGGTCTGCTGCTCCTCGGCGGTGGAATGCTCCTGACCGACGCAGAACCTCACCTGGCGCCATCTTGGTGGGGGGTGACACTCGCCACGCTCGGTGTCGTCCTCTTCTACTTCGCCGCCCTGCCAACGGTGGCGAGAGCACGGTTCTCTACGCAGACGGTGGGGCGGAACCACCTCATCGGACGGGAAGGCGTGGCCAGAACGCGGCTCGGGCCCGACGGCGAAGTCGAGGTGGACGGGGCGCGCTGGTCGGCCACGGCCCACCGCGCCGCCGGCATCACCGCAGGCGACCCGGTGACCGTCACCGCAGTGCAGGGGACCGTGCTCGAAGTGGAGCCGAAGGGGGCCGATCGACCCGTGAAGTGAACCGTCCTGGAATGGATCGGGAAATTCCTGCATCAACTGGTAGAAACTTCCTGGTCTCGCTTGTTAGGCGCTGGTAGGTTCGCCCGCCGTCGGGCTAAGGAATGGAGTCGCCTTGACGCATCCGAACGACTGGCAGGTGCGGGCACTATGCCGCGGCAACCACTCGCACCTCTTCTTCCCCCCCAGTAACTTCGAGCGCAAGGAAGATCGAGAACGTCGGGAGCTTCGAGCCAAAGCCATCTGCGATGTCTGTCCGGTGAAGCTCGACTGCCTGAACTACGCCAACGCGATCCGTGAGCCCTTCGGGATCTGGGGCGGTCTCACCGAGGTCGAGCGGCGAGACGAGTTCGCCGTCGCCACTGCGTAGGGGTCATCGGACGGTCCGCAGGTCACCCTCCCGCTTGGTAAACCCGCGCCGGTCGAGCCACTCCAAAAGCGGGACGACGTACTTACGGCTCAGCCCCAGTGCGTCGCGCGCCTGGGCGACTGTGAAGGGCCCGTCCATCTGGCGCAAGACGACCTCGATCTGCTCAATCTGATCTGGGAGGTATGCGAGCGTCTCGTCGATCAGGAACACCCGCCCAGAGCGGGCCACGGCGTGGAGAAGCTCGGGATCGATCCCCAACTCGGGGATGGCGGGGACAGCCAGTCCGGCACGTTGCAACCGGGCGGATGCCTCCAGCCAGCGTGACTCTTGGGGAGGATCGAGCGCCGAGCGAAACCCGGCGAGTGCCACCTCGGCGCCCCGCATCTCGAGTTCGGTGTCGGCGGCGATCAGGGCGTCGAGGACGGCCGAGGCCACGCCAAGCTCGCCGGCGAGCTGGGCGGCGGGCAACCCCGGGCGCAGCGGGCTCGAGGTGTGGTGCGCATTGACGCGTTGCAGTGCCTCGGTGCGGAGCCGGTCGATTTCGTCGTCTGAGAGCGCGGTCCCTGCAGCCATGTTCTTGTCGGCGACGCGCCCGCCGCCGCTGTGGGCGGCCAGCACCTCGACCTGCTCCTGTTGCCGCAGGCGAAGGATGACGGTGGCGACGGCATCGGGGCCAACCGCTACCGCCGCGGACAATTGAGCCACGGCGTCGGCGTCGGTCTTCCCCTTCGGCGCCGGGTCGAGGACCACTCCACCTCCGACCACCCGCCGCCTCCCGGTCTCCCTGAGGATGAACCGGTCTCCTGCCGCCAGCGGCACTGCCTTCCCCAGCGTCACAAGGGCAGCGCCGTCGACCCACCTGATCCTTGCCGGCACCGCCGCGGACCCGACATGGACCTGATAGGCACCACGCGGACCGAGGCGATCGTGGTACCGAGCCGGCCGTAGCACGGCGACAAACCTCCGACTCGGCAGCCAGTGGTTCTCTTTCCCCAGCATCGCTCCACGGTCCACTTGTTCCCGTCGTACCCCGGCCAGGTTGACCGCAGTTCGAAACCCGGGCTCGGCGACAGCCCGTTCGGTCTCGTGCACCTGGAGACCACGAACCCTGGCGGATATGTGCCCCGGCCAGAGCGTCACCCGGTCGCCGGTGCGGAGCGTCCCATCGAGCAACGTGCCGGTAACCACCGTCCCGGCACCGCCAATGGTGAACGCCCGGTCTACCCAAAGCCGGGGGCGGTGACGATCGGCTGAGGGGCCGGCTCTGGCGACGGCATCTGACAGCGCCTCGGCCAGCCTCACCACACCGAGCCCACGGGGAGCCGACACTTGAACCATCTGGGAGCCTGCCAGGGCGGTTCCGGCGAGTCGTTCCTCGACCTCGATGTGGACCAGCTCAGCCAGGTCGGGGTCGACCCGGTCCACCTTGGACAGAGCGACCACCCCGACAGACACCCCGAGGAGGTCGAGGACGGCGAGGTGCTCCTCGGACTGTGGCATCCAGCCCTCGTCGGCGGCCACAACGAACAGGGCGACGTCGATTGCCTCGATCCCTGCGAGCATGTTCTTGATGAACCGCTCGTGGCCGGGCACGTCGACGAACGACACCTCCGCCCCACCGGGGAGCGTCGTCCAGGCAAAGCCGAGATCGATGGTGAGCCCTCGTCTCTTCTCCTCGGCCCAGCGGTCGGGATCACGCCCGGTCAGAGCGTGGACCAGCGTCGACTTGCCATGGTCGACATGACCGGCGGTCCCGATCACCGGCACCGGCTACCCGGCGCAGGCTGCGGCGAGGGCTTGGGCGACGACCGGGTCGTGTGCGGGCTCGACGGTGCGAAGGTCGATCACGGTCGACCCGGCCTCACGCCTCGCCACCACCGGTACCGGCCCGGCAGCCAACAGCCTCGGCCATACCAGGTCGGCTCCGGGCCGATCCACCACCACCAGCGAAGTTGGGATGCCACCTCGAGGGACCGAGCCGGCCCCGGCAGCGGACTCGCCCTGTGCCGTCCGACCACCGACACCGGCTGACGCCAGCAGACCCTCGGCACGCTGCTCGACCTGATCGACGGGGGCGGTTGCCATCTTCCACAGGGGGATGTTGGCGGCGGCATCACCACTGGCGTAGAGCTCGAGGGTGGCGCCCAACGCACCCAGCACAGGGCCACCGCACCGCAGTGCCCTCGCCGCCGGGTGACGCCGCAGCCGACCCACCAGGTCCTCGCGGCCGACGACGATCCCTGCTTGGGGACCACCGAGCAGTTTGTCACCGGAGAAGAGGACCAGATCCGCCCCGGTCTCCATCGCTTGCCGTACCCCCGGCTCCCCGGCGAGCCAAGCGGGCGGGCCTTGGCGCAACCAGGGCGTCTTGGCGTCCAACAGCCCGCTCCCAGCATCGAACACCACCGGTATTCCGGCGGACCGACCCAGCGCCACCAGGTCGGCCAGCGCGGCCTCCTCGGTGAAGCCCTCGATCCGGTAGTTGGAGGGATGGACCTTGAGCAACAGGGCGGCGTCATCGGTCGCCGGGTAATCAGTCACCCGGGTGCGGTTGGTGGTTCCCACCTCGCGCAGCCGCGCCCCGCTCGCCTCCATCAGCTCGGGAAG
>DATADW010000216.1:0-6629 GCA_036258335.1 Acidimicrobiia bacterium
GTTGTGGGTGTTGCAGGAGACGATCTGGAGGAAGCGGTCCTCGCCGTGCACCAGCGCCTCGTCGTTGACCCCCCTGGCGTACATCTTGCCGAACCCGAACTCGGACCCTTGGGCCATGAAGCCCATCGGCCCCGACGCTGCCTCGTAGAACTCGGCCTTGTTCTCGTTTCCGACCGGGGTGCAGTCGATGACCACCTTGGCCCGTTCGATCGCCTCACGCGACTCCCATTTGGGTGCGTGACCCAACTCCTCGAAGGTTGCCCTCTTGTGGTCGTCGACCACCAGCGCCGCGCCACGCCGCACCAGGTCGTTCACCTTCCCCCGCTCGGTGATGAGTGGCGTGTTCTTGTGGAATGTCACCTCGTCGATCCCGAACGCCTCGCGGTCATCGGCCAGGAGCCCGATCAGCGGCTCCCCGATGGTTCCCGTTCCGACGATGTGGACGATGTTCGACATGCGCGCCTCCCCTGTCCTCAACCTACCCCGTCCGGAACTGTTCTTCCTCGGTGGACCCGGCCAGGGCGAGCGTCGACGCCCTGCCGGTGGCGATAACCGTCGCCACCTGGTCGAAGTAACCGGCCCCGACCTCCCTCTGGTGCCGGGTGGCGGTGTACCCGGCGGGCTCGAGTGAAAACTCCCGTTCCTGGAGCCGGACATAGGCCGGCATCCCTTCCCGCCTGTACCCGGTTGCCAGTTCGAACATCGACGCGTTGAGGGCGTGGAACCCGGCGAGGGTGATGAACTGGAACTTGTACCCCATTGCGCCCAGCTCCTTTTGGAAGCGGGCGATCTCGTCGTCGTCGAGGTGACGCCGCCAGTTGAAAGACGGCGAGCAGTTGTAGGCGAGCATCTTGTTGGGGAACTCGGCATTGATGGCGGTGGCGAACCTTGCCGCCTCATCGAGATCGGGGTGCGAGGTCTCACACCAGAGCAGGTCGGCGTATGGCGCATATGCCAGTCCGCGGGCAATGGCCTGGTCGAGACCCGCCTCCACCTCGAAGAAGCCCTCGTCGGTACGCACCCCGGTGCAGAACGGGCGATCGGCCGGGTCGATGTCGCTGGTGAGCAAGTTCGCCGAGTTGGCGTCGGTGCGGGCCACGATGAGGACCGGCACCCCGCTGACGTCGGCTGCCAGCCGGGCCGCGGTCAGCGCCCTCACGTGCTGGGCGGTGGGGACGAGGACCTTGCCGCCCATGTGACCGCATTTCTTCTCCGAGGAAAGCTGGTCCTCGAAGTGCACACCGGCGGCCCCGGCCTCGACGAACGACTTGGTCAGCTCGAAGACGTTGAGCGCTCCGCCGAACCCGGCTTCGCCGTCGGCCACGATGGGAACCATCCAGTCGATGGCGTGGTCACCCTCCGCCCAGTGGACCTGGTCGGCGCGTCGCAGGGCGTTGACGATCCTCCGTACCAGAGCCGGGGCGGAGTTCGCCGGGTAGAGGCTCTGGTCGGGGTAGACCTGATCGGCCAGGTTGGCGTCGCCCGCCACCTGCCAGCCCGAGAGGTAGATCGCCTCGAGCCCTGCCTTGACCATCTGCACCGCCTGCCCTCCGCTCATGGCGCCGAGGGCGTGGACGTAATCGCGGGTTGTGAGCAGCTCCCACAGCCTCTCCGCCATCAATCGGCTGATGGTGTGGTCCTCGACGATTGACCCGCGCAGCCGAACCACATCGGCCGCCGAATAGTCACGGGTGACTCCCCCCCAGCGCGGGTTGGTGGCCCACTCGGTCTCGAGTCGCGCCGCTTCTTGTTCCTGGGTCATTGCTCTCTCCTTGTCAATCATCATCTGGGTCAATCGATCATGTCGTAGGCGGGGAGGGTGAGGAACTCGGGGAACTCATCGGCCAACGCCACCTGGGTGAAGAGCTCCTCCGCCTCGGGGAATCGTCCTCGCTCGTATCCGTCGTCACCGAGCTCGAGGCGAAGGACTTCAGTCACCTCGGAGATCACGTCCATGACCCTTTCGGCGGTGATCGGAGCGCCCTGCTGTGTCACCACGCCGGAACGAGCCCACTGCCAAACCTGCGAGCGGCTGATCTCGGCGGTGGCGGCGTCCTCCATGAGGTTGAAGATCGCCGCCGCCCCGGTGCCCCTCAGCCAGGAGGCGAGGTAGCGGATGGCGACGTCCACGTTGGTGCGGAGCCCTTCGGCGGTCACCGTCCCACCGGGCACGTCGAAGTTCACCAGAGCCGCCGGGTCGGCCACAACATCCGGACGCTGGCGCTCGAGTTGGTTGGGGCGGTCGCCGAGCACGGCGTCGAAGACCTCCCGCGCCACGGGGACCAGGTCGGGATGGGCCACCCAGGTCCCATCGCACCCGTCGCCGGCCTCCCGCCTCTTGTCGTCGCGCACCTTGGCGATGGCCTGCTCGGTGACCTCGGGGTCTCTCCTGTTGGGGACGAAAGCGGCCATGCCCCCGATTGCATGGGCGCCGCGGCGGTGGCACGTCTTGACCAGCAACTCGGTGTAGGCGCGCATGAAGGGGACTGTCATGGTGACCTGGGCCCGGTCGGGGAGCACAAATCCATCGAGGTTTCGGAACTTCTTGATCACCGAGAAGATGAAGTCCCAGCGACCGGCGTTGAGACCCGCGGAGTGCTCGCGCAGCTCCCAGAGGATCTCGTCCATCTCGAAGGCGGCGAGGACCGTCTCGATGAGCACCGTGGCCTTGACCGTGCCGGCCGGGAGCCCGAGTGCATCCTGCGCGGCCAGGAATACGTCGTTCCACAGCCTTGCCTCGAGATGGCTCTCCAGCTTGGGCAGGTAGAAGTAGGGACCGCTTCCACGCTCCACCGCCCTCCAGGCGCAGTTGGCCACGTAGATCCCGTAGTCGAAGAGGCTGGCCGAGACGGGTAAGCCATCGACCTCGACGTGACGCTCGGTGAGGTGCCAACCCCGGGGACGCACCAGCAAGGTAGCCAGTTCCTCGCCGAGCCGGTAGCTCTTCTCGGCGGTGTCGAGCGCCAGGGTGCGGTCCCAGGCGTCGACCAGGTTCACCTGACCCTCGATCACGTTCTGCCAAGTGGGAGATAAGGCGTCCTCGAAGTCGGCCATGAAGACCTTGGCCCCCGAGTTGAGGGCGTTGATCATCATCTTGCGCTCCACTGGGCCGGTGATCTCCACCCGCCGGTCGGCGAGGTCGGCGGGGAAGGGTGACACCTGCCACTCGCTTGACCGGATATCGACTGTCTCGGGGAGGAACCCAGGTAGCTCGCCCCCGTCGATGGCGCCCTGGCGTTTTGCCCTCGCCTCGAGCAGGGCGAGGCGCTCCGGCTCGAAGGCCCGGTGCAGCCGTTCGACCAGGTCGAGAGCATCGGCGGTCAGCACTTCGTCTGCTCGATCAACTGGGTAGCCGGTCACCTCGATGGCGCTCATAGGCCGACGGTAGTGAAAAGTTCCGCCCCCGTCTATCCTCATCCCTATTCTTCGGCAGAAGTTGCGCTGATCTTCACAGGAGGTGCGTGGTGGAGGAACCGGCCGACCGGCTGGTGTTCGGGCAAAGGATCAAGCACCTGAGGCGGACCCGCCAGCTCACATTGGAGCAATTGGGGCAACGGCTTGGCCGCCCCGCCTCCTTCCTCTCGATGGTCGAGAACGGCAAGCGCCGGGTGAGGCCTGAAATGGTCACCGCCCTGGCCGCGGCGCTCGAGGTGGAGCCCGATGTGCTCTTGGAGGAGGCGCCACCCAACAGGCGAGCGGAGCTGGAGATCGAGGTGGAGAGGATCCAGCAGGACCCGATCTACCAGTCGCTCGGGCTCCCCTACCTCAAGCCGGGGGTCAGGGTCCCCGACGACGCCATGACCCATCTCGTGGCGCTCTACCGGGCCCTCCAGGAACGAGTCCGGGTCCGCCCCGAGACCCAGGAGGAGGTGAGGGTCGCCGCGGCGACGATGCTCGCCGACGCCAGGAACCGCGACGGCTATCTGGTCGATGTTGAGATGGTGGCGGCCAAGGCACTTGCCTTCGCCGACTACCCGGGGAGCGGCGCCCTCTCCCCCCGTCATCTCCAGGACCTGGCGGCAGGATTTGGCTTCGCCGTCAAGCTCGCCTCGGATCTGCCCCGCTCAGTCCGTTCTGTCGTCGACCTCGACAGCGGCCGGATCTTCATTCCCCAGCGGGACGCGCTACGCACCCGCGCCGCTCGCTCGGTGGTGCTACAGACACTCGGTCACATCGCCCTGAATCACGACACGCCCACCGACTTCGGCGCTTTCCTCAGGCAGCGGATGGAGTGCAGCTATTTCGCCGCAGCAGCGCTCATCCCCGAGGGCGCCGCAGTTCCCTTCCTCGATGAGGCACGCCGCCGCCGCGACCTGGCGGTGGAGGATCTCAAGGAGGTGTTCTACGTCTCGTATGAGACGGCGGCGCGCCGGTTGACCAACCTCGCCACCCACCACCTCGGCATCCCGACCCATTTCATCAACTCCGACGAGGACGGTCTCATCTGGAAGGGCTACGAGAACGACGGGTTCCCATTCGCGCACGATCCATACGGCGGTGTGGAGGGACAGCGCGCCTGCCGGCATTGGGGGGCGAGGGCGGTCTTCGGCTCGGAGGACAAGTTCGGCGTCCACTTCCAGTACACCGACACCCCAGCCGGCACCTTCTGGTGCTCCACCCACATCCCGGCAGACCGCACTCCCCACCATGGGATCACCCTTGGGACCGACTTCGACCACGCCCGCTTCTTCAGGGGTCGTGAAACCGACCGCCACAGCCACTCGGGGTGCCCCGAACCGGGGTGCTGCATGACGCTCGCCACCGAGTTGACCGAGCGTTGGGCGGGGAGTGTCTGGGCCTCATCCCGGGCGCAGAGCAATGTGGTCACTGCCCTCACCGCCTCCCCCATCCCCCAGGTCGAGATGGCCGAGGTCTACGAGTTCGTCGAGCGACACGCCTGAGCCAGGCGCTCACTCCGGGGGTATCGCCACCCAGAGGACGATGTAGATCAGGATCTGAGGACCGGGCAGCAGCATGGAGAGGATGAAGACCATCCTCACCACCGCCGGGTCCCATCCGAACCGCCGCGCCAGACCGGCGCAAACCCCGGCGATCACCCGGCCCTCGCGGGGACGTACCAATGGTGGTGTTTCGGCCACGGTCTAGGAGGTTAGAGCGGTGGCTGTAAGGTGAGAAAAGGGAGATGTCGAGATGAGCCGCATAGAGGAGACTGCTCTCCCCGGCGTGGGGAAGCGGTTCGAGCTGGCAACCGAGTCCGGGCACCGGATCGGAGTGATCCGCCACCGCACCGGGCGCCGCGAGCTGTACGTGAACGATGCCGAGGACCCTGACCTTTGCCGGGCCTCGGTCCAGCTCGATGAGGACGAGAGCAACGCTCTGGCAGACATCCTTGGCGGGTCACAGCTGGTGCGCGAGCTGGAGAGCCTCCATCAAGATGTCGAGGGATTGGCGATCGACTGGCTTCGCCTCGAGCCGCGATCCCCGTACGCCGGTAAGACGATCGGAGACGCCCGGATCCGAACCCGAACCGGGGTATCGGTCGTGGCAGTTCTCCGCCATGGAAAGGCCTTCCCGGCACCCGCTCCCGACTTCACGCTCGAAGCGGACGACACCATGCTCGTGGTGGGGACCATCGACGGCATCGAGCAGGTCAACGAGATCATCGCCACCGGCTGAGCGGTGCCCCACCTCGCCCTTCTGCTGATCGAGCTCGGCGGGGTCACCCTCGTCCTCGCCCTGCTCGCCCGGCTCGGTGCCCGCATCGGGTTGTCACCGATCCCCTTCTACCTGATCGCCGGGCTGGTCCTGGGAGAGGGCGGCATCGTCCCTCTGGTCACCTCGGAGGAGTTCATCGAGGTAGGCGCCGAGATCGGGGTGGTGCTGCTCCTCTTCATGCTCGGGCTGGAGTACTCCGCCGAAGAGCTGATGGGGAACCTGCGCTCTGTGGCGCCAGCGGGTCTGATCGATCTCGTCCTCTGCTTCCCGCCCGGTTTCGTCGCCGGTTTGCTGCTCGGGTGGGGGATCGTCCCGGCGGTGCTCCTCGGGGGCATCACCTATATCTCCTCATCGGGCATGGTGGCCAAGCTCCTCACCGACTTGGGCTGGCTGGGGAACCGGGAGACCCCGACCGTTCTCTCGGTGTTGGTTTTCGAGGATCTCGTGATGGCAGTGTTCCTCCCAGTGGTGGCGGTGCTCACCGTTGGTGGAGACGCGTTCGGGATCGTGGGATCGGTCGCCCTGGCGTTGGGTTTGGTGGCAGCGGTGCTCTTCATCGCCTACCGGGCGAGCGCCCGACTCAGCGACCTCGCCTTTCACCACAATGACGAGGCTCTGTTGCTCACGGTCTTCGGGATCACCCTCCTGGTCGCCGGGCTGGCCCAGTTGATCAACCTGTCGTCGGCGGTGGGGGCTTTCCTGGTGGGGATCGTCCTCTCCGGCCCGGCGGCGGACAAGGTGCGACCGATGCTGGTCCCGCTGCAGAATCTCTTCGCCGCCGTGTTCTTCGTCTTCTTCGGTTTGCAGACCGACCCGGCGGCGATCCCGCCCGTGCTGCTGCCGGCTCTCGCTCTGGCCGTCGTGGTGGGTCTGGCCAAGTGGCTCAGCGGTCGGACGGCGGCGAGACTGGCAGGCGTGGCGAGGCGTGGTCAGAACCGGGCCGGGGTGATGCT
>DATADW010000217.1:0-9717 GCA_036258335.1 Acidimicrobiia bacterium
CCTTCGGTCACCGCCTCGTCTGTGACCACTACAAGGTTGCGGTCGGGCAGCGGAAGCGAGGTGTGGGTGTGCCCACCCTCCTCCCATCCGAGGCGTGAGATCGTCTTTGGCGCGGTGAGATCGGATATGTCGATCACCACCATCCCCCCGTCCCAGAAGCCCACATAGGCACGATCGCCGTTGACCAAGGCGTGGTGGACCTGCCATTCCTCCCCATCCGGAGTCTCCAGGGTCTCGTCACCGGCCTCCCACATGCCCGGCCACCACCAGCGCCCCGTCTCGGTGGGGTTGGTCGGATCGGAGACGTCGACGATCAGCCAGATCCGGCCTCGGTAGCCCTCGGGTGTCGCCGAGATGTAGGCGAAGTCGCCGCCTTCGTACACGATACGGTGGACACCCCGTCCACCGGTGTCGAAGAAGCCGACCTGCATCGGGTCAGTAGGGTCACCGAGGTGATAGACCGCCATACCCACCGGCGCCGGTCCGTCACTCCGGAATAACTCGTGGTTGACCAGCAGGAGGTCGTCCGCCACCTGCACCTTGTGGGTGTGTGATCCCGGCGGCGCATCCCACTGCCGGATCACCCGCGGCGTCGTCGGATCCGAGATGTCGAGGATCGAGGTGCCCTTGCCGCTCGGGCCGAAATGGCCGACGTAGAGAACGTCACCATGGGGCATGACCTGCATCCCGTCCCCGAACCCCATCAGGTCGGAGTGACCAACGAGTCGGAATCCGGACGTGTCTTCGGGATGCATCGTTTCTCGCTTTCTCCTGCCTGCAAGCGCGTCCAAGCTAGGAAACATCCTGCCGGTCTGCTCCGGATGGGTGGTGAGAATCGGCGTGGGTACGCTCGCCTCCGTGAGCGCGTCAACGGGCGATGGCGAGACCAGGTCGGCCAAGCCCACGCTGCGTGATGTCGCCCGAGAGGCGGGAGTGCACGTCTCCACCGTCTCCCGTGTTCTCAATGACCGGGCGGCCGCGGGCCGGATCACCCAGGACACCGAGCGTCGCATCCGCGACGTCGCCCAGCGGTTGGGTTACCGGCCGAACACCATCGCTCGTGCCCTCCGCACCGGAAGGACCCTCGTCGTCGGGATGGTCGTCCCCGACGTGGCGAATCTCTATCAGGCCGGGATCACGCGCGGCGCAGGCGATGTCCTCTCTGCGGATGGCTACTCCCTGATACTCGCCAGCACGGACGACGACCCCGAGCACGCCGAGGTGCAGGTCTCGGCCATGCTTGGCGCCCAAGCCGAGGGTCTGCTGTACGGGATCGCCAGGGACGCCGATCAGGTTCTCGCCGGGCTGGTCGAAGAGGGAATCCCAGTGGTCCTCTTCAATCGGGCCGCTGGCCTCCACTCCATCAGCGCCGTGCTACCCGACGATCACGTCGGCACCAGGATGGCGGTGGAGCATCTGCTCTCGTTGGGGCATCGCAACATCGTGCACGTGGGAGGCCCGAAGGACGTGTCATCCACGGTCAACCGCCTCGAGGCTTTCGAGAAGACACTCCGAGAAGCCGGTCTGACCGGGGTCCCTGGCTTCGCCCATCGTCACACAGAGGAGGAGGGTTACCGGGTGACGAGTGAACTACTCGAGGAAAGGCCCGAGACCACCGCCGTTGTCGCTGCCAACGATCGCCTCGCCCTGGGAGCGATCGACGCCATCGGAGGCCGCGGGAAGACCTGCCCAGAGGACTTCTCGGTGGTGGGCTTCAACGACATGCCCTACAGCGACCGATTCTCACCAGCACTGACCACGGTGCGCATCTCCCAATATGAGCTCGGCTCCAAGGCGGCGAGGATCCTGCTGGCGAGGATCGCCGACCCGGAACGACCCGCCGAGACCCAGTTTGTCGCACCCGAGCTGATGGTCCGGGGGTCGACGGCCCCACCTCGGACCTGACACGCCACCAGCCGAGGGTTACTCTCTGAACAACCGTTTGTGCAACCCGAATGCCGGAGGAAGATTCGACTTGAGCCACGAGCGCATGCTCCTCGCCAACATGACCCAACCCGAGGCCGAGGAGGCGTTGCGGCAGGGGTCGGCGGTGCTGGTGACGGGGAGCATCGAGCAGCACGGCGGTCACCTGCCCCTGGGGACGGACGCCTTTGCCGCCCTGACCATCGCGCTCCGCGTCGGGGAGCGGCTGCAGGCACCCGTCGTGCCGCTATCTCCGCTCGGCGTGGCTCCTTACCACCTCACCTGGCCGGGGACGCTGAGTGTCAGACCGGAGACATTGGCAGCACTGATGGTCGATGTTTGTGAGGGACTCAGCGGCGCCGGCGTGGAGCGGGTGGTTGTCGTCAACTGGCACGAGGGCAACTCGACGGCGATCCGCTTGGGCGCCGATCGTGCCCAACAGCAGTTCCCGTTGCGTGTCGTCGTCGCCGAGTCGCACGTGATCACGAATGCCCTGTTTCCGGACGAGATGGAGTTCACCCATGGGGGGTCGATGGAGACTGCGGCGATCCTCGCCCACGATCCCGAGCTGGTGAGGCTGGACCAGCGGGTGGAAGGCGACCCGGTGGACCGGGCATCTGAGGGACATGCCCTGTTCCGGCGCCGCGACGTGTTCCCGATCTTGTCGGACTTCAGAGAAGTGGCGGCGTCGGGGTGGTATGGGACACCGGATTCGATCAGCGAAGAGCGCGCTACGGAGATCATCGACGCCGCCGCCGAGTACATCGTCCGCTCGGTGGAGGAGGTCTGGCAGACCCTGGCGGAGCGGGCCCCGGCGAAGGAGGGGCCGTGACCACGATGCGGGCCGCCGTGCTTAGAGCGTGGAACGACCTCGCCGTTGAGGACGTCGAGGTGCCCGAGGTTGCCCCAGGTGAGGTCCTGGTCCGGGTGAGGGCGTGTGGCTTGTGCGGCACCGACCTCAAGATGGTCCGCGGGGCGTTCCAAGACCGGGGCTGGCCGCCGTCTTTGCCCTTCGTGATGGGCCACGAGTGGTCCGGGGAGGTGGTTGCCCTCGGTGAAGGTCTCGACGACCTGACTCTGCGTCCGGGAGACAAGGTCGTGGCCGAGAACCACGTCGGCTGTGGTCGCTGTCCGATGTGCCGCCGGGGCCGGTACAACCTGTGCGAGAGATCTGGGACGCCCGGGTATCGGCTCTACGGACATACCGCGCCGGGTGCTCTGGCCCAGTATGCGGTCAGGCCTGCCCAGATGCTCCACAAGCTTCCCGACGCGGTCAGCCCTCTCGAGGGTGCGCTGGTAAACCAGGGGTCGTTGGCGGTGCACGCCCTGCGCCGTGTCGAGTTCCTCCCCGGGTCGAGCGTTGCCATCTTCGGCCCGGGTCTCCTCGGTTTGCTCACCGCAGCCGTGGCCTCGGCGTCGGGGGCGTCCCATTCGATCATGGTCGGAAGAGGTAGCCGGCTTGATCTTGCGACCCGGATGGGATGTGACGAAGTGGTCGACTACGAGAAAGAGGATGCCGTTGCCGGAGTGCGCCGTGTCACCGGGGAGCGGGGGGTTGACTACGTGTTCGACTGCACCGGCAACCCGGATGTGCCCGCCCAGGCCATTGGTGCGGTGCGACGCGGTGGGAAGGTCGCCGTGCTCGGTCTCACCGGAGGGAAGCCGTCATACATCGACGTCGACCGCCTTACCCTGGACGAGATCGACCTGATGGGGATCCGATCGAGTCCCAACGCCTACCCGGCGATGATCGAACTGATGCGCTCGGGGAAGGTCGACCTGAGCCCTCTCGTCACCCACGTCTACCCGCTGGAATCCGTCGCAGAAGCGCTGGCCGCATTGGAATCACGTGAGGCGGTCCGGCCAATAGTGGAGTTGTGACGATGTCCCTGGTAGAGCATCCCCACGTCTCGTTGTTCGGCTCGACCGAGTGCACATGCACCGAGGAGGAGGCGAAGGCCCTCGCCGTAGTAGCTGCCTACAGGGTGGCGAAGGTCTCGGACAGGCGCCCATTCCTCGCTGCGGACTTCAAGCGGCACCGGGCCGGGTTCACCCACATCGGCGATCTCTGGGAAGCCGAGGGGCCAAAGGGCATGGACGACGAGTCGATGCGGGACCGTCAGAACATCCTTCTCGAGCTGACCGCCAAGAACGACAAGGTCTGGGGGATCTTCCGTGTCGTCGGCACCCACACCGGGTCGTTGTACGGCATCCCGGCGACCGGACGCCACATCGACGTGATCGAGGTCGGTTTGTGGCGGGTCGAGGACGGGGTCATCGCCGAAGCCTGGTACTTCGGGGACGAATTGGGCCTCCTCAGAGCGCTCGCCCTCAACCCACCCGATCTCTCAGAGGAGTAATTCGCGGGCTCTAAGTGCCTAAGGGTTCAGCTCGGGGTGCTGTCCGGTGTGGAGGACACATGCGGTCAGGTGACCACCACCGATGTCCTCCAATTCGACCGGTTCGACCGGCGCGAACCGGATGTGCATCTTCCGGTCTTCGATCGTCAGTTCGTCGAGTGCAGCCTTCATCGCAGGCGGCATGTCGCCACTTTCGGCCGCCCTGCCTACGGTCGATGCTGCGGCTTCATCTTGAAAGACGATTGTGGCGTCGAAGTTGGATCGGCGTTCGACATCGCTGAGACCGCTGAGCAGTAGGTCGTTGGCGTGAAGCCAGGCAACGAGGTCATCGACCTCCCAACCGCAAATCGGCGTGGCGACCGGGCAGCGGGTGTGGAAGCGGCAGCCTTCTGGTGGGTTGGAGGGATCAGGGACCGTGCCCCGTAGACCCCTCATCTCGGATTGCTCGGAGTTGATGTCGGGATTGGCGGCGAGGAGAGCCTCGGTGTATGGGTGCCTGGGATCCTGGAACAACTCCTCGGCGGTGCCGTATTCGGCGATCTTGCCCAGGTACATGACCGCGACGCGATCGCCCATCAGGCGCACCACGCCCAGGTCGTGGCTGATGAAGAGATAGGTGAGACCGCGTTCCTTCTGCAGCTCGTGCAGCAGATTGAGGATCTGCGCCTGCACCGACACGTCCAGGGCGCTGGTCGGCTCGTCGAGGACGATGAACTCGGGATCGAGTGCCAGTGCCCTGGCGATTGAGATCCGCTGCCTCTGACCTCCGGAGAACTGGTGCGGGAAGCGGTAGAGATGCTGTCGCCCGAGGCCAACGCTCTCCAACAACTCGACCACCCTGTCGGTGATCTCCTGGCCCGATGCCTCCTTGTACACCCGTAGGGGACGTCCCACTAGGTCTTTGACCAGATGTCTCGGGTTGAGCGAGCTGAACGAGTCCTGGAAGACGATCTGGCAGTTGCGGCGATACGTCCGCCAGGCGTGTCTCGCCATCCCACCGATGCGGTGGTTGGTGTCGATCCGCTCCACCTCCGCCCGCTGCTCCCGGGTGCGCTCGCCCTCGGGAATGGGATCGACCATGTCGAGGTAGGCGGCATCCTCGTCAGAGAGCCTGAAGTAGATGCTGCCACCGGTCGTGGGGACGAGCCCGGTTATGCAGCGGCCGAGCGTGGTCTTTCCGCACCCGGACTCACCGACGAGCCCCACCGTCTCTCCGGGTCGCACCTCGAATGAGACCCCGTCGACGGCCATCACATTTCCAACTACCCGCTGCAGGGTTCCTTCCCTGATGGGGAAGTACTTCTCGGCCTCACGCACCGATATGACCGCCCGATCCGACCTCGCCAGTTGCTGGGTGCCGGCCCGGGACCTGACCGAGGTCAAGAGACCCACCTCTCCACAGAGGGGAGCAGGACGTTGCCGTCAACCGTGTCGTAGGCGAAACACGACACCGAGTGTTGATCCTCCACGGTTACCAGGGAGGGATCGGTCGTCCGGCAGATCTCAACGGCGTAGGGGCATCGAGTGCTGAATCGGCACGACGGCGTCGGCTCCACCAACTCCGGCACATTCCCATGGATGGCCGCCAGTTGGCCTCGCTTGTTGGTGGCCGAAGGGACGGCAGCCATCAGCCCTCTCGTGTAGGGGTGCAGAGGATTGCGGAACACCTCGTCGGTGGTTCCGGTCTCGACGATCCGTCCGGCGTACATGACGGCGACCCGATCGCAGATCTCCCTGACCAAAGACAGGTCGTGACTGATGTAGAGGACGGACGTTTCGAGGCGCTCCTGCAGCTCGGCGAGAAGCTCGAGGATCCTCGCCTGGATGGTCACGTCCAGGGCCGTTGTCGGCTCGTCGGCGATGAGCAGATCGGGGTTGCAGGCCAGGGCCTGGGCGATGAGGACTCGCTGCTTCATTCCCCCGGAGAGCTCGTGGGGGTAGCTCTCCATGATCTTGCGTGGATTCGCGATCTGTGTCTCGGCCAGGGCGTGGATCACAAGTTCGTCGACCCGTTGCTTCAGCTTGGCTGCCTTGGCCCGCCAAGGTGGGATCCTCATCAGGAATCGCTCGAAGCTCCTCGTGTTCTGCGTGGCCGCCCTCCGGATGATCGCGGGCGCATCGGGACCCAGAGCGTTGAGGATCTCATCGGACCGGTGCTGGTAGAAGACCTCGGCGATCTGGCTTCGAATCGAGAGGGCGGGATTGAGCGCCTTGCCCGGATCCTGGAAGATCATGGCTATACGGTCGCCGCGGATCGCCAGCATTTCTTCATGTGGAATCGTGAGTAAATCGATGGGATCGTGGTTGTACCTCCGAGCCTCCGATGACAGGAAGTCAATCTGACCGCCGGCATAGATGCCGGGCGGGGTAGGGATCAGGCGGATGAAGGATCGGGCGGTCACACTCTTGCCGCAACCGGTCTCGCCCACGAGACCAAGCGTCTCGTTGTCTCTGATGTCGAAAGAGACTCCGTCCACGGCGTGGACGATGCCGGCCTTGGTGTTGAAGTGAACCCGAAGATCCCGCACCGAGGCGACTAGCGGCCTCGTCTCCCGTCGCTGCATCGCGTGAGCCCAACCCCTGGTACGGCCCCCGACCCAAATCTCGTCACGCATCGCCTCGACCTACCTCCGAAGAGACTGCCGCAACCATGATGTCCGCGGGCTGCTGACCGGTGCACCCGGCAGGGTTACGCCGATCCTCCTCTGGTCAGTCGCCTTCTCCGCTCCGATGCTCAGCAATCGATTGCGGAGACCGGATCGAACGATATATCGCCGACACCTCGGCCTGCAACCGATCGTGGTGACCTCTCGGTCATCCGATAGCCAGTCGGATCGCGCCGAGGACCTGCACTGTCGCTCGATCCAGCCGAGCACAACCTTAGGAGATGCGTGCGCTTTCGATGCTGCCAGCGTTGATCCCGAGGTGCCGATCGTCGCTTTCTCAGCCGGGCGGGGCGGTGGTGGCCGGCGGTGGGGTGGTGGTGGCCGGCGGTGGGGCGGTCGTGGCTGGCGGCGGGGCTGTCGTCGACGTGACCGCGCCCTCGAGCGCGGCTAGGGCCTGCTCGAATGCGGCCAGGGTGGCGGCGTCGACCTCCCCGGTGGGCTCGACGCCAAGTTCCGTCTGGAACGCCTGGAGCGCAGCGGTTAGCTCTTCGGTCCACTGTCCGTCGATGGGGCCGGTCCAGAAACCGGTAAGCATGAGCACGGTCTGGACCGCCGCGGTGTGCGTCATCTCCGCAGCTGCGGTCTGTTCCCCGAGCTCCGCCAACAGGTCGTCGAGCGCCTGGGCGGTCGCCCGGTCCACGAATCCTGTCTCGCGCAAGCCGCTGTCCGCCTGCAGCCGCTTCACCGCCTCGACGGTCTGCGGGCCGTAGATCCCGTCGACGGCAGCCTCGTAGTAGCCCACCTGCTGCAGCTCGGTCTGCAGCGTCGTCGTATAGGCGGTCACCTGCGCAACGGCCTCGGCCTGCTGCTCGTCGCTGAGGCAGCCGGCGTCCGCGAGAAGCCTCAGCCAGGCGATTTGGAGCGCGAAGGCCGCCGAGTTGTACTCGGCCGTCGCCTCGGCCAGCGGGGTCGCATCCGTGATGCCCCTTGAGGCCTGGGCCAGATCGTCCTCAGCCCGCTGGACCCGGTCGATGGTGGCCGCCGGCACGATCGTCGTCGTGGTTGTCGTCGCGGTGGTCGTCGAGCTGGTGGGCACGCTGGAAGCTGTGGCGACAGCCGCCGCCAGCGCGGCCTGAGCGTCGACGAGCTCCTGCTCGGCGTCCGCGAGAGCGGTCTTGGCCTCGCCGACGCCGTCGGCCGCTGACGCCACCGACTCGCGCGGTTCGACGAGGTCGGCGCCGGCGGTCGTCACATCACCGACCGTGGCCGCTTGGTCGGTGAACAACATGCCGTAGCGATCGAGCGCTTCGACGTAGCCGGTTGCTTCGTTGCAGAATTGCTCGCCTGCCGCGGTCAGGGCGTCCCGGGCCACGGTGACACCCGACTCCGCCGCCTCGACCTGCGCCTCGGCCGCCGCCACCGGGTCTCTCCGCTCGGTCGTCGCCGGTGCTTCAGGGTCGGCGCCCTCGCTCGTGTTCACGGGGGCCTCGCTGCACGCCGAGATCATTAGGGCGACAGCCGCTAGGACCACTACGGATCGGCGCCCACAGGCCATCCACGTCATATGCAGGGAGCTCCTTCGGATGAGTGAAGGGTCGATGTTCGCGCCCGTCGGCACCGAATGCACTGACCCTCAGACTGGTACCTCATGCAACGAGGCAAACCATCCGCTACGACCCACCGTGGCGGCCCCGTCCCGTCGTCACTTGTGCTGGGCGGCGAACCTCTCGAAGAACTCGACCATGGCGATCACGGTCCGTCGGAACTCGTCGATGACCAGCCGCTCGTTGGGAGCGTGAAGGTTGCAGAGCATGTCCTCGGCGCCGAAGAGCAAGACCTCCGCCTCTGGTACCGCGGCTTGGAGCCCGCTGACCAGAGGGATCGCCCCTCCACTGCCGATCTCGATGGGTTCTCGACCCCACGCCAGGCGAAGGGCCTCCCGGGCCGCGGCGTATGCCGGTCCGTCCGTGGTGGTTTCGAAGCCATCGCCCGCCTCGGCAGGCTCGACGATGAGTTCGATTCCGAACGGCCTGATCCGTCGGAGATGCTCGACGACCGCGGCTTGGGCTTCCCGGGATTTCTGCCGTGGATGCACACGGATGTTGATTAGTGCCTTTGCATGAGGCACTAGCGCCAGCACCGCCCCTTCTGTGGGCGGGGCGTCTAGACCGACGACGGTCAGCGCCGGGCCGGCCCAGAGGCGGTCGGCGATGGTGCCTTCTCCGAGAAGGGGGCTGTCCAGTCCTAAGCCCGCCATTTGGCGGTATCGCGCCTCGTCTATGGGTTGTGCGCCTCCCCATTCGTCGCGCAGCAGACCCTCGACAGCCGGATTCCCTCGCTCGTCATGCAGGGTGGAAAGGGCATGGATCAGTGTGATGAGGGCGTCTGGAGCGGGACCCCCGTATTCGCCGCTGTGCTTGGGCTCGGGAAGCGTGCGGACTTCAACCGTGACCTCGGCGTCGCCGCGCAGGGCAGTGGTGAAGGTCGGGACTCCGGGCTGGATGTTGCCCATGTCGGCGATGACCATGGCATCGCATGCGAACCTCATCGGGTCCTTCGGGGGGTAATAGTCGAACGGACTGCCGAATTCCTCCTGGCCTTCGAAGACGATCTTGAGGTTGACCGGCGGCTTGCCGTCGAAATAGCGCATGGCTCCGATATGGGCCATCAAGTTGGACTTGTCGTCGGCCACACCCCGTCCGTAGATGACGCCGTCCTCTTCAACCGGCTCAAACGGCTTATGAGTCCACAGGGACTCGTCGCCCGGCGGCTGAACGTCGTAGTGCGAGTAGAGGAGCACCGTCGGCGCATTCGGCGGACCTTCACCC
>DATADW010000218.1:0-5505 GCA_036258335.1 Acidimicrobiia bacterium
ACCGGCGGAGAACCAGATGTTGTAGTTGGGGTTGTCCCGCTCGGCCCAGTCACAGAACAGGGTCTGTTCGTCGGTGCGCACTGCGATGGTCATGTTGTCGATTTCGACCCCGTCCAACGCGGTGTACAGACCGTCGGCGTACTCGTAGCTGAAGCCGGCCATGTCCGGGTTGGTGGAGAGCCATCCACGGACGACGTCGCGGGCGATGTCGTTGGCCCAATATGTGTCACCCGTGGTCGAGTTCTCATCGGCCGGGGGATTGATGACATCGATCCCCTCGCCCAACGCGGGGATGTGGCACTGCTGCCAGCCAAGCGACAGCGCGTTGCCCGGTGTCCCGCCGAGGACGCCGATCGTGCCCTCACCGACTCCCTCGTTGATCACACCGGCGAAGCTCTCTCCCAGGGAACAGAGGTCCTCACCGACGACACCGAGGTAGTCCTCGCCGGGGATGAGCGAGCCATCCTGCTCGGGAAGCCCCACCCATCCCGCCGAGTACGACATGTAGGGGATTCCGGCTGCCTCGGCCGCCTTGATGGCATCGCCGAGGGCGGTGCCCCAGTCGGGGTAGCCGATGATGAAGGTGACCCCTCGCTCCACCATGAAGTTGATGTCTCCGATGGGGACCGCGGGGTCCGTGGACCACTGGGCGTCGCGGAAGACGATCGTCCCGATGTCCTCGTAGGTGAGCGCTTGGAGGATGGCCTCCATCCTGGTCACCTGGCGCCAGACGTTGAGCCCGCCGCCGTCGGCGTATCCCATGACCACCTCGCCACCGGTCCCGGTTTCGCACTCACCACCACCGACGGTCGCGTTGTAACACTCGATGGCGGTGGTGATGGTTGCCTCGTCGAGGTTCTGGTCCGCTCGGGCGATTGAGGCCAGCACGATTGGATCTGTCAGCTCGACCGGGCCGAGAGCCTTCTCGACCAACGCCGGGTCGGCATCGGTGCTCTCGCCGTATGCGGACAGATCGCCTGCCGCCGCGGCCGTGGTCTCGGTCGCCACCGTGGTCTCGGTCGCCACCGTGGTCGCCACCGCGGCGCTCGTTTCGGTAGGCGCCGCCGTCGTCGCCGGCTCCTCGGCGACGGTCGTCGCGGTAACGTCTCCGCCACACGCTGCCAAGACAAACGCCAGGACGGCTATCAGGGGCAAAACCCTGCTTCTCATTCTTCCTCCTCCAATCGTGCGTGTCGGTGCGTTCTCCCCCTCTGGGTGATTCATGTCACGGCTCACCGCCTGCGACCAGGCTCCCGCCACTCGGCTGGGAAGGCCTCGACCGGTCGCGCAGGACCCTCTCCACCGCCTTGATGATCCTGTCCCCTGAAACCAGCATCCCACCCACGATCACCAGCCCGAAGACCACGAACTGCAACGCGGTGGGAAGGCTCAACACGCGCATCATCTGGTTGAGCCCTGCCAGGAAGAACGCTGCGGCAAAGGTCGAGACCGGACTGGCCAGACCGCCGGTCAGTGAAGCGCCGCCGATGACGACGGCGGCTATCGGACCGAGTAGGTAGGGCGCGCCGACGGTCACGCCGGGCGCCCGGAGGAAACCCGCCAAGAGGACGCCAGCCGTGGCGTAGAGAATGGCAGCTACGACGTAGGTGACGATCTGAGTGACGTTGACCCTGAGCCCCATCACGGTCGAGGCGACGGGGTTGGCGCCGACCACCTGGAACCTGCGGCCCACCGCGGTGAACCTGAAGATGATGACGAGGAGGATGGTCAGGGCGACTCCGACCCAGAAGAGCCGGGTCACCCCGAGGAAGGTGCCGTTGACCCAGTACGAGAGTCCGGGTGGCACCGGCTTCTGGATTGCGACCGTGCTGTAGTAGCGGCTGGCGATCCCGATGACGATTTGGCCGACCGCAAGGGTGACGATCAGCGGGTTGAGCTTGAGCCCACCGATCAGGATCCCGTTCAGCAGGCCGATCCCGGCGGCGACCCCGATGGCGGTGAGATAGGCGATCCAGATCCGCTCATCAGACTGTTGCCCAACCCCGACCATGAGCAGGCCGCCAAGGAGGAAGGTGCCGGGGACGCTGAGGTCGATGCCACCGGTCATGATCACCAGCATCTGGCCGAGGGCGGTGATGGCGAGGAAGGTCCCCATGGGGGCGATTGCTTCTAGACCGGCGCTGGAAAGCGTGGCGGGTGCCCAGATCGAGGCCACGACCACCAGCAGGATCAGGGCCAGGTACACCGGCATGTAACGGGATCCGACGACGAAAGAGGTGACCGCTGCGGACGGGGAGCGGGAAACGGTCATCTCGAACCCACCAGGTTGCTCGATGGGCCAGCCACCTGATGGCGCGCCGCCACCGCCAATTTGCGGATGCGGTCGAGGTCGGCGTCGACCACCCCTTCCCGCACCACCGGGTTCCCGGCGACGAACACCCAGTCGACATTCGATGTGTCCATCCCCCACACCACGGCGCCGATCGGATCATTGATCGGGAAGATGTTGGGCCGGTCGGTGCGGAGCACGACGATGTCGGCTTGCTTCCCCGCCTCCAAAGACCCGGTTACCCCCCCGAGACCGACGGCTCGGGCACCGTCGATTGTTGCGTAGCGGATCACCTCACGGGTGGTCAGCAACTTGGGAAGGCCGGCCTTTCCCGCCAGCTTGGACTCGAAGTAGGTGGCGTGCTGGAGCGAGATCGTCGCTCGAATCTGGGCAAAGAGGTCGCCAGGTGCCATCCGCTCGGTGTCGACCCCGAGCCCGGGCCGAATGCCCCGGTCGATCAACCTCTGGATCGATAGTGTCGGGACTCCGCCAGCCAGTTCGCTGCAGGGTGTGAGCACCATCGCGGTCTTGGTCGAGGCGATGGCGTCGAGGTCGTCATCTGCGAGGTGCGAGCCGTGGACCAAGGTGACATCCGGTCCGAGCATGTCATGGCTTGCCAAGCCTTTCGCCGAATCGGACGTCCCGGCGTCGGCGTGGATGCGGAGCCCGAGCTCTCGGGCGACGGTCCAGTTCTCGTAGTCCCCGGCCGATGCCGAGGGCCCGGCGGCGAAGACGACGTTGGGGGCTGCCCGGGTCGCAGCCAACCGTCGCACCCCGCTCTGCCATCCACCTGGATCGCCGCCCCAACCGGCGTAAGCGAACACGGTCCGTAGCCCGGAGTCCGCGTGAGCCTGGAGGGCGGCGTCCGTATGGGTGTCGTCGGTGTTGACCTCGCACCAGTCCACGACGGTGCTGATCCCCGCTTCGGCCGCACCGAGCAGACCGATCAGAGTTGCGGCGTACAGATCATCGGCCGAGTAGTGGGGGGCGTACCGGTCGGCCGGAGCTGTGCTCCCGGAGACGTCCCCGAGACCCCTAAACAGCGATTCCCATACGTGGCGATGAGTGTCCACGAACCCGGGCATGACGATCGAGTCGCCGGCATCGACCACCGTGGCATCACGCGCCCGCAGTGAAGGGCCGATCTCGGTGATGGCCTCGCCATCGATGAGGACGTCGGCTTCGGGATGGTTGCCGGTGACCTGGCTCATGCTCAGGACACAACCGCCCTTGATGAGCGTCCTGGTCATGTGGGTCGTTCCTCGACGCCGGCCGTCGATGAATGCCTGCCCCACGCCCCGGTGTCATGCCGAGCCATCCCCACCGCCGAAGCGAGCCAATTCACTGTTCAGTGAGGCTACACATGGCTGAACACAACCGGTCACTGTGGGCGGTGGTTTGTCCCGTACTCCACCCCGGGCCGCCGAGAATGAACAGCACGACTACACGCTCGCATTCGGCACCCCTGCCAGTAGGGAGAGAGAAAAGACTCCCCTTCTGGCCGACTCGCCCCGCTGCATCGGGTTATGGTCTGAGCAATTGCTCTGAGCTGAGCAATTGCTCAACGGAGGCCAGATGCTTGCCGAGCTCAGCCGGGACGAGCACGAACTCTTGGCCCGCATTGCGCACCGGTCGTTCATCGACCGGAGGACGCAAGGCGAGATCGCCAGCGAGTTCGGGATGTCCCGACCAAAGGTGCAGCGGCTGCTCGATCGGGCTCGTTCCGCCGGTGTCGTAGAAATCCACATCGATGTACCCCCAGGGCTCGACCTCGACCTGGAGAGCCGGCTTGCCGAGACCTTCCACCTCACCGAATCGGTCGTCAGCCCCAGCCATCCCGACGCTGAGTCGCAAAGGGGGGCGGTCGCCCGCAACGCCGCTCGCTACCTGGAGCGGTCTCTACGCGACGGGGATGTGGTCGCGATCAGCCACGGTCGGGACACCGGCGCCGTCCCCCACTACTTCCACCCCGCGGCGCCCATCGATTGCGTGTTCGCCAGTGCAATGGGGGGGTCGTCGCGGATAGACGTCCCCACCAACCCGAACGAGATCAGCCAGGCGCTGGCGGAGCGGTGCGGGGGACGTGCCCAGAGTCTGTACGCCCCGGCCCACGTGCAGAGCCCATCGGTGCGACGAGGGCTGCTCCAACACGAAGCGGTGACCCAGACCCTCCAGATGGCGGCCGGCGCCGATATGGCTCTCGTTGGCATCGGAGGCACCGACGACGGCTGCACCATGGTCCGCAGTGGCTGTTTGACCATCGAGGAGATGGGCCGTCTGCGCAGTGAGGGCGCGGTGGGCGACGTCCTGGGCAACTACGTCGATGTCCACGGAGAGCACATCAAGTCTCCCCACAGCCGACGGCTAATCGGGCTTTCCATAGATCAACTGAGACAGATCGAGACGGTGGTAGCCGTCGTCTCCGGGGACGAGAAGCCGCTGTCGATCCTCGGGGTGCTTCATGCCGGGATCGTCGATGTCCTCATCGTCGACGAGCGGAACGCCAAGGCGGTCCTCGACATGGCGTCGAACGGAGGTACCTGATGCCCGTCGTCCCCACTCGGGAGATCGTCGAGCGAGCCTTTGCCGAGCGGTATGGGGTCGCCGCCATCAACGTGGTCAACGACCTCACCATGGAGGCGGTACTGGCCGCTGCGGAGGAGTTGCGCTCACCGTTGATCGTCCAGACCTCGGTGAAGACGGTGAAATCGATTGGCGCCGATGCCTTGATGGGGATGTGGCGGGCGATGGCCGCTGCGGTGGACGTCCCGGTCTCTCTCCATCTCGACCACTGCCCGGAGCGTGATGTCATCACCTTGTGTCTCGAGAAGGGCTGGGACTCGGTCCTCTTCGACGGATCGTCCCTCAGCGTCGATGAGAACAAGCTGCAGTCCACCGAAGTGGTGGCGGAAGCACGGACCTACGGGGCGTTGGTCGAAGGCGAGATCGAGGGGTTCAAGCGGGTGGAGGACATCGGCGACGCTCAGGTGGAATCGGAGCAGTCGCTGGAGACGGCGGTGGACTTCATCTCCTCGACCGGCGTGGACATCTTCGCCCCGGCGATCGGCAACGCACATGGCATGTACCAGAGAGCACCCAAGCTCGACAGCCAGCGGGTCACCGAGATTGTCGAGGCCACCGGCATCCCCGTGGCGCTCCATGGGGGGACCGGCATGTCACCCGACCAGTTCGAGGACCTGATCGCCCGGGGTTGC
>DATADW010000219.1:0-2067 GCA_036258335.1 Acidimicrobiia bacterium
CACACCGAGATCACCTCGGGGTTGAGCGGCTCGCCGGCCGAGGTGCAGTGTCGCAGGCTCGACCAGTCGTACACCCCGAGGTCCAGTTGCACGAAACCTCGGTAGAGAGTCGGCGGAGCACAGAAGCCGGTGACCCCCTGCTCGCCGATTATCCGCAGCATCCGATCGAGGTCAGGCTTGCCCCTGATGTCCCAGAGCAGCACCGCCGCCCCGACCCGCCATTGCCCGAAGAGCTTGCCCCATGCCGCCTTGGCCCAGCCGGTGTCGGACACGGTCCAATGGAGGTCGTCAGGGCCGAGGTCGTGCCAGAAGCGCGCCGTGATCTCGTGACCGATCCCGTATGAGGCTTGGGTGTGGAGGACCATCTTGGGGTGGGCAACGGTCCCCGATGTGAAGTAGATGAGGAGGGGGTCGTCGGCGCGGGTCGGCTCACGGTCCATTGCCTCGTCGGGAGACGACGCCATTCCCTCGGGGAATGACACCCATCCGTCGGTGGGGGGCCCGACGACGACCAGAGAGCGGAGCGATGGGCACCGCGGGCGTACCCGGTCGACCTTGGCTGCCCCATCGGGGTCGGCGACCGCGGCTGTTGCCTCCGCCTGGTTGATCCGGTACTCGATATCACCCTCGGTGAGCATCGTGGTGCCCGGCAGAGGGACCGCACCCAGCTTGAAGCAGCCGAGGAGAACCCAGTACCACTCCGGGATGCGCGGCAACTGGACGAGCACCCGATCCCCACGACGCACCCCGAGCGACTCGAGGAGGTTGGCCGCCCGGTTGGCCAGGGCGGAGACGGCGGCGCAGTCGAAACGGTGGGCGGTAATCCCGTCCGGCTCGAGGGCGACGAGCGCCGGATGCTCCGGCGTCTCCACCGCGCGCCGGTCGACGACGTCGATCGTGTAGTTGAAGAGCTCTGGGACCTCGAGGCTGAAACCGGCGTGGACCGCTTCGTAGTCGGTCATGTTCGGCATCCCCGCAGAAGCTACACACGGCGTGTCGTCCGTTTGACCGGGCAATGGAGCGGGTATCAAGCCCGTTCCAGGATTTGCCGCCTTGGTGGCGGCCGTCAAACGGAGGAAGTCATGGGAATCATCATCTGGCTCGTTGTGGGCCTGTTAGCCGGTTTCATCGCCCGGGCATTGCTGCCGGGTGACGACTCGATGGGATTCCTGGGGACGCTGCTCCTCGGGTTGGGGGGTTCGCTGGTCGGGGGCTTTCTCGGAAACCTCCTCTTCGATGCCAGATTCGACATCGATCCGGCGGGGATCATCGGGTCGGTGATCGGAGCGGTGATCGTCCTGCTCATCGTCAGGACGACCAGGGCGCGGACCACTTGACCGAGCGGGTCAGCTCTCCCGCCACTTGATCGAGCAACCCATCGACGGCCGCTGTTCGGAATCGATCGGGCGGCCGGCGAGGAGGGCATCTATGGCGGCGCGGAGGTCGTCGCCGGACACCGGGAGACCGTTGCCGGGACGGCTCGAGTCGAACTGGCCGCGGTACACCAACAGATGGTCGCGGTCGAAGAGAAAGAAGTCGGGGGTGCACACCGCCGAGTAGGCGCGGGCCACATCCTGGGTCTCGTCGAAGAGGAGCGGAAACCGGTAGCCGAGCCGGTTCGCCGTCTCGGCGAGACGCTCGGGGGCATCGTCGGGATACATCGCCGGGTCGTTGCTGGCGATCCCCACCATGTCGAGACTGCTGTCCTCGTAGTCCCGGCTCAGGTCCACCAGGCCCTGCTGGAGATGGCGGACGTATGGGCAGTGGTTGCAGATGAACATGACCAACAGTCCGTCTCCGGTGAAGTCGGAGAGGGATACCGCCGCCCCGGAAGCCACGTCTGGGAGCGAGAAATCGGGTGCGGGGGTGCCGAGAGCGATCATGGTCGAGGTGACGGCCACCTGAGGTCCTTTCGTCGACCGGCACCGTACACCGGAGAGCGAGGTTCGGAGACTCCATGTTGGACACAACGATTGAGCAAATGAGGAAGGACGCGGAGGGCCGCAACTGGTTGGTGCTCGGCGGGTACGCCTTGGCCAGCTTCTCGGCCGCCGGTTTGGGTGCCCT
>DATADW010000220.1:0-3946 GCA_036258335.1 Acidimicrobiia bacterium
GGGCAACGGCGACCGGCCTGTTCTCGAGCTGCGCAACGTCAGGGCCTCTTACGGCCCGGTGCGCGTGCTGGAGGATATGAGCCTCGAGGTCTTCCCGGGGGAGATCGTCTGCCTCCTCGGCTCCAACGCCGCAGGGAAGACCACCACGCTGCGAACCATCCTGGGAATGGTCCGGCCCAGCGCTGGCGAGATCCTGCTCGACGGCGAGCGAATTGATGGGCTGACCACGCCCGACATCGTCGCCAGACGCTTAACCATGGTCCCAGAGAACCGCAGGCTCTTCGCCAAGATGTCGGTGCTGGAGAACCTGGAGATCGGCGCCAATCTGCGACGTGACGAGAAGGACGCCGTCGAAGGCGATATCGAGCGGGTGATGACCCTGTTTCCCCGGCTCAAGGAGCGGATCAAGCAGAAGGCGGGGACGCTTTCCGGCGGGGAGCAACAGATGCTCGCCATCGGACGCGCTCTGCTCGCCGACCCCAAGGTGCTGCTGATGGACGAGCCGTCGATGGGTCTGGCGCCGATCCTCGTGGAGCAGGTCTTCGAGACCATCCAGGAGATCAACGGCCAAGGGACCACCGTCTTCCTGGTCGAGCAGAACGCCCACGTCGCCCTCAGCATCGCCGACCGGGGCTACGTGCTCCAGACCGGCGGGATCGTCATGTCCGACCAAGCCGCCACCCTCCTCGCCGACCCCCGCCTCAGCCAGGCCTACCTGGGCGAACTGCGCGACGAATAGACGGGGAATTGGAGACGGCAGACGGCAGTCGGCAGCCGATCCAACCTCGCCACCCGTTCCGTCCCCCGCAGGGGGAAGGGACCCGCTGCGGAGCAGCGAGTAGGGGGGTTGGCTGACGCCCAACGCTGTGAAGGCCGACTATCGATCGGCGCTCACGGTCGGGAGCTCTTCGGTCGTCGCCTCGTCGTAACCATCCAGAGGCAGCGTTTGCTGGAGACCGCTCCCCTTCACTCTGATGCGGCGAACCCCGCGGAAGCGGGCGAGAAGCTTCTCGGGGTGCACCGGTTGGTGTTCCTGGAATTGGGCCTCGGCCACCTCGTCCCAGGTCTCCCCCAGCACCCTCGTGCGCCAGAAGTGACCGATGAGGATCTTCAGCGTCGCAGCAACGGGGATGGCGAGCAGCACACCGACCAGACCTCCCTGTGCCCCTCCTATGAGGAGGGCGAGCACCATCAGCCCGGGATGGAGCTTGACCGTGGCCCTCATCACCGAGGGGGTGATTATGTGGTTGTCGAGTTGCTGCACGCCCAGCATCACCAACGCGGCGAGCACAGCGTCACCAACGTCCCCGGTCAACAGGGCCATCAATACGGCGAGGACTCCGCCCACCCAAGGTCCGACAAAGGGGATGATGTTGAGCACCCCGGCCGTCATCCCGATCAGCAGCCAGAAGGGGAGCCCGATGATGGCGAGACCAAGTGAGGAGAGGACCCCGACCACGAGCGCCACCAGAAGCTGACCACGGACGAACCCGCCCACCGCGATGCTCAGCTGGTGCCCGAGGAACACGCCCTCCTGGCGGAAGCTGTCGGGGAGGAGCTGGCGGGCCCTCACCTGCTGGGCGGGCAGGTCTATCAGCAGATAGAAGGCAAGCACCACCCCCACCACCGCCACCACTACGAACTCGAAGACGCCCCGGAACAGAGCGGCCACCACGCCGCCGGCTCCGCCGAGGAACTCGCGGATCACCTCCTGGTTGGCCGGGTCAGACACCCATGCCTGGAGCGCCTCCAGGCTGGTGACCAGCCCAAGGTCTATCCCAAGGCGCTCCGAGAGTCCCTCGAGCCAGACCAGAACGTCGGTCACGAGGGTGGGTAGTGCTTGGGCGAACTGCTCACCCTGTTCACGCAGCACCGGCGCCAGCAGGACCGCAGCCAGGGTGAGAAGACCGGCCGTCACCAGGTAACACAGCGCCGTGCCCACCAGTCGGTGGACGCCACGCCGGTGTAGCCCCGTCACCGCCGGGCTGAGGACGTAGACGATCCCCACCGCCAACGCCAGGGGAAGCAGGACCACGCTGACCTGGACCAGCAGCCAGACCAGTGCGGCAAGGAGGAGAGCACCGCCGAGGAGGCTCCAGGCACCGATCCCGAGGTGCCTCAGCCGCTGCCAGGTCAGGCCATCTCTCACGCCCGCGGGGAGTTTACCTAGGCGACGCTCAGGACTCCTCCACCCTGACCACAGCACCCTCGCCCACGACGATCTCCCACCCGTCGCCCTCAACGGGGGCTCGCGCGCCCCGATCGGTGATCTCCCATCCGATAGGCGTCTCCGCGGCACCAATCACCTGGGCGGGTGAGCCCGCCGGGATCTCGACGCGCACCTCTCCGCTCACCTGCACGACGGCGCGTCCGGTCGGAGCGGGGAGCAGCACCGTGCCGTCGCCCTCGACCGTCACACCGGCGACCTCGAGTTGGCGTAGGTCGGCGCTGAAATCGGGAGACGTGATCGAGACGGTCCACAACGGATCAGGTGAGAGCTCCACGTTCCAGCCGGCGAATCGGAACCATCCTGCAGACGGGTACTCGAGGACGCGCACCGTCGACAACTCGCCGACGACCTGCTCCAAGACGCTCGGTGCTGTAGTCGGGCCCCCGCGCCGCACGGGAACCACCGCGTATAGCGGATCGGACCCCAGACCAACCTGCACCGTGCCCCTCGTGACCACGTTGATTCGGGTGGGGCCGTCGCCGGGGCCCTCGGCGACGACATCCCCTGCCGACGAAGGAAGCGCTGACCAACCGGTGAGGTGCAGCCCCACCGAAATCAGCACCCAGGCAACAAGGGCCAGCGCCACCAGCGGCCCGAGCGCGCGCCCCCGGCGACGGCCGAGCAGACCGACCAGGACAGCGAGCGCAACCAAGCCCAGCCCTATCGGCCAGAGCGCAGCCAGGTCGAGCACCACGGTTGGTGAGAGCAAGCCGGTGAGTACCGCCACGACGAACAACGCGACCACAACGACCAGGACCACCCACGCCCCGCGCGACCGCTTCTTCGGGGGCGCCTCGGCCGGAGTGGCCTCGGCCGGTGTGACCGAAGGATCCGGACTTGGCTTGGGCGCGCCCGGGGGGGCGGGGGGAGCGTCCTCCACGGCGACCTTATGGCCAGACGGCGGTGGGGGAGGCGTCGTCGGTGGATGCACCGACCGAGACGTGACTTCGGGGTCAGTTCCGGTGCCGCCCTGGGCAGGGGTGTCGGCCATGGGCGGGCAGGGTACCGGGGGCTCGGAGATGCCCGGCGCATTGAGCACTGCGTCCAAGCCAGGTGGCCCGACGCTCCGAACCGGCACTGGCCGTCGGGAGGAGGCATGGATGGCGGGGCTGGCCACCCCTACAAGGCGCTCTGTGGGCCATCGAGTAGGTCGTGGTCGCGCCCGATTGCTGATTGCCGTTCTCGGAGCGGGCGCCGTCATCTCGATCGCCTCTCCGGCTGCAGCCCACCCCCTGGGGAACTTCACCATCAACCAGCATCTCGGGATCGAGGTCGTCGGCGATGAGCTCAGTTTGGAGTACGTGGTGGACATGGCGGAGATACCCGCCTTCACCGAGATCAGGAAGATGGCCAATGGTGACGAGCTCGACGATCTAGCTGCCGATTCCTGCCCCCGATTGATGGCTGGGCTGTCGGTGACCCTCGACGAGGAACCGCTCGACGTGGCGGGGATGGGGGCCGCAGCGTCGACCCCACCGGGTGACGCCGGTGTTCCCACGCTCCGAATCGAATGCCGCTTCGCCTCGAGCGTGGGCCCGGGATGGCTTCGGGTGGAGAACCACAACTACCCAGAGCGGCTCGGGTGGCGCGAGATCACCGTCACCTCCTCGGGGACCGCCATCAGCACCGACCTCCCGGCGACCTCACCGAGCGGTGTGCTCACCTCCTATCCCGACGATGAGACGCCACTCGACGTCCGCACCGCCATCGTCGAGG
>DATADW010000221.1:0-2725 GCA_036258335.1 Acidimicrobiia bacterium
CGACACGCTCGGCCTCGGGGTGGCCCACATAGTCGAACAAGCGGTACTGCCGGCCGGTGATGGCGGCGAAGCGGTCCATCTCCTCCTGGACGACGCCGGGGACGGCATCGTGGAAGCGGTTGCCCGCCTCCCTCGCCTGGAAGAAGACGTCGGGGTTTTGGGCGGTGCCCCTGATCACGGGGCGACTCGGCTCGAGCGATCGGAGTCGGTGGGCAGCTATCAAGTCCTCGTCGATCATCTCCTTGAGGACGGCGTCGCCCACAGGTTCGATGGTGGCCATCTCGTGTGAAGTGCGGAAGCCATCAAAGAAGTGGAGAAACGGCACCCGGCTGCGGAGGGTGGCGGCGTGGGCCACCAGCGCCAGGTCCTGCGCCTGCTGCACCGACGACGAGCACAACATGGCGAAACCGGTGGGTCGAGCCGCCATCACATCGGAGTGGTCGCCGAAGATGGAGAGGGCGTGGGTGGCGACGGTGCGGGCGGCTATGTGGAACACCGTAGGAGTCAGCTCCCCGGCGATCTTGTACATGTTGGGAAGCATCAGCAGCAGACCCTGCGATGCGGTGAAGGTGCAGGCCAGCGCCCCGGTCTGAAGCGCGCCGTGAACCGCCCCGGCTGCACCGGCCTCGCTCTGCATCTCGACAACGTCGGGTACCACTCCCCAGAGGTTGGGACGCCCGGCATGCGACCAGGCATCGGACAATTCCCCCATGGGCGACGCTGGAGTGATCGGGTAGATGGCGATCACCTCGCTCAAGGCGTGAGCGATCCGGGCGGCAGCCTCGTTCCCATCGACGATGATGTGCCCTGCAGTTGCCATGACCGGCATGGTGTCGGTGGCGACCTCGGTCAGCGAGGGCCGGCCGACCCCTTGGGTTCTGTCGAAAGTCCCATAGGCAAAGCAAGGTAGCGGCGCACCGAGGGCAGGAGCGGCAGCAAGAGCAAGCTGACGCCAACCGCGCCGTACACCGCCTGCAGCCACGTCGCCTCGGGCATGAATACCAACTCGAGCAGGATCCACACGATGTGGCTGGCGCCGATTGCGAGTGCCGCAGCCCACGACCAGTGGTGGCCGGTGCGGCTCTCGATCCAACCCAGCCACTCCCACGTAGGCCGGCGAACGACCCCGTAGGCGACGAGCAGCGAGCCGACCCCAAACCCGATTCCCAGCACCAGCCCAGGGAGCAGCCAGCTGTCGATCAGCGGGATGGCGTCGAGCCACTCATCCGGAAGCATGATCTCGCCGCCAACGCCAAAGACCATGGCGATGCCACCGCCGAGGGCGGTGATCCCCAGGAAGACGAGCAGCACGATGAGTGCCACCACTGTGCCTGGCCGGCTCACCGAGACCACGGGCTCATTCTTGACGGTCGTCACAAAACCTCCTCTAAGACATCTTCACCATGGGGCGCGGGACGGCGGGCCACCAGAGGCCAACGTCCCGATCAGGTACGCGTGTCCACCGCCTAGGACAGGAGTTCTGCGCCCCAAAGCTGGGCACGCTCGAGCTCCCCTTCCTTGAGAGGGCCCTCGGTGTCATCAACGAAGAAGCTCTCCGGTTCGACCACGATCTCGTAGCCGAGGTGGCGCAGCTTCCTTGCCATGGTCTTCGCCGCCGAGCCGGTCAGCAGCCTGGCCATATCGAACCGAGTGTCGAAGCAGGCCGCCCTCCCGGCCTCGACCTTGGGAAGGCCGTCGAGGAATGCGCGCATGCCAGAGGTCGGTTGTAATCAAGCGGCGTTCCCTTGCCCTCGGCCTCCTCTACCGCAGCCACGATCTCCTTACGGCTCGTCGTCGTGGGCAATCCATGGCCGTGGGTCGGAGCGCCAACCACAAGCAGGTCGGCAACCGCGGGCTCATCACCGACCGCCCGCAGGTCGACATCCCCGTGGGCGCGCAGACCCGAAGCGATCGCTTCGGCGACGGCCGCTGTGTTGCCATAGACCGACTCATAGACCACAACGCTCTTCATGTCCGTCCTTTCATGGGGTGCCGACTCCGGTCAGGTCTCGTCGGCTGCCCGGGCCTCGGCCTTGGTGCGATGGACGGTGCCGGCTGGGTGGTGGGGTGGGGCGTAGATGGAATAGAGCTTGAGGTCGCCCGATCCGGTGTTGACCACGTTGTGCCACGTCCCGGCCGGGACAACGAGGGCGAAGTCATCACGGATCTCGTGGGTCTCGTCGACGGCTTCGGGTGTGCTCCCAAACTCGACGCGCCCTTCGCCCTGCTCGATCCTCAAGAACTGATCGTTGTCAGGATGCACCTCACGACCGATGTCCTCACCTGCGGCCAGCCGCATCACCGTCAGCTGAAGATGCTCGCCGGTGAAGAGGACCGTCCGGAACGTCTCGTTGTCAATTGCTGCCCGATTGATATCGTCCACCCAACCGGTCATGGTGCCACCTCCTTCGATCCACCCTGCTCACGTCACCACCGAGTATGAGGGGTGATGCGAGCGTTAGCCAGAGCCCAATGGCCCGATCGATCGGCGATGGTGCTTTCCGCTGTCCTTGTCGGCGCCGGGGTAGAGGCTCCCTACCCTGCCGCGCTCGCCGCCACATGGCATCGTGGACCACTCCCAGTACCCGAGCCAACACCGAGGAGGCGATGATGGCGAACGACCAACACCGACCGATCGACCACGCCGGGCTGGAGGTGCTGGCGGGCACCGAGTGCACGAGGCTGCTGCACGATCACCGGGTGGGGCGCGTCGCTTTCCTCGAAG
>DATADW010000222.1:0-9720 GCA_036258335.1 Acidimicrobiia bacterium
TTGTCAAACAGGTCCTGGGGGTCGGCCACGAGTTGCTCGGCGTCGCGCCCCACACGACGGAGCGTTCCATCGTCGAACAAGTCGAGCATGGCGTCGACGGTTCGCCGGGCGGCGGCGTGCCACTCGGTCTCGCCCGTTGCCTGGTAGAGCGCCAGCAGCCCAACCGCCAGGGCGGCGTGGTCCTCGAGAAACCCGGCAACCCCATCGTCTTGGGGAGCGTGCGGCGACCATGAGCGGAGCAGCCGACCGTCGGCGCGGTGGAGACGGTCGAAGAGAAAACGGGCGGTGCGGCGTGCCGCGTCGAGATAGCGCGGCTCCTCGAGCACTGCGCCCGCTTCGGCCAGCGCCCGCAACGTCAGCCCGTTCCAGGAGGTGACCACCTTGTCGTCCAACCCGGGGCGGACCCGGGTGGAGCGCGCTGTGGCGAGGCGGTCCCTGGCCCGGGTGAGGGCTGCCTCCACCTCCTCTGCCGTCGCCCCCGTAGCCGCCGTCACCTCGTCGATGGTGCGCGCCTGGTGGAGCACGTTGCTCCCCTCGAAGTTGCCGCCCTCGGTGACACCGAAGAAGAGCGATGCCGTCTCGAAGTCGTCCTGGCCGACCGCCTCCACCATCTCGTCGGCGGTGAACACGTAGAACCGCCCCTCCTCGCCCTCGCTGTCTGCGTCCTCACCCGACCAGAACCCGCCGTCGGGCTGGCCAAGGTCGCGCAGCATGTACTCCAGGGTCGAAACCGCCACCGCCCGGTAGGCGTCCTCTCCCAGCTCGCGCCACGCCCACAAATAGAGCCGGGCCAGCTGGGCGTTGTCGTAGAGCATCTTCTCGAAGTGCGGCACCAGCCATGCGGAGTCGACCGAATAGCGGGCGAACCCACCGCCGATCTGGTCGTGGATCCCGCCCCGCGCCATGGCGTCGAGGGTCGACCCCAGCATGAAGGCGGCTCCACCCGCCCAGGGAAGCCGGAGGACCCGGAGCAGGAACTCGAGGACCGGCTGCTGGGGGAACTTGGGTGCCGCTCCGAACCCACCGTATGTGGCGTCGAAGCTGGAGGCGATCGCCTCATACGCCGCTTGGAGTGTTGCCAGACCGGGAGCCTCGTCGGCCGGCGGCACCCGGCGGGCGATCGCCCGGGTGAGCTCGCCGGCTTGGCTGACGACCTCGGAGCGACGCTCCTTCCAAGCCTCCTCGACAGCGGCGAGGACCCGGCGGAACGAGGGCATCCCGTGGCGATCCTCGGACGGGAAGTAGGTGCCGGCGTGGAACGGCTCTCCGTCGGGGGTGAGGAACACAGTCATCGGCCAGCCCCCCCGCCCGGTCAGCGCCTGCACCGCCTCCATGTAGACGGCGTCGACGTCGGGCCGTTCCTCGCGGTCGACCTTGACGTTGACGAAGGCGCGGTTCATCTCGGCTGCCGTCGCCTGGTCCTCGAACGACTCGTGGGCCATCACGTGGCACCAGTGGCACGAGGCGTAGCCCACGCTGAGCAGGACCGGGACCTGACGGCTGCGTGCCGCGGCGAACGCCTCATCGCCCCACTGGTACCAGTCGACCGGGTTGGAGGCATGCTGGCGAAGGTAGGGCGAGCTCGCCTCGCCAAGTCGGTTGCCCACCCGGACACCGTAGCCCCCACCCGCCGGCAAATCTGGTGTGCCCACGTTCATACCCCGTTGAGGTTCCTTTGTCATCGGCTGCCTCATCGTGGGCGGCTGTACGACAAGGAGAAACCATGAAGCTATGGATCGACGCCGACCAGTGCATGGGGGCCGGCACCTGCGAGAGCATCGCCCCCGAGGTGTTCGTCCCCCGCTCAGACGGGATCTGGGCGGTGCGCGAGCTTGCCGAGGACTTCGGCGAAACCACGGTGTTCGATGGAGGCGCCGGGCCGGGTCACGGCCCCGAGGGAGCGGCTGGGATGGCCCGGGTCCCCGACCGTCTCTTCGATGTGGTCATCGAGGCGGCCCAGGAGTGCCCAGGGGAGTGCATCTACCTCGAGGTATGACGATCAGTCGGGAGCGACGCGATACACATCGCCGTTCAGCGAGACCAGGTAGAGCTCGCCCCCGGCGTCAACCCCGAACGACGCCAGCGAGGACACGCCCAGATTGGGCCGCTCTGTCAGGTTCGAGACCGATCCGTTCGAGTACCGCAAGGTCCACACCCGGCCGCTGACGAAGTCGCCAAAGAAGTAGAGGCCGTCTCTCCCGGTGAGGTCCGACCCCCGGTAGACGTACCCGCCGGTGACCGAGCCACCTACGTCGTGGCCGTAATCGTGGATGGGGAGGGTCAGCCCGGATCGAGAGCACCCCGACGGGGGGTCGTAGCAGGCGGTCCCCTCCATGGTGTTCCAACCGAGGTTGGCCGACCCCGCTCCCAGCGAGATGGCGTCGATCTCCTCGAAATCGCCCTGGCCGACGTCTCCGATGAACACCCGGTTCTGGTTGGCGTCCACCGAGAACCGCCACGGGTTGCGCAGACCCCACAGCCACACCTCGGGCGCCCCGCCTTGGCCGTCGGCGAAGGGGTTGTCGTCGGGGATGGCGTACGGGTTGCCGCCATCGACGTCGATCCGCAGGATCTTCCCCAGCAGGCTGTCGGTGTCCTGGGCGTTGTCGTTGGGGTCGCCGACCCCGCCGCCGTCTCCCGTGCCGATGAGCAGGAGACCGTCGGGGGTGAAGGCGAGCATCCCGCCGTTGTGGTTGTCCTCGCCGGGGTGCGGTATCGAGATGACGCGGGTAGCCGAGCCCCCGTCGGCGAAGTTGGCGTTGTCCGAGCGGAGGTACTCGTCAACACGGATAGTCCCGGCGTCGTCGGTGTAAGCCACGAAGAAGCGCCGATTGCTGGCGTACCCGGGGTGGAAGGCGAGCCCCAGCAGGCCCCGCTCGCTGTCGGTGTTGACCTCCACGTCGAGGAAGGGGTCGCCCCGCAGGTTGCCGTTGTGGACCACACGAATCGCCCCGCCCTTCTCGACGATGAACAGCCTGGTGGAGTCGCCCGGAGCGTGGGTGAGGAAGAGCGGCTGGTCGAGACCCTCGGTGACCACGGGCACCAGCTTCAACGTCACCTGCCCGCTCGGCGTCGTGGTCGTGGTCGAAGTGGTGGTGGTCGGCCCGGTCGTGTCGGCCAGGGCGCGGTAGAGGAACGCCGCCATCTGGCCCCTGCTCACGGGATCATTGGGGCAGTAGAGGGTCCCGGCGGGGTCGCATCCCTGGGTGATCCCGGCCTCCGCCAGCTTGCCGATCTCGGTGTAGAAGGTGTGGCTGGGCGGGACGTCGTCGAAGGGCGAGCCGGGGTCGAGTTGTTGCAGGTCGGGGAGCGCCCTCACCAGGAAGGCCGCCATCTGTCCCCTGGTGACCGATTCGTCGGGGCAGAACCTGTCGCTGGTGCACCCGTTTGTAATCCCCTCGGCAGCTAGCCAGGCGATCTCGGTGGCGAAGCGATGATCGCTGGGCACATCCTCGAATTGGGTGGCGGCGGGGGTGGCCGCGATGGGCGTCATGCCCACGACGATCACCGCCAGCAACGACATGGCACCGCCAACTCTCAATGACCGCATGAGGACACCGTATCCGCCGCGCCGGGGCTAGATCGAATCGGGCGTCTTGTCGACACGGAGGAACTCGGTCACCCCGATGGTGCGCAACACGGCGCGGACGATGGCCGGAATAAGCGCCATGCCCTCGGCCTTGGAGATGAGCCGGGGGCGTTCCAGCCGGACCCGTTTGCGGCGGTGGATCATCTCCCCGCCCTCTGCCGCCACCAGATTCCGTACCCAGTCCACCTTGCTTCCGTAGGTGAGCGCCATGACCCAGCCGTCATCCGTATCGAAGATCATCATCGGGGTTTGGTATGTCTTCCCCGACTTCCGTCCCCGATGCAGAATCGTGGCCATACCTGGGGCCCGCTTGGAAAGCCCGCCGAGCAGCGGGTTGGTGACACGGCGGTTGAATCGCGCCACTGCCATCGGGATGGGCATGTTTGGAGAGGGTAGAAGGGCCCCGCCCCGCTCGGGAATCTCTGTAGCGTCCCCGACGTTCTGTTGATAAGCCTGTGGATACCCTCTCGAAGTCCTGCTCAGGGGCTCTCCCTCCACACTGAAGACGGTGTTGAGAAGTTGGGGGTTCACAAGGTGAACAGAGTGTGTCATAGTGTTGACGAGTCGGGACTGGAAGCGGTTCCATCCCGACGTTCCCCACCTTTCGGAGGCACCGCAGATGGCATCAGCCGACACGTCGCGTCCTGACGCCGCGCTCAAGGCGCGGCGAGATCGGGACCGTGAGCGTGAGCGCAACAAGCTGACCGATGAGCGTGGTCGTCTGACCACCGACCTGGTCAGCCAATATCTCACCGCCATCGGAGAATACGACCTGCTCACCGCCGAGCAGGAGGTCGAGCTTGCCCAGAAGATCGAGGCGGGCGAGGAGGCTGCCTCCCGTCTCGAGCGGGGCGACTACAAGGGGAAGAAGGAAGAGCTCGAGATCCGTCGCAAGTCCCGCCACGGCAAGGAGGCCAAGGACGCCTTCCTCACCGCCAACCTGCGGCTGGTGGTGGCCAACGCCCGGCGCTACGCCAACACCTCGGGCATCGATTTTCTCGACCTCATCCAGGAGGGCAACCTCGGTCTGATCCGGGCGGTTGAGAAGTTCGACTGGCGCAAGGGGTTCAAGTTCTCCACCTACGCCACCTGGTGGATCCGCCAAGCGATCACCCGGGCAATCGCCGACAAGTCGCGCACGGTGCGCATCCCGGTGCATCTCCACGACACGCTGGCTGCGGTGCGGGCTGCCCAGGCAAGCCTCAAGGCCGAGCTGGGGCGCGACCCCCGGCCCGACGAGATCGCCGAGGAGGCGGGGGTCACCGTCGACAAGGTGGAGCTCGCTCTGGGTGTGGCCGACACGGTCTCTCTTGAGCAGCCGGTGGGAGAGGACGGCGCCCAGCTCGGTGACTTCATCGAGGATGAGGACGCCGCCGACCCGGTGCAGCTCACCGAGGAGATGGATGTGGCCAACAGCCTGCGCGTCTCAATCGAGCGGCTCCCCAACCGGGAGGGTCGCATTCTGGCGCTTCGCTACGGGTTCTACGACGGGGTGCCCCGCACCCTCGAGGAGATCGGCGAGGAGTTCAACCTGACCCGGGAGCGGATCCGTCAACTGGAGAAGCTGGCGCTGTGTCGGCTGCGGCACCCCTCCTTCGGCATCCGGGAGCAGGACCTGATCTGAGCCGGCCGGACGGCCGGTGAGAGCAACGGGCGGGCCCCATGGCCCGCCCGTCCGCGTCGCAAGAAAGTCGGAAGACGGAAGACGGAAGGCGAAAGGCGGGCGACGGTCCGCCGTTCAGTGAGAGGGCCCGAACGCCCTTCTTTCCGTGCCCCCGGAGGGGGGAAGGGACCCGATGCGGAGCATCGGGTAGGGGGGCTCCCGAAGTTCCCAACGGTGCTCGACACGTGGCTTCGGCACCCGTGGGAGTGAACCATTCCCCCGCCCCCGACGCCTTCGGCGTCGTTTTGCCGCAGTATGTCGTCTGCCGTCTCTTTCCCGCGCCTGTACCCTCGATGGATCACGCGATGGGAGCGGGTGTGAGGCTGAGCAGTCTGGTCGGCGGTCGGGCCGAGTTGTGCGGTTCCGAGGCCACGCTTTCCGAGGCTGCTCAGGCCATGGTCAACGCCTCCACCGGCTCGCTCGGCGTCATCCAGGGCCGGGACCTGGTGGGGCTGATCACCGAGCGCGACCTGCTCCGCGCCGTGGCCGAAGGCACCGACGTGTCCACCGCCTCGGTCGGTCAGTGGATGTCGTCCGAGCCGGACACGGTGTCACCCGATGTCGAAGTCGAGGAGGCGGCGCGTTGGCTGCTCGAGGCTGGGTACCGCCACCTGCCCGTGATGGAGGACGGCCAGTTGTTGGGGATAGTCAGCATCCGCGACCTGTTGTGGGCCATCCTCGCCCCGGAGACGGAGCCCCCCGAGATCCACTGATCAGCAGGGCACCCAGACCAGGACGAGATCGTCCACCGACACGTCGGACTTCTCCAAGTTGATCTCCAACTCCTCGACCTGCCCGGCAGCTTCGGTCCACTTGGCGGTGATCGCCTCGAGATCCTCGGCCAGGTCCATCTCCAACTGCTCCACCTCTGCTGCCTTTTGGCCCATGGCATCGTGTGCCGTCTGCAGACGGGCGCCGGCGGCGGAAGCCTGACGGCCCTGCGAGGCAATCTTGGACAGCGAGGTAGAACGCATCTTGCCGCCGAGCAGAGCTCCCAGGAGCTCACCGGCGCCTGTCAACAAGGACTGCTGGTTGCGGGAGCTCGCCTCGGCCTCCAGCTCTCGCACTCTGGACTCGGCCTTGCTCAACTGAGCCTGGATCGACCGGATCCGGGTGCGGTACTTCTCCTCCAGTTTGGCCGTCTCGGCGTCGGCCGCAGTCTCCGCCGCCTCCCGGCAACGCGCCTCGAACTCCTCCTGGGTCTCGCCCACCCGGGCGTAGAGCTTGAGGCCCTTGTTGCGGAACAGGATCACGCTGCGGCTGCGGTAGAGGTGGTCGGCTAGTCGGCGAGAGAGATCCGTGAAGTAGGAGGCCTTGTCGAGAGGAATATCGGAGATGGCGAACCCTGCACCGGGCGGCGCTTCGTCGCGCAGGTCGCGTGGGTCGTGGTCAACGGCATGAACCGTCTCTGGATCGAAGGTGGTTCCCAACGGGAAGAGCATCGCCTCGTAGGTCTCCTGATGATCGACCCCGGCCGTGGCGTCGTCGTAGCGGAGATGGACTGTGGCCGCCACACCGGGTTGGAGCGTCGTCGACCCGGGCCTGGCACCAACCGTGGCGGCCCAGGTCGCCGCTGGATCGAGGAAGGCGGATCGGACCGAGGGCGCCACATCGGGAGCGACGGGCACCGTCTCACCGGCGGCCGGGGAATCGACTGGTGCAGCTCGAGCCTCCGGCGTCGGGGCAGTCGCTGTTGGTGGTGTCGGCGCCGGCTCGGGGGTGGGTGCGGAGGACGGCTCTCGTCCCGCCATGAGCTTGACCACAGAGTCGCGGGTCAGTGGACCGGCCAGAAAGCACATAGCCCATCGGGTGGTGAAGGTGATCGGTGGCTTGCCCCCCGTCTTGTGCATCATGAACTGGCGCTTGTCCAGCCCCGAGATCAGCGTGTCGATCGTCCCGATGTCCACCCCGCCGGCTGCCGAGGTCATTCCCTCGAGGATGCGGGCCTTGTCGCGCTCGGTCTGGAGCCGCCCGATCATCCACGTCCCGGCGTTGGACATCGCCTTGTAGTCGAGGTCGACCGGGTTCTGGGTGGAAGCGACGAACCCGACACCGAAAGCACGCGCCTGCTTGAGCAGGGTGAGGATCGGTTTCTTCGACGGAGGTTCCGCAGTTGGCGGGCAGAAGCCGAACATCTCATCCATGTAGACCAGGGCGCGCAGATCCGAGGTCCCCGACTGGCGCCGCATCCAAGTGACCAACTTGGAGAGGAATAGGGTCACCGCGAACTGGCGCTCACTGTCGGATAGGTGGGCCAGATAGAGGACAGCGGCCGCCGGTTTGCCTTCGGGGAAGAGCATGGAGCCGATGTCGAGCGGCGTCCCCTCGAGCCAGGCGGCGAAGGACGGCGAGGCCACCAGCCCGTTGAGCTTCATGGCAAGTGCGGTGCGGTCCTTCTCTGGATAGAAGGCATCGACCTCGAAGACGCCGAGCTTGCGGAATGGCGGTTGGGCGATCTGGCCGAGCAGGCCGGCGAGGTCGATGGCCCGACCCCCACGCCAAGCGGCCTCGATGATGTTGGCCAACAAGACGTGCTCCCGTCCCGACACCGGGTCGGACTCGACCCCGGCGAGGGTGAGCAGTGAAGACACATACGCCTCGATCTCGTCGCGCAGCACCTCGGCTTCGGTGTCCCAACTCAGGTCGGGCGGGTCGAGCGAGCCGAGAACGTTGACGGCGACCCCGGCGTTGGAGCCGGGGGTGTAGATGGTCATCGGGGCGGAGTCGCGCACCTTGGCGATGCGTTCCGGGCTTATCTCCCAGCCGGCGAGCCCTTCCTTCCAACTCGCCGCGGTCTTGGCGGCCAGGTCTTCCGGAGTCGTCCCCTCGCGTGTCGCCACGGCCTCGTCGATCCAGGGCCGGAAATCCTCGGGTCGGAGCTCAGGAAAGAGCAGGAGCAGGTTCCCCATGTCGCCCTTGGGGTCGATCATCAGGGTGGCCACGCCGTTGAGCAGCGCCTCCTCCATCATCCCGAGACCGAGCCCGGTCTTCCCCGATCCGGTCATTCCCACGATCACGCCGTGCGTGGTCAGGTCGGGAGCGTCGTAGAGGAACGCTTGGTCGGTTCGCTCACCCGACTTGGGATCGATCTCGCCGCCGAGGTAGAAGGTGCCCGGTGCCACGTCCATCAACAGTCCCTTGTCGTCCGCCAGCCGAGCCTATCGGGGGTCGAAGATCCGTCCTCGGGGCAGGACCGCTCGTACGTAGCCTGGCGGTGTCGAGCTCACATCGAGGACCGAGCTAACCGTGACCCACACCCACCACGACCATCGCACCACTGAAGCTCCTGGGAGCGGCCACGACAAGCACGCCGGGCACAGCGTCGCCATGTTCCGCGACCGGTTCTGGTGGTGCTTGCTGCTCACCCTGCCCGTCGTCGTCTTCTCCGAGGCGATCCAGGGCTGGTTCGGCTACCAGGCACCCACCTTCCCAGGCTCAGAATTGGTGGCGCCGGTCCTGGGGACGCTCATCTTTGTCTACGGAGGGGCGCCGTTCCTACGAGGGGCAGTCGGCGAGATCAGGTCCCGTCAGCCTGGGATGATGCTGCTCATCGGGATGGCGATCACCGTGGCGTACGCCGCCTCGCTCGCCACCACGCTGGGCTGGTTCGATCTCGACTTCTGGTGGGAGCTCTCCGCCCTGATCTCGATCATGCTTTTGGGCCATTGGATGGAGATGCGGGCCATAGGCCAGGCGCAGGGGGCCCTCGGTGCCCTGGCTGCCCTGCTCCCCGACGAGGCGGAGAGGGTGGTTGGTGACCGTACGGAGACAGTCGCTGTTGCGTCACTGGTGGTGGGTGATGAGGTTCTGGTGCGTCCCGGGGGGAGGATCCCCGCCGACGGGGCGATCACCTCCGGATTGGTCGAGGTAGACGAGTCGATGATCACCGGCGAGTCGAAACCGGTGGCCAAGGAACCAGGGGACCGCGTTGTCGCCGGCACCGTCGCCACCGACTCATCGATCCGGATCGAGGTCGAGGAGGTCGGGGAGGGAACGGCACTGGCCGGCATCCAGCGGCTGGTGGCCGAGGCTCAGCGGTCACGGTCCCGCGCCCAGGCGCTCGCCGACCGGGCAGCGGCGCTCCTCTTCTACCTGGCGGTAGCCGTTGCCGCGGTGACCGCCGTCGCCTGGCTGCTCGCCGGGAGTCCCGACGACGCGGTGGTGCGGACCGTGTCGGTGCTGGTGATCGCCTGCCCGCACGCCTTGGGACTCGCCATCCCGTTGGTGGTCTCGATCTCCACCGGGCTAGCCGCCCGCAACGGGATCCTGGTCAAAGACAGGCTCGCTCTCGAGCAGGTCCGACTCATCGATCTGGTTCTGTTCGACAAGACCGGCACTCTGACCAAGGCGAGCCACCGGGTCACCGGGGTCCATGCCGTCGACGGCGACGAGGACAGCCTGCTCTCGTTGGCGGCCGCGGTGGAGTCGGAGTCGGAGCATCCCCTCGCCCGTGCCATCGTCGCCGCCG
>DATADW010000223.1:0-4953 GCA_036258335.1 Acidimicrobiia bacterium
CGGCAGACGGCAGACGGAAAGACGGCAGACGGCAGACGGCAGACGGCAGTAGGAGGAAGTCACGCCCTCTGCTCGCTGCGGTCGCGCCTTCACCTCACCGGGGCAGGCACCGACTTAGGGGATCCCCCCGATGGGGGGTGGTTGCTCGAGTTGCTCCTCGGTCCCGGTAACGGCCGCCGACCGTATCGACGGCCAGAGATGGCGCACCTCGAAACCCAACTCGGTGAGCAGATCCTCGTCGAGCTGATCTCGAAAGGTGACGATCACGTCGGGCACGGACTGATTCTGCCCTTCGGCGTTGTTCGCCGGGGTTCTAGCGGCGGTCGCGTGGCAAACTTGGCCCCGATGTTCCAGATCCTCGGGACCGACGGCGCCCTGGTGGGGGGCGACCCCGGCGTTCCCATCAAGGAGGTCCAGGAGCTCTACCGGCTGATGGTGTTGGCCCGCGAGTTCGACCGGCGGGCCCTCGCTCTGCAGCGCCAGGGCCGGCTCGGCACCTATGCCATGCTCGAGGGTCAGGAGGCGGCCCAGGTGGGGTCGGCCATGGCGCTCGGGCCCACCGACTTCGCCTACCCCAGCTACCGCGAGCACGCCGTCGAACTGGCCCGGGGGATCCCCGTCGAGGTCATCCTCTCCTACTGGCGGGGTCTGCCCAACAGCGACTGGGACGTCCTCCGCCACCGGTGCGGGATCGTCTGCGTGCCCATCGGGAGTCACATCCCGCATGCCGTGGGTCACGCCTACGCCGCCCGGCTCCGGGGCGAGGACACGGTGACCATCGCCTACTTCGGTGATGGGGCGACCTCGGAGAATGACTTCCACGCGGGGCTCAACTTCGCCGGGGTCTGGCGTACCCCCACGGTGTTCTTCTGCCAGAACAACTTCTATGCAATCTCGGTCCCCTACTCCAAGCAGACCGCATCGGAGACCATCGCCCAGAAGGCCGACGCCTACGGGATCCACGGGATGAGGGTCGACGGGATGGACCCGCTTGCCGTGTACCTCGCCACCCAGGAGGCGGTGCGGCGGGCGCGTTCCGGTGAGGGCCCCACCCTGATCGAGGCGGTTTGCTACCGCTATGGCCCTCACGCCACCGCCGATGACGCCCGTCTCTATCGGGAGGCCGCAGAGGAGGCGGAATGGAGGGAGAAGGACCCGATCGACCGGCTGCGCCGCTACCTGGAGGGCACCGGGGAATGGTCAGATGAGCTGGACGGCGCGGTGCGCACCGAGGCCGCGCAGTCGGTCACCGCAGCCATCGAGGCCATCGAAGAACGGCCGCTGCCCGGTCGCGACGAGGCGATCCGTCACGCCTACGCCCGCATCCCCGCCGCCCTGGTCGAGCAGCTCCACGAGGCGCAGCGGAGCCGGGGCGAGGAGGAGACCGAGTTCGCCGCCGAGGAGATATGGGAAATCGGCAACGACTCCCTCCCCGAGGGCCCCACCGAGCGCTGGACGATGGCGGAGGCGATCAACGCCGCCCTGCGCCAGGGGATGGAGCGTGACGAGTCGGTTGTGGTCCTGGGTGAGGACGTCGCTCTCGCCGGCGGCGTCTTCCGCATCACCGAGGGTTTGCTGTCCGCCTTCGGTGAGGAGAGGGTGATAGACACCCCGCTCAACGAGTCGGGGATCGTCGGGACCGCCATCGGGATGGCGGTGGCCGGGGCCCGCCCGGTGGCAGAGATCCAGTTCGACGGTTTCGTCTACCCCGCCTTCGACCAGATCGTCAGCCACCTCGGCCGGACCCGCTACCGGACGCGGGGGAACGTCTCGCTCCCGGTTGTGGTCCGCTTTCCCAACGGAGCGGGGATCGGCGCCCATGAGCACCACTGCGACAGCCCCGAGGCATACTTCGTCCACGCTCCGGGGCTGGTCGTCGTCTGCCCGTCGTCACCGACCGACGCCAAGGGCCTGCTCGCCGCGGCGCTCGAGGGCGACGACCCGGTGGTGTTCCTCGAGCCCAAGGTCCTCTACCGGGCGGGGCGCGAGGACGTCCCCACCGAGCACTACACCCTGCCGATCGGGAGGGCGCGCCTCCGCCGCACCGGCGACGACGTGACCCTGGTGACCTACGGCGGGATGGTCCCCGTCTCGCTCCAAGCCGCCGATGAAGTGGCTGCCGAGGGCATATCGGTCGAGGTCATCGACCTGCGAACCTTGTTCCCGTGGGACTCCGAGACCGTCCTCGACTCGGTGCAACGGACCGGCCGCCTGGTGGTCGTCCAAGAACCGCAGCGATCCGCCGGGGTCGGCGCCGAGGTCGCCGCCACCGTGGCGGAGCGCGCCGGCTACGCCTTGGAGGCACCCGTGGTCCGGGTAGCCGGGTTCGACGCTCCCTGGCCCCAATTCGCCATCGAAAAGACCGCCCTGATCGACAGCACTCAGGTGGCCGCCGCGGTGCGCCAAGTCACCGAAGGTTGAGGACTGCCCGATTCTGGCTGCCGCCTGCCGTCTGCCGTCTTGAATCGATAGCTTGCACGGCGTGACAGGTTCATCGCCCCGGGTAGCAGTCTTCGGCTCCTCGGCCCTCCTTCCCGATGACCCGGGGTGGGCCGAGGCGGAGCGGCTCGGTGCCACGCTGGCCGCGGCGGGCTGCACCGTTGTCACCGGTGGGTACGCCGGGGTGATGGAGGCGGTGTCGGCCGGGGCGGCCAGTGCCGGCGGTCGAGTCGTCGGCATCACCGCACCCGAGGTGTTCCCTGACCGCTCGTCGCCCAATGCCCACCTCACCGACGAGGTCCCTGCCCCGACCATCCCGCTCCGCATCGCCACCCTGCTCGACGGAACCGACGCAGCCATCGCCCTCCCCGGCAGCATCGGGACCCTCGCCGAACTCATCGTCAGCTGGAATGTGCGCTTCGTCGCCCGCCACGGGGTCTCTCCCGATCTCGTCGTGGTTGCGGTGGGAACCGACTGGGGTGACTTGGTGCCCATCCTGGCCAACCGGCTGGCCATTCCGCTCGAGCTCGTCGAACTGGTGGAGACGATCGGCGAAGCAGGAGCCCTGGTGCTGGACCGGCTCGGGCTGGTCAAGCCGGGCAACCCGGCCAGTGACTATTCTCCCGCAGCCCGTATGGAGCCGCAGACACAGTGACCATCGAGGCCGCCGGAGGGGTGGTGTGGCGGCCCGCCGATAACGGTGTCGAGATACTGCTGATCCACCGGCCCGCCCACGGCGATTGGACCCTCCCCAAGGGAAAGCCCCATCCCCCCGAGGAGCCCCATGAGACCGCACTGCGTGAGGTGTGGGAGGAGACCGGTCTCCGTTGCCGGATCACGAGCCCGGCGGGGATGATCCACTACGTCACCGGTGGCGAGGACAAGCTGGTCCGCTATTGGGCTATGCGGCCCACCGAGGGAAACTTCGTCCCCAACCTCGAGGTGGACGAGGTCCTCTGGCTGCCGAGCAGGGAGGCGGTGGACGCCCTCACCTACCGCCACGACGCCGAGCTGGTGGCATCTCTCGACCCAGACCGCTGGAAACACACCTCGCGGGTGTACTTGATCCGTCACTCCCACGCCGGAGATTCGAGCAAATGGAAAGGAGACGACCGGGTGCGCCCGCTGTCAGCAAAGGGGTTCCGTCAGACGGCGGGCATCACCGAATTGCTCCGCTTCGCCGGGATCGAACGGATCGTCTCTAGCCCGTACCTGCGGTGCATGCAGACGGTCGAGCCGCTCGCCGAGGAGCTCGGCTTCAAGGTCGAGGAGAATCAGGCCCTGGCCGAGGGCGCCGACACAGGCTCCGCCGAGGCCCTGCTGGATGAGGTCTCCCGGACCAACGCGGTGCTCTGCTCGCACGGCGACATCGTCCCCGAGCTACTCGACCGACTCTTGGACCGCGGCGTCGAGCTAATCGGCGGCGACGTCGAGGATGTCAAGAAGGGCTCGATCTGGATCCTCGAGGCCGAGGATGGCGAAGTCATGAGCGGCACCTACCAGCCACCCGTGGCCTAGCTGTCCCGGGCCAGTTCCTTCCGAACGACCAAGGCTCAGCCACCAAAATGGGCGCGCCATCGGGTGAGGTCGTCGAGCGAGACGTTCCCGCCGCAGAGCACCAGCACAACATGTTCGCCCAGCCGCGCCCTCACCTGTTGCGCTGCGGCCAAGGTGCAGGAAGCGGCGGGCTCGGCCAACACCTTGACTCGCTCCGCCAAGACCTCGAGCGCCACCACCGCTTCGGCGTCGGGTCCAACCACGACGTCCTCGAGATGTTCTCTCGCCACGGCCAGCGTGCTCTCCGCCACCCGGGGAGCACTCAACGTGGTGGCGATGGAGGTGGGGACGATGTCCACCACCTTGCCGGCATCGAGGGCACGGCGCATGGCATCGGCACCCTCGGTTTCAACCCCCCAGACACGGACTTCGGGGCGGAGGGCGAGAACCGCGCTGGTCACCCCGGTGATAAACCCACCCCCGCCTATCGAGACAAGAATGTCGGTCAGGTCGGGCGCATCCTCCACCACCTCCAGCCCGAGAGATCCATTCCCCGCCCACATCCTCGGGTCATCGAATGGGTGGAGGGTCGTCACGCCGCCGGCTCGATACTGATCGAAGCGTTCGAATGCCTCCGACATGGTTGGCGCCAGCTCGATCTCGGCGCCATAGCCGGTGGTCGCTTCGACTGACGCCGCGGGAGCGCTGGCCGGCATGACCACCCTGATCGGGACGCCGAGCCGCTCGCCTGAGTAGGCGAGACCTTGGGCGTAGTTGCCCCCGCTCAGACCGACCACACCGCGTGACCGTTCCTCGTCCGACAGCGCCATCACCTCGTATAGCGCCCCGCGAGGCTTGAAGGACCCGGTCCGCTGGAACAACTCGAGCTTGAGTGAGACCCGCCGACCGAGGCGCTCCGACAACGTGCGGGATTCGACCAGTGGGGTGCGGTGGATGTGTGGTGCGACGGCCGCCGCCGCCGACTCGATCTCCGCGAGCGGTACCAGCGAAGTCACC
>DATADW010000224.1:0-1783 GCA_036258335.1 Acidimicrobiia bacterium
TTCCACCGCGTTGTCGAACCTGGGCCTCCAGCTCCCGAGCTCCCTCTGCCGAGGCGTGGTGATGGATCGCAAGAGTCATCCCCCGGTCGGCCAGCGCCTGCGCCATGGCAAGCCCGAGCCGCCGCCCGGCACCGGTTACCAGGGCGACCCTGCCATGCAGCTGCATTAGACCCGAGCGCTCGCCGGAGCGATGGGAAGGATGTGTCCGGTCTGAGAGGAGGTGGGGCTGGCGAGGGACATCACACCGTCGGTGATCTCTTCCATCTCAACGTAGCGAGCTTCACCGTCGCCAACCGCAGCTACATTGTCGACCGTACGTACCATAGCTGGCGCTATGGCATTCACCCGGACCTGACGGTCCCGCAACTCCAGCGCCAGGCTCTGGGTGAATCCTGCCACCGCAGCCTTGGCCGCGCTGTACACGGCCATTGGGGCCTGGGGCTCGAAATAGGCAATCGAGGTGAAATTGACGATGCAGCCTTTGGTGCGGCTGAGTGCCGCGATGGCGGCTTGGGACACCAGGATAGTGGTCTTGAGATTGATGGCGATCTCGCGTTCGATATCCGCCACCGTCGCCTGCTCGATCGGCCCGTAGGTTGTGAGCCCTCCGGCCACATTGACCACCACGTCCAACCGGCCGAACTGCCTGAGGGCCACCTCGACCGCCAGAGCCGCGATGTCGGGCTCGGTCAGATCGCCGGCGCAAGGGCGCGCATCGACGCCCTCGGCCGCAAACTCACGCACCCGTTCCGCCACGCCAACCGCATTCTTGTCGCAAGCAACGATCTTAGCTCCAGCCTTTCCAAAGGCGAGCGCCACCGCATTGCCGATCTGTCCGGCGCGACCGACCCCGGTCACCAGGACAACCTTGCCGCCGAAGTCGAACTTCGGGGTCATGATTTCAAGCTTTCGAGCACAATCGAAGCCCCCGGCGCGCCGGCCTGGGTGTACAGTACCAGGCCATCGCGATCGATGAGGCAGACGGAGCGGGCGATGCCTTTGCCGTCGGGCTTGAGTGTCCCGTAGGCATGGCTGATCTCGAGCCCTCGGTCTGACAGCAGCGGAAAGGGCAACCCCAGTTTCGCGGCGTATGCAGCGTGGCTCTCGACCGAGGCGGGATTCACGCCGAAGGGCCGGATGTCGTTCTGGGTGTAGCTCTCGATCTCATCGCGCACGGCGGAGAGTTGGCGGTTTCAGCCAGGAGTGTTATTGCCGGGATAGAACACCAGCAGGACTCGGCTCTCCCGGAGCAGGTCGTTCAGCTGATAGTTCCGGCCGTCGGACGCCGAGGCAGAGAAGTTGGGGGCCCGGGTGCCCACGTCGAGCAGGGTCATGAGGCCGCCGATCGGAGAGCCCGCGCCCGGAGTTCATCCAGGCGCTCCAACCATTCTCGGGGAACCTGCTGCGATCCGATCGTTGCGTGAGATACACCGGGCTCGGGATCGCCGTGCCAGTCGCTGCCGCCGGTGCGCAGCAGTCCGAGCTGGAGGGCGATATCCGTGAGCCGCGCCCGCAGGTCCGGATCGTGACTGGGGTGCCGGGTCTCGATCGCGTCCAGCCCCTCGTCCTTGAGACGCTCGACCAGAGTTCGGGTGCCCCGTTCCTTGAGATGGGCCACGGAGACTACGCCTCCTGCATCATGAACAACGCTCGTTACGGCAGCAAACGAGGGCAGAGTCTTCTCCACGAAAGCGGGCCGGCCTCGTCCGATCCAACGGTCGAACGCATCGTTGGGGTCGATCGCACCGCCATGCCGTACGATCGCCCGGGCCACGTGCGGCCG
>DATADW010000225.1:0-7786 GCA_036258335.1 Acidimicrobiia bacterium
GCCCACGCAACCTTGGCATCGTCCAGCAAGCGCACATGGGCCCGAAAAGCCACAGCTTGCGCTAGCTGGCCCGAGTCGAGAATCGACTCTCCGGTCCACGGCAGCGGCGAAATGACCACAATCGGGAGTCGTCGACGCTCGGTACGCAGCTCGTCGATGAATTCGTCGACCGACTCGAGCTTGACCTTCTCGGCGGTGGTCAAGTAGTCAATCGACCCATCGAAGAGACCGACCCGAGCTTGAAGCCTTTCGAGCAAGCCCGGGGTTGGCGGATGCTCGGTCACGACCGTTGCCCGCTCTGAGTGCGCTTTCAAGCGCACCTGGATCCGAGCATCCTCGGCCTGACGTCGGACCATTACCTGAGTGACCAACGACACCCCCTGCCAGGGTTCGGTCAGCTCCGCCTCGACGGTGCCGTTCCCGACCATCCAAGAGGCGCGACGGCCGCGGCCGCTTGACCGACCTTCCGAGCTCAGATCGGAGTCTCGACCAGTCGGCGCGGCAAGCCAGCGGGATACCTCGTCGATGACAGCGTCCCAAGAGTCACGAGGCATACCGAGCGACGTTCCCCAGAGGTCCTTCATGCGACGAGGCCAGTGTCAGGAGCTAGCAATTTGAAGAACGAGTTCGCGCGGTTGGCGAGGGCTCTCGCCCATAGGTAGTTGTCGCCACCACCGATGGCGGCGCCAATGCCGAACGGGAAGGCCCTTCCAAGAGCGATGGCGCCTCGCTTGGTGCCGTACTTGGTGATGATGGTCCTGCCAACGGCAAAGGGAGTTCCATTGGCCAATCCACGCTGACTCGGCACTTGCGGCAGCGCAGCGAGGCGCGCTGTGCGCGCGCCGTGCGCCAAATCGAAGTACTTCTGCTCGAGCTCGATTTCCGGATGAGCCGACCCATCCTCGGCCATGAGTCCTCCACTCCCGTCGTCCAACTGGAGTGTGTCGACTGGGTACGACAAAAACCGGACCCGGACCGGGATGAACCAAGGAAATGAGTCGGCTGACCTACTCGAAAATCGTGGACCTCAAGCTGCTTCGAGATCCGTGAGTCCGAAGTCGGTGCCGACGAATAGGAGTGGCTCGCCAGCCAGCCGGGCGATCGCATAGACGAGGCAATCCCCAAAGTTCAGGCGTGCAGGGTGTCGGCCGCGCCCGTAGCGCATGTACGCCCGGACCGCCTCTCGCCAGTGATCTTCTCCGAAGGGAACCGGCACGATGTCGAAGGCGGCGGTCACTCGAGTGAGTAGGTCGCCCGCATCGAACCCGAGACGGCTTCCCAACACGATGGCCGATTCGGTCAGGGTTGGGGTCCCCATTCCGGCGGATGGCGAGGCGAGCAGCTTCTCGATCAGGGACTCGTAGCCGGGCTCCTTGGTGACGATGGCGATCAGAGCTGAGGTGTCGACGATCACACGCCCTCCGGCCCAAAGCCGAGGATATCCGCCTCCTCATCAACGGTTAGCCGCCGACCGAGCTCCCCTGGCGGCACGGAGGGCCACACGTCCAGCTCCAATAGATTCATGACCTGATCACGCCGGTTTCTGCCGGACCTGTAGACGAGTCGGCGCCGACGCTCCAGCAGCGCTTGGCGTACGGCCTCCGTCTTTGTCTCGCCAGAGAGCCGCGCTACCTCGTTGACGAGGCGTTCCACTTCGTCGTTCTTGATGTTGAGGGCCACAAATGAAGAATAGCAGAGAATTTCCACCCATGGTGGAAACCACTCTCTCCCCGTGCCTGGTCAGGCAGCCGCAGGCGCCCAGCCGGTGGTTTGACGGAAGAGGCGGTTGGAGACAGGTTCGCCGTCGGCGACCACGTTGTAGGTCCCTGCGGGAGCTTCGAGGGCGGCCACGATCGCCCGGGCGGCGTCGCCGATCTCGAGCGTGCTGCCGAAGGAGTCGTCGGGGCCGTCGGAGCCGGTATCGGGCCCGTAGAGCAGCCCGAAACGAAGAACGATCCCGCGGCGTCCGGGCCCGGTGAAACCAGTGACCACCTTTTCTGCGGCAACCGCCGTCTCCAGGTAGTAGGGCAGGTCGTCCCTGATCGGGGTCGACTCGTCCGAGGGGCCTGCCGGGTAGACGAAGGCGACGGTGGGCATCAGGAACAGACCGGCCGAGGAATCCATCGCGGCACGCGCCAGGATCGGGGTGCATTCGCCGCGCAAGAGGTCGTTCTCGATCCAGCCTTCACGCTCGCCCCTCGCCTCCGGGGGCGGGATCCTGGTGGCGAGGTGGAGCACGGCGTCCGCCGGAGCAACGGCGGCGCGCACCGCATCGGGGTCGAAGAGGTCGAGATCAACACGCCCGGGGGCATCGACCTCGTGCCCCGCGTCCTTGAGCAGCGGGATGGTGTGGCGGCCGATCACGCCGGTGCCGCCGGTGACGAAGACCCTCATACCGATCGACGCTACCCGCCGATGTAGCTCATCTCGATCTTGACCGCCGTCGAGGTGCCAGCGGTGCGGATCTCGGAGTATCGGTCGCGGCGGCGGCGCCAGACGTCGGCCAATGCATCTCGAAGTTCCTCGTCGGTGGCGCCGTCGCGCAGCAACGCCCGCAGATCGGTCCCCCTTGAGGCGAAGAGGCAGGTGTACAGCGTCCCTTCGGCAGAGATACGCGCCCTCGTGCACGACCCGCAGAACGGATGGGTAACCGATGCGATGACCCCGATCTCGCCCGACCCGTCGCGGTAGCGGTAGCGGTTGGCCACCTCCCCCGGGTAGTTGGGCCTTACCGGGTCGAGCGGGAAGACCCGATCGATGTCCTCGACGATCCGATCCGCCGGATAGACGTCGTCCATCCGCCACCCGTTGGTGGTGCCGACGTCCATGAACTCGATGAAGCGGAGGATGTGCCCGGTGCCCTTGAAGTGCCGGGCGAGGTCGACCACCGAGCCCTCGTTGACGCCGCGCTGCACCACGGTGTTCACCTTGACCGGGGTCAGGCCGGCGGCCGCGGCGGCCTCGATCCCCTCCAACACCTTCTCCACCGAGAACCCGACGTCGTTCATCGCCTGGAACACCGTGTCGTCCATCGAGTCGAGGCTCACGGTGACCCGGTTGAGACCTGCGGCGGCCAGCGATTGCGCCTTGCGTGCCAGCAGCGACCCGTTGGTGGTGAGGGTGAGGTCCTCGATCCCGGGGACCGCGGCGAGCATCTCCACCAGCCGCTCCAGGTCGCGCCGCAACAGCGGCTCGCCCCCAGTCAGCCTCACCTTTCCGACACCCAAATCGGCCGCAGTCCTCACCAGACGCTCGATCTCCTCGAAGGAGAGGAGGGCATCGCGGGCGAGGAACTCCCACTCCCGATTGAAGATCTCCTTGGGCATGCAGTAGGTGCAACGGAAGTTGCAGCGGTCGGTGACCGAAACACGGAGGTCGTGCATCGGGCGCTGCATGGTGTCGACGATTGGGGTGACGGCCACTCCGCAACGGTACCTTCTCGGTGGGGTTGAGTTCGGCCGTGGGTGAGACCTCCGGGTACGATCCCCACGTGGAGGTCGTCGCGATCCGCACACCATCGCTGGGCGACACCTCGTATCTGGTCCATCATGGCGGGGTCGGTGTGGCCATCGACGTGCAGCGCGACATCGGGCGCGTCACCGATGCCCTCGAGCGGACCGGGGTGACGCTGGTCGCGGTGCTCGAGACCCACGTGCACAACGACTACATCAGCGGCGCCCCCGAACTGGCACGGCTGACTGGAGCCGATCTGGTCCTCCCCGCCGGGGCTGGCGTCGCCTATCCCAACCGGCCCGCCTTCCACATGGAGGACATCGATGCCGGCGGCAGGATGACGCTGCGGCCCCTCCACACCCCGGGCCACACCCTCGAGCACACCAGCTACCTGGTCCTGCTCGACGAAGACCCGGTGATTGTCTTCACCGGTGGCAGCCTGCTGGTGGGCTCGGCAGGACGCACCGACCTGCTTGGCGACCGGTACGCCCGATCGCTGGCCCGTCTCCAACACGGGTCGCTGCAGCGGCTCGCCCAGCTCCCCGATGCCGTCGCCGTCCGCCCCACCCACGGCGGCGGCTCGTTCTGTACGGCATCGAATGTGGGTGGCGTGCAGTCCACCATCGGGGAGGAGCGGGCAGGCAACCCGCTCCTTTCCATTTCCGACCCCGAGGCATTCGCCGACCGCCAGCTCTCCGGGCACATGCCCTACCCGACCTACTACGCCCACATGGGCCATATAAACCGAGACGGGCCTCCGGCATTCGAGGACGACGAGCCGCCCGAACTCTCGCCCGAAGCGGTTGAGGAGCTGATGGCCTCCGTGGGCGTCGTTGATGGCCGGCCCCAAACCAACTTTGCCGCCGGGCACATAGCCGGGTCCATCGGCGTCGAGCTGGGCGACCGGTTCGCCCCGTGGGTGGGGTGGCTCGTCCCCTTTGGCACGCCGTTGGTGCTGGTGCTCGACCCGGGACAGGACGGGGCGGCGGTCTATAGCGACCTCGCTCGGATCGGCTATGGGGTTGCCGGGGTGCTGCGGGGCGTCGATGGCTGGGCGGACGCCGGGCTGCCGCTGGAATCACACGAGACCGCCCCGGTCGATCGCCTGGCGGAAGCCCTCGAAGATGGCGCGCAGGTGGTCGACGTCCGCGACCCTGCGGAGTGGGAATCCGAGCACCTCCCCGGATCGATTCACCGCTATGTGCCCGATCTGATCAACGACCTGGCCGACCTGGACAGGTCGAGACCGGTATGGGTGGTGTGCGCCACCGGGTTCCGTGCCTCGATCGCCGCCGGCCTCCTCCTGCGAGAGGGTTTGGAGCCGATCGTGGTCAACGGTGGAGGTGTGTCGGAGACGCTCGCCCTGCTCCGGCAGTCCTCTCAGGGCTGAGCCACCTCCGCCGGTCGGGGGCGTCTCCGCGGACGTACTCCCCGGACCCAGGCACCGAGCCCGGTGATGGCAACCACGGCGAGTACCGGCCAACCGACCACGGGGACGAAGGGCATCGCCACTATTAGCGGGGCCGCCACCAGGAAGTGGGTGTAGGGGCTCGCCCGCCGCGCCACCATCCCGCCGACGGCGGTGGCCACCGCGACAGGACCGAGCGCCAGCCCGAGGCCGAGGATCCCGACGGCCCCCAGCGTGAAGGGAAGCGAAACGGCGACGATCGCCACCGCCAGGTCCGGTGCCGAGAGCAGCAGCACCAACCCAACCGCGGCGAGGAGTGCGGCCACCGTGAGCAGGGCGATCAAACCGGCCAGAACCGACATGAACGGTCTGCGGCGCACCGAGTCGGCGGCGCGTCCGCTCCACCCCGGGGCTGCCAAGTGGATGAGTAGCCCGCCGACCAGAAAGGCGAGGGCGCCCAGCACCCAGGTGACCAGGAGGACCGAGCGGGCACGCACCGCCGGGACATTGCTCCTCCGCCCCACCGTCCCCACAACCTCGACGTCGTCTCCGATGATCAGGTCGGAAGGCGACCGATAGCGGACGTCGCCTCCTACCCGGGCGCCATCTGCCAGCTCGAGCTGTCTGCCGTCGAGTTCGATGTTGCCACCGACCTCCCCCGAGATCACGCCCTGCCAAACACGGCCGAGAATGTCACGACCGACCTGGCCGGCCATGTCGAGGCTGAACGCCGCGGTGATGATGTCACCCCCGACGGAGCCGTCTTCGCCGACGCTGACCCGACCGGCACCGGCGAGGACATCACCGCCAACGCTCCCCCGAACTTCGACGCTCCCCGACAGCACCCGGACCGATCCGCCGACGGTCCCTTCGATGACGAGGGAGCCGCCCGTTACCAAGGCGTCGCCGTCGATGGTGCCGGTCACCAAGACGTCCCTGGTGACGGCGGCCACCATGTCACCCCGGACCTGGCCCTCCATCCGCACCTGGTTGCCCACCGCATAGAGATCGCCCGGGATCACCGTGTCCGCGGTCAACAGGACGAGGTCGCCCACGGCACGGGTCGGCGCCGGGGGAGGCGCCGGTTGAGCGGCGACCGCCAACAACGCCAAGCCGGCTGCAGCCAACCGGGGTGATCTCATACCGGAGCTGTCCGCATCGCGCCCTCCCAGCTGGCGGACTCAGGGGGCGCTGTCGGCGAGCAGTTCGAGCAGGGGCCCGGGGATGACCCCAAGCACCAGAGTCACCGTCACCACCACCACCGCCAGCCAGCGGATCGTCGCCGGTACCTCGGGCCGGGCGGTGGCAGTACCGGGCGCCTCCGCCTGGACAGGGGCGGTGAAGTACATCACCACGATGACACGCAGGTAGAAGAAGAAGGCCGCAACCGATGCGACCAGGCCGAGGATCACAAGCCACTCGAATCCGGCACCCCATGCCGCGGCGAAGATGCCGAACTTGGCCACGAACCCGGAAGTGATCGGGATGCCGGCCAGGGCGATGAGGAGGATCGCCAGCACCGCGGCGAGGAAGGGCGAGCGAGTGCTCAGCCCGCTCAGCGACCGCATCGAGGTGTCGCCGCCGCTGGTGGCTGCCACCACCGCGACCACGGCGAAGGCGGTCACGAGCACCATGGTGTACGCCACCAGGTAGAACCACAGGTTGGGGACTGCGGCGGCCCCGGCGACCAACCCGGTCAAGAGAAACCCGGCGTGGGCCACACCCGAGTAGGCGAGCATCCTCCTGGCGTCGTCCTGGACGATTGCGAAGATGGTGCCCACCAACACCGAGACCCCGGCCACCCCGGCAATGGCGCCCTGCCACACCTCCTCGACCGGCTCGAAGGCGTCGAGCAGGACAAGCATCAACCCGGCGAACCCGCCCACCTTGGCAACCGCCGCCATGAAGCCGACGAACTCAGCGGGAGCCCCTTGGTAGACGTCGGGAGCCCAGCTATGGAACGGGGCGGCGGTGACCTTGAAGGCGAGCCCGCCCACCAGCAGCGCCAAGGCCACGTAGGCGATGGCCGGCACCGTCTGCTCGCCGAGCGCGGCAGCCACTTCGTCGAAGGCGAGGGCGCCGGTCCCCGCATAGGCGAGAGCCACCCCGTAGATGAACAGCGCCGATGCGAACGACCCGAGCAGGAAGTACTTGACCGCCGCCTCATCGGACCTGGGTGATTCCCGCACGTACCCGGCGAGGATATAGAGCGAGATCGACCCGACCTCGAGCCCGAGGAAGAGAACGAAGAAGTGGGCCGACGCCGCCATGAGCATGAACCCGGTGGCGCTCACCAGCGCCAACGCCAGCGCCTCGGCACCACGTGTGCCCAGACGCGACACGAGCGTCCACGCAGCCAACATCCCGAGAGCGGTGGCGAGCACGACCACCCCCCGACCCACCACGCCGAAGTCGTCCAAGCGAACCATCCCGGCAAACCAGGTCGAGGCGCCATCCGCTCGCACCACCGCCCCCTGCCAGACGGTGAGCCCGGCGGCGGCGGCCAGGCTGAGCGTCACCAGCCCGGCATGGACCCGCGGCCCCGGGTGGCGGGCCACGTCCACCAACAGGATGATCACCGCACCGAGCCCGAGAGCTATCTCGGGGGCGACGGCCAGGAAGGAGACGCCTGCGGCCTCACTCACCGGGGGCCTCGGCAAGCAGTTGGTTTGCCGGCAGCTCCACCCGGTACCCGGTCGCATCAGCCACCCGCTCGATCACGGCATTGGTGGACGGTTCGATCCGGTCGAGCAACACCTTGGGCTGGAGCCCCAGATAGAGCATCAGGACCACCAGTGGGACCATGAGGGCGATCTCGCGCCCGGTGAGGTCGGGGACCGACTCGTTCTCCGGCCGGTCGAGCGGCCCGGTGAAGACACGCTGATAGGCCCACAGAAGGTAGATCGCCGCCAGGATCACCCCGAG
>DATADW010000226.1:0-2278 GCA_036258335.1 Acidimicrobiia bacterium
CATCACCACAACCCACACCGCTGCCAGACGCCCGACGAAGCGCGGCAGGCGGTAGCCACCGGCGCCGAAGGTGGATGCAGATTGCAAGTAACCAATCCTACGGGGGTGTAACGGGCGGAATCGCCGTGAAATCGAAAGACAACCAGCGGTCGATAGGTTGTCCGGATGACTCACTCTTGGTTCGACCACGGGCGCAGGATCTCTGCGGCACGCCGACTCCTCGGCACGGCAGGGATCGACGCCCTGGCGCTATCGGTCGGTGGTGACCTCCTCTACCTGACCGGGTACGAGGCCTTGCTGACAGAACGGCTCACCATGCTGGTGCTTCGGACCGACGGTGACGGGGTGCTCGTTGTCCCCCGACTGGAGGCACCCCGGGTCGTCCCCTCACCCGACTTGTTCGGCATCCGGCCCTGGGACGAGACCGATGATCCGCTGTCGATGGTGGTCGAGCAACTCGACGGGCTCGATGTGGTCGCCGTGGGCGATCAGACGTGGGCTGTGTTCTTACTTGAGATGCAGCAGGCCCTGCCCGGCACCAGGTTCACCTCGGCCGCTCCGATCACGCAGCAGCTCCGGATGAGGAAGGACGCCAAGGAGATCTCATTGCTCAGGGCTGCCGCTGCTGCCACCGATCGGGTGGTCGAGCGGCTGGCCAAGACGAGGTTCTCGGGCCAGACCGAGAGACAACTCGCCGCGACGGTGGCCGAGTGGGCGCTCGAGGAGGGGCACGATACCGCGGGGTTCGCCATCGTCGCCTCGGGTCCCAACGCAGCTTCGCCGCATCATTCACCTTCCGACCGCACCATCGATCGAGGCGACACCGTGGTTGTCGACTTCGGTGGCCGGATCGGCGGCTACTGCTCAGACACCACAAGGACCTTCGTCGTCGGCGATCCTTCGACTGAGGTCGAAGCGGCTTATCGGGTGTTGGAGGAGGCGCAGCGAACAGGCGTTGAGGCGGTCAGGCCCGGTGTGCCTGCTGCCGAGGTCGATGCCGTCACCAGGGAGGTCATAGATGAGGCGGGACTGGGCGACCTGTTCATCCACCGTACCGGCCACGGGATCGGTCTAGAGGTCCACGAACACCCCTACATCGTCGCCGGGAACGGAGAGGCGCTGGAGCCGGGGATGGCCTTCTCGGTCGAGCCGGGCATCTACGCCCCGGAGAGATGGGGGATGAGGATCGAGGACATCGTCGCCGTAACCCCCGATGGCGTCGACCGCCTCAACCAATCCGACCGCCGCCTCTACGTGGTGGGGTGAACCTCAGTTTCCGCCTCCCCCGGTGAGGGGGAGGAGCGAGCGGAGGGGGTGGCGGTAGGGGGGAGGGCGAGCCCAAGAAACTCCCGAACCGGGGCCGCGAGACCCGGCGCCGTGGCGATGAAGCCGGTCAGCTTGGGGTTCTCCTGGTTGAATACTGGTTCCTCTCCATCGAGCGTGAGAAGCGTCCCGCCGCCGGCGAGGACAATGGCCGCTCCTGCGGCGACGTCCCATTCGTGCTTGGGCACGAGCGTCCAAGTGGCGTCGGCCAGCCCGGCGCCGACGAGCCCCAGCTTGTAGGCGACCGATCCCATGTTCCGCACCGATATGTCGGTGCCGAAGAACCGGTCCCATTCCCCCCGTTTCACCTCGCTCCGGCTGGCGAGGACGAGAGCGCCGCTCAGCGAGGAGGTGGTCGTGCAGGCTGCCGGCACGCCGTTCAGGGTCACCCCTTCGCCGGCGGCGCCCAGGATCAGGTGGCCCGGTCCGGGGCTGAGGATCCCGCCCGCCACGGCCATGCCGTCCTCCACCACCGCCACCGAGACACACCATTCCGGTATGCCCTTGACGAACTCGCGGGTGCCATCCAAGGGGTCCACCACCCACACTCGGCCGCGGCCGAGCCGGGACGTATCGTCGGCGGTCTCCTCCGACAGCCAACCTTCTCCCGGTTGAGGGAGAGCCTGGTGGAGCACCTCGTTGAGAGCCAGATCGGCAGCGGTCACCGGGTCGTCCCCGGTCTTGGTCTTCGCCGCCACCGCGCCGGGAGTGAAGTTCTCGAGAACGCCGGCGGCGAGCTTCAAGGCGTGCTCGATGCGGGAAAGGTCGTCGGCTCTGCTCATCGGGTGCTCTCCTGTTTCAAAACGGCCAAAACACTGGGACCAGCGCCACCGAGACGCACCACTCCGGTATACCCTTTACGAACTCGCGGGTGCCATCCAAGGGGTCCACCACCCAAATTCGGCTGTAGCCGAGCCGGGAGGCGTCGTCGGCGGTCTCCTCTGACAGCCAACCT
>DATADW010000227.1:0-3005 GCA_036258335.1 Acidimicrobiia bacterium
AAGACGAACCGCTCCACCCCCACGGCGGCGGCGATCTCGGCCAGGCGGGCCGCGGCGTGGTGGTTGACGGCGTAGGTCGTGTCCGAGTCGAGGTCGCCAACCGGGTCGTTCGATATCCCGGCGAGATGACAGATCGCCTCCACCCCGGCGATGTCGTCTGGCTCGACATCGCGCAGGTCCTTGCGAACCGCCGGGATATCGGGCCAGTCGGGGCCGAGAGTGCAATCGGCGAATAGGTAGCTGTCGAAGCCCACCACTTCGTGGCCCGAATGTTGGAGGAGCCGGACGAGCACGGTGCCGATGTAGCCGTTGTGGCCGGTGACCATTACTCGCATCGCTCAGTCCCAGATCTTCCAGGGAGGTTCGCCGCCATCCCAGAGCCGCTCCAATAGCGCTTTGTCCCTCATCGTGTCCATGCACTGCCAGAAGCCCTCGTGGCAGTAGGCCATCAATTCACCGTCGGCGGCCAGGTTCTCCATCGGCTCCCGTTCCCAGAGGGTGTCGTCGCCCTCGATGTAATCGAATATCCCCGGCTCGAGGACGAAAAACGCCCCGCTGATCCATCCCACATCGAGCGGCTTCTCTGAGAAGTCCACCACACGGTCGCCCTCGATGTGAAGGTTGCCGAATCGAGCGGGGGGATGGACCGCGGTGACCGTGGCGAGCCGACCGTGTGACCTGTGAAAGGCGAGAAGCCGAGACAGGTCGAGGTCGGACACACCGTCCCCCCAGGTGAGCATGAAGGTCTCGTCACCGAGCCAGGGCGCCAGCCTCTTGATCCTCCCGCCGGTGTTGGTCCACCGACCGGTCTCGATGAGATCGACCACCCACTTCTCGGCGGCGTCCCCGTCGTGAACGCGAATGTCGCCGGTTGCCACGTCGATTCTGAGGCTCGACATGCTGGCGAGGTAATCGGAGAAGTAGTGCTTGATCTGGTCGCCCTTGTAACCGAGGGCGAGGACGAACTGGTTGTACCCGAAGTGGTCGTAATGGCGCATGATGTGCCACAAGATGGGGTGGCCACCTATCTCCACCATCGGCTTGGGCCTTATCTCGGTCTCCTCAGCCAGACGGCTGCCAAGACCCCCCGCCAGGATCGCCACCTTCATGACTTGAACATCCCCAGAGCTCCCTCCCCTCACTTAGCGTGGCGAGCGTACCACTCCTGGCGACCCAAACGGCATTTCCGGCCCGCTAGCCTCCTGGCCGATGCAGGCCGAGAATCGACCGTCCAAGATGAGCAAGCGACTCGCCACCCTCCGACGTCGGGCGGGTCTCGGTGTCAGCCACCGCTCTCGGTTCGCCAACATCTATCACTGCTGTGTCCAGCGCACCGCCAGCCAGTGGCTGCGCAACATCTACAACGACGAGGTGTTCTACCGCCACACCGGGCTGCGGGTCGTGCCCTACATCGACGTGGGTCTGGCCAATGCCCACTTCGACGAGCCCTTCCCGGAGCGGACCATCGTCACCCACCTCTACATCTCACACCCCACCTACCTGGAGATCCCGAAGCCGGCCGCTCACCGCAGTTTCTTCGTGCAACGCGACCCGAGGGATGCCGTGGTCTCGTGGTACTTCGCCGCTCGCTACTCGCACAAGCCCATCGGGGTCATCCCGGAGATGCGCCGCGATCTCTCGGCCATGTCCCAGGAGGAGGGCATCCACTACACGATCGACGCCATCGCCAAGCTGGGCTACTTCGACGCCCTGCGCTCGTGGGCGGTCGCCGAGCCGCCGGTCCACATCTTCCGCTACGAGGAGATCGCCGAGGATCACCGCCGATTTCTCGGAGATCTGTTCGAGTTCTTGGAGATCCCGGCGCGGCGGGATGAGTTGGAGTCGCTGGCCGATCGCAAGAGCTTCCAACGGGCGACCGGTGGCAGATCGCAAGGGGAAGAGGACGTCCACAGCCATCTTCGGAAGGGAACGCCGGGCGACTGGCGGACCGCGCTGAGCGACGACGCCCTCGATCACCTCCACCGGGTCTCAGGGGACCTGGTCTCACTGCTCGGCTACGAGCCATGACCAATCCCGGATTCGAAGAGGAGTCGAGATGACTGCCCTGCCCAAGGTCTCTATCGGCCTCCCCGTATACAACGGAGAACGGCATGTGGACCATGCGATCGCCTCCATCGTCTCGCAGACCTTCGAGGACTTCGAGTTGATCGTCTCAGATAACGCATCCACCGACGCGACCGGCGACATCTGCCGGCGATGGGCAGAGCGCGACGACAGGATCCACTACGTCCGCAACCCCTCGAACATCGGCGCCGCGCCCAACTACCACCAGGTGTTCCGCTTGGCACGAGCCGACCTCTTCAAGTGGTCGGCGCATGACGACATGCTCGAACCCGGCTTTCTCGAGTCCTGCGCCACCGCACTCGGCGGTGACGACCGGGCGGTGCTTGCCTATACCGCCGCCCGTCAAGTCGACGGCGACGGCAACCCTCTCGGCGAGATCCCCCGGTTCTCGCATGTAGTCTCGCCTGACCCGGTGGAGCGCTTCCGCGAGGTGGTCCGCAAAGAGCGGCTCAACCTCCCGATCTTCGGGCTGATCAGGGCGCCTGCCCTGCGGGAGACGGCGCTGCCCGGCTCCTACCACGCCAGCGCCCGGGTCCAGCTTGCCGAGCTGGCCCTCCGGGGGACGTTCGCCTTCGTCCCCGCGGTGCACTTCGTCCACCGCAACCATCCAGCGGGGTCGCTGCGCGCCTACAGCTCGGTTCACGAGCTGCGCAACTGGTACGACACCGGCCGCTCCGCCGGTACCTACCTGCCCCGATGGGAGTACATGGGCGGGCTGATGGGAGCAGCCACCCGCGCCCCGCTGTCTTGGCGGCAGCGGTCCGGCTGCTACGGAGAAGCCGTCAGGTGGGCATTCGAGAAACGGCGCAGCCTGGCGCTGGACCTGGCAGAGGCCGGTCGACAGCTTGTTGGTTCTGCGGTGTCGGCAGTTCGCCGGACCACCGCATGAGCCGCATCGCTTACGTCTTCCCAAATTGGAG